>JBAYPJ010000190.1:0-2500 GCA_041677785.1 Novosphingobium sp. | reverse complement strand
TTCCAGAATAGCACCGTGGCATACCAATTGCCCAGGGCGGTGTCGCTTTGTCCGGGCTCAGCGATCTCGGGTTTGATCCGATCTAGCAGTTTCTTGGTGCAGTGGAGGTGGAACATGGCGGCTTAGGATAGTGTTCGGCGTCCAGCGCGTCCACCGAAGCTGCCGGCCTCGCCGCTAAAATGGCAAGGACCGACCAACTCATGCCGTTCCAGCCTCGCGGATGAGCGGCAGCTCTCGCCAGCAAAGCCGACGTCTGGGTTCAATATCAACGCAGGCGGGTAAACAGGCAATGCGGTCCGTTGCCACCTACCGAGCCATATCCAGGTCCCGGTTTCCTCATCGAACGCCCGCGGCGTCGCGGTCATCCTCGCCAGACATGCGCTCGATGATCGGGCAGTCGGGGCGGTCGTCGCCGTGGCAGCGCTCGGCAAGCTCCACCAGCGTCTGGCGCAGCGCCTGAAGCGCCTCGGCCTTGCGGCCCAATTCTTCGGCGCGGGCGACGGCGAGCGCCTTCACCTCCGCACTGGCGCGCTGGCTGTTGCTCCACAGCCCGAGAAGATCGCGGATGTCCTCGATCGGAAAGCCGAGATCGCGGGCATTGGCGATGAAGCGCAGGCGATGGACATCGGCATCGGCATAATCGCGATAGCCGCTGTCCCGGCGCGGCGGCGCCGGGATCAGCCCGATCTTCTCATAATGGCGGATCATGCGTTGCGAGACACCGCTGGCCTGTGAGGCCCCGCCGATATTCACAGCCGCACCCGATTGAGGCGCAGCGCGTTGGCGACTACGCTCGCCGACGACAGGGCCATCGCCGCCGCCGCGATCATCGGCGAGAGCAGGATGCCGAAGAACGGGTAGAGCAATCCAGCCGCGATCGGCACGCCCGCCGCGTTGTAGACGAAGGCGAAGAACAGGTTCTGGCGGATATTGGCCATCGTCGCCTCGCTGAGCTGGCGAGCGCGGACGATGCCGTTGAGATCGCCCTTGAGCAAGGTCACGCCTGCGCTTTCCATGGCGACATCGGTGCCATGGCCCATCGCAATGCCGACATCGGCGGCCGCCAATGCCGGGGCATCATTGACCCCGTCGCCCGCCATCGCGACGATACGTCCTTCCTGCTTCAGCCGCGCGACGACATCCGCCTTCTGGTCGGGCAAGACATCGGCCTCGACCGCATCGATGCCGAGCCGGCGCGCAACCGCTTCGGCCGTCGTGCGGTTGTCTCCGGTCAGCATCACCACCTTGATGCCGTCGGCGCGCAAGGCGGCAAGCGCCTCGGGCGTCGTCGGCTTGATCGGATCGGCGATGGTGAAAATCCCGACGGCCCGATTATCCAGTCCCATGAAGATGGCGGTCGCGCCATCTTTACGGAGCGCGTCAGCTTCGGCGGCAAGCGACGCGGTGTCGATCCCGGATTCCGCCAGGAAACGTGCATTGCCCAGCGCGACGCGCTTGCCCTCGACCATGCCTAGTGCACCCTTGCCGGTGGGTGAATCGAAGTCGCTGACGGGGGGAATCTCGATGCCTCGGCCCGTCGCCGCGTCAACGATCGCCAGCGCCAGCGGATGTTCCGACGCGCGCTCGACCCCGGCGGCGATCCGCAGCAGCTCGTCTTCCGCGAAGCCCTCCGCCGCGATGATCCGGGTGACGGCGGGTTTACCTTCGGTCAGCGTTCCGGTCTTGTCGACGACCAGCGTATCGACCTTTTCCATATGCTCCAGCGCCTCGGCATTCTTGATGAGGACGCCAAGCCCCGCGCCGCGCCCGACGCCGACCATGATCGACATCGGCGTCGCCAGCCCCAATGCGCAGGGACAGGCAATGATCAGCACCGATACCGCCGCGATCAGGCCATGGGCAAAACGCGGCTCCGGTCCCCAGACGCCCCAGATGACGAAGGCGAGGACAGCGACCCCCATGACGACCGGCACGAACCAGCCGGAGACCTGATCGGCCATGCGCTGGATCGGCGCGCGCGAGCGCTGCGCCTCGGCGACCATCTGGACGATGCGCGAAAGCATGGTATCGCGTCCGACCTTGTCGGCGCGGATGATCAGGGCGCCGCTCTGGTTCATCGTGCCGCCGATCACCGTGTCGCCATCCGATTTGGTGACGGGCATGGATTCGCCCGTGACCATCGATTCATCGAGCGCGGATCGCCCTTCCTCGACCACGCCATCGACCGGCACCTTTTCGCCCGGCCGCACCCGCAGCCGGTCCCCCACCGCCACATCCTCCAGCGGGATTTCCGCTTCGCTGCCATCGTCGGCGATGCGCCGCGCGATTTTCGGGGTGAGATTGAGCAATGCCTTGATCGCACCCGACGTGCGTTCGCGGGCGCGTAGTTCCAACACCTGCCCCAGCAGCACCAGCACGGTGATGACGGCCGCCGCCTCGAAATAAACGGCCACCGTCCCGTCGGCGGCACGGAAGGCATCCGGGAAGATCCCGGGCGCCAGCGTCGCGACGACGCTATAGGTCCATGCCACGCCGGTCC
>JBAYPJ010000189.1:0-2511 GCA_041677785.1 Novosphingobium sp. | reverse complement strand
GGCCGAAACCGTCACGCCGGGATGGGTGTCCGACGACGCCTTCCTTGCGGGCTATGGCGCGGCGCAGGCCGTGCCGGGACCGCTCTTCACCTTCGCCGCCTGGCTCGGGGCGGTCATGGGACCGGCGCCGAACGGCGTTGCCGGTGCGGCGATCGCTCTTGTCTCACTCTTCCTGCCGGGCTTCCTCATCCTGATCGGGGCGCTCCCCTTCTGGGATCGGTTGCGCCGCACGACATGGGCGCAGTCGGCCATGCAAGGCGCCAATGCCGCTGTCGTCGGCATCCTCGGCGCGGCGTTGTATTCGCCTGTCTTCACCAGCGCGATCGGCGGCATGCCGGACTTCGCGCTGGCTCTGGTTTGCTTTGTGGCACTGATGGCCTGGAAAGCCCCACCATGGGTTGTCGTATTGCTCGCAGCAGGGGGCGGAGCTGCGCTTGACTCCGTGATGTGAGGGGGTTTCGGTCACGCGCGCCATGTTCGGGCTCCGATGCGCGCGAGCTGGCGCCCAAGGGGTTACGCGCGCGAGACTTCTTTTATCCCTACGGTCACATCGATGATCTCGGGGTCAAGTCGCGTGACCTTCACTGAGGCGTCGCGCTGTCCTCCCACCGAACGGCCCGCAGAAACTCGTCACGCGACAATGCACAGAGAGCAAACTCACCACGCCGGAAAGGGCCGCCCAACCGAGAGGCGACGCCCTGACCGGCGAGGTAAAAGATGTAGGGACCTGCATTGAAGAAGACGTGGGCGCTTGCGCGCTTCCACTTCTCGATGAACTGTTTGCTCGGTCCCATCCAGCGCATGACCGCGAATTCCTTGCCGTCGAGGTTTACGACGCGCGAGCCGAAATCGAGCGACATGCTGAAGTAGGTTCCGAGAAAGGAGCTTTCGCTGTGGATGTGGACCAGCCAAAACATCCGATGCCCTTGCCGATAGAAGGCCTCGCGCGCGTTGCGTTCGTCCTCACTGATCGAGGAATGCTGCAACTCGAGCACGGTCGCGCGAGAGGTGCCGCTGCCGACCAGCACATCGGCGCGATGCAGTTCGCCGGTCATCGGATCGCGCAGGGCGATCTCGCGGCACGACATATCGAAAAGTTCTTTCCAGCCGAGGTGCCAAGGCCCTTCAGGCTCGCTCCACGGATCGCAGTCTCCGGCCTTGTGCCGCCAGTGAGGCATGTTTTCGACGGGCATCACCGCGGTCAGCAGACCGCCGCAGTCACGGCAGGTGGTGCGCTCGCCCTTGGCGAGCGGCGCACGCTTCTGATCACCGACGCAAGCATAGAGCATGTCTAATTTTCCCCTCTAGCGTCAGCGGGCGGCCACCGCAGTTTTCCGCGACCAACGCGCAAGGCTTCGACCAGCCTGGTGTTGCCCGGCAGCCTTCCTGAGAAGAGGCTGGGCTTTGGGTCCACCGCCGGCTTCTTGAAGGGCGCGACCCGCCGGTAGTCAGGCGTTTCGAGCCAAGTTCGTCCGTCCCCCTCGTCCGTGACGATTCGATAAAGGCCCGCGGGCGGGGCCGCCGCGATGTCGAGCAGACGCTTATAGCGTTCGACCGACCATTTCTGGATTCCGCCGCTGAGAGCTTCGGTGCGAAAGCGCGCCCAAAGCGCTGCAGTGTCGGGCGTGGGCCAGTCGCCGGCATCAGTGTAGGCCGTAATCTCGTCGGATTCGAGCCAGGCCCGCATCTCCGCGGGCGTCACGAAGATCGGCTCGGCGTCCTGAATGGCCGCGATGGCCGCGCGCCGGGACGGAAGCCCCGCCCGGATCAACATCGCCATCATGAACTGCGGGACGCCGGTTTCGACCGCCGCCGCTGCGCCGCCCGCCACCGTCTCCGGTGACCAGCCGAGCGACATGCGGCGGGTGCGGACGGCTTCCAGCGCCCAGACCAAGCGATAGGTGAAAGCCTCTTCGACCGCCCGCATGTTCTGCGGTCCGATCTTCTCGACCGCGTCGCCTGAGATCCAGGCGCGCAGGATGACTTTCCAATTGGCCGGCAGCGCGTTCTTCTTGTCGGGGATGAAGGGCCGCATGAACAGCAACCGTTCTCCCAGGCCACCAAGGGCGTCGGCGAGCTCGTCGACGTCGCCGCTCAGCGCCGCATCGTCGGCGCGATCGAGCAGCTGGGCCAGTTCATCAGCCATGGTGTCGATAGAAAGGCCGGCTTCAAGTCCAACCCCCATTGCGAAATGTCCGCGCCGCGCCTGCGGCGTGGTCGACTTCCAGATCAGCGCGGCGCGGGCCTCGAACACCTTCTTGTGCAGGGGCGCGACCTCCTCTTCTTCGTGGGCGATTTGCCGGGCCCAGAGCGACCCCTTGAGAGCTTCGTCCAGCAACTTTGGAAGGTCGGCACGATCGGCGTCCAGCGCTTCGATCAGGCCGAACACGGTCGCATCGAGGCGCTCGACGAGCTGCGACAACGGCTCTTCGTCGATGGTCTCCTCTTCGTCGCCCTCGTCGGTTTCGTCATCCTCATCCGCGTCGGGAACGGAGTCGTACTCGCCAGCGG
>JBAYPJ010000188.1:0-2512 GCA_041677785.1 Novosphingobium sp. | reverse complement strand
CTCCATCTTCTCCGTCTTGGGCGGGAAGAATTCGAAGGAGACGGAGATGTCGCCCGGCAGCGCCGCGAACATCGGCTCGCCGGAAGGTCTTGGGGCGGGCGGTCTGGTAGCGGCGTTCATCGGCCGGCGGCCTTTCCTCTCTCGGGATGGATCGTTGCGGTGGCGGTGCTGGCTGGCGCGGCCCTGCTCGCTTCCTTGCGGGCCGTCCAGATCTTTACCGTCAGCGGCGTGCCGGGCAGCGCGATCGAAGGCGCGGGCGCGAAGCCCGCGTCGGACAGCAGCGCCAGCATCTGCTCGTCGGAAAAGCCCAGGCGCGCATGGGCGTGGCGCTCGCGCAGTTCCTCGCGGTCGTGCGCGGCGAAATCGACCACGGCGATGCGTCCGCCCGCGCGCGTGATGCGCGCCGCTTCGGCCAGCACGCCCTCCGGCTCCTGCGCATAGTGCAGCACCTGGTGGAACAGCACCGTATCGAAGCTGGCATCGGCGAAAGGCAATGCGGTGAAATCGCCCTGGACCAGCGAGACCTGCTCGGCCGGGAACCTCTGCAGCCGCGCGCGGGCGATGCGCAGCATCTCCGGGCTCCGGTCGAAGCCGGTGACGTGCTGCGCGCGCGGGGCGAGCAGCTCGGCGATGCGCCCCGTGCCGGTGCCGACGTCGAGCACCGCGCCCAGATCCTTCCTGTCGCGGTCCTTCCTGTCGCCCGATCCGCCGCCGAGCGCGGCCGCCAGCGCCGCCTCGACCGGCCCGTCGGGCGAATGCAGCGAGCGCAGCGTGTCCCATTCCGCGGCGTGGCGCGCGAAGTAGGCCTCGGCGCTGGCCTTGCGCGCGGCCCGGATCGCGGCGAGGTGGCGGCGGTCCTCGGCGCAGCGCCCGGCGAAGGCGGCGTCGTCGCGTTCGGCGGCGTCCAGCAGCCGGGCCGCGGCGGCGCCCAGCGGCGGCGCGCGGCTTTCGCCGATGGCGCTGCGCAGGAACACCCAGCTTCCTTCCTTGCGGCGCTCGGCCAGGCCGGCATCGCACAGGATGCGGATGTGGCGCGAGACGCGCGGCTGGCTCTGCCCCAGCACTTGCGCCAGTTCCCCCACCGCCAGCTCCATGTGCGCGAGCAGGCGCATGATGCGCAGCCGCGTCGGATCGGCGAGCGCGCGCAGCAGGGGGTCGATCTTCATGCGAATAGCATATAAAGAAATCTTTATATGACTTCAACCCGTTTGGCCCAGGTAGATATACCCGGGAACCATTGCCGTTTGCGATGTATTTGACGTTGATCTAGTTTGCCCACCCGCAGGGGGGCGCCGGCGGCGATTGTCGGGCTGCGCCTGCGCTACGCCAGTTCAGCAAAGGGATTTCCCATGAAGAAGATCGCTTACGCCGTATTCGCCTCCGCCGCCGCGCTGGCGCTTTCCGCCTGCGGCAGCTCCGACAGCGCCAGCGAAGGCGCCCAGGCCGAGAACGTCGAGATGCCGGCCGAGGAAGCGATGAGCACGGCCGACGCGGGCGCGACGCCGATGGCCGACGCCCCGGTCGCCGCCAGCGATGCCGCGGGGATAGCCAGCGACGCCGCGGCTGCCGCCGGCGATGCCGCCGCGGGGGCCAGCGCCGCGGCCGAGGCCGCCACGACGGACGCCGAAAAGAAGATGTGATCGCAGCCGGCGCTCCCGTTCGGACGGGGGCGCCGCGCAACCCTGCCGGCTTTTCGTTTGCATGACGCAAATCAAGGCGGCATCAGTCCGCTATGCCCGATACGCTCAAGATCACGCTTGCCCAGCTCAACCAGTCGGTCGGCGACCTTGCCGGCAATGCCGCGGCGATGCTGGCGGCGCGCGAGCGGGCGAAGACGTCGGATCTCATCGCCTTCCCCGAACTGCAACTCATCGGTTATCCGCCCGAAGACCTGATCCTCAAGCCCGCGCTGATCGAGCGCGCCCAGGCCGAGCTGGACAAGCTGGCCGAGGCCACAGCGGGCGACGGGCCGGCGATGCTGGTGGGCTCGGTCTTCGTGCGCGACGGCGCGCTGCACAACGGCGTGGCGCTGCTCGACCAGGGCAAGGTCGCCGCCACCCGCTTCAAGCGCGAGCTGCCCAACTACGGCACTTTCGATGAGATGCGGCTGTTCCAGCCGGGCCCGCTGCCCGAGCCGATCATCGTGCGCGGCACCATGATCGGCGTGCCGATCTGCGAGGACATCTGGCAATCGGACGTGTGCCGTCACCTCGCCGATTTCGGCGCCGAGATCTTCGTCTGCATCAACGGCAGCCCCTACGAGATCGACAAGGACACCCTGCGCATCGATGGCGTGGCCAAGCGCCGCGCGGTCGATACCGGCGTGCCGCTCGCCTATCTCAACCGTATCGGCGGCCAGGACGAGCTGGTGTTCGACGGGGCGAGCTTCGTGGTCAACGGCGATGGCGGCCTTGCCGTGCAGATGCCCGACTGGGAAGAGCGTGAGGTCGATACGCGCTGGACCCGCACGGCCCAGGGGTGGCGCTGCGACCGGGGCGAGATCGCGCCGCTG
>JBAYPJ010000187.1:0-2533 GCA_041677785.1 Novosphingobium sp. | reverse complement strand
TCTCCGGCGCGCGCAACGCCAAGGTCCATCCGACGCTGCGTGTCGCAGGCGGCTGGTATGAGGAGGACGAGGCGTCGGCCATCGTCATCATCACCTTCCCGCATCTCTTCACCGCCTTCGAGCGTCGCAACGCGGAGCGTACCATGAAGGACAGCTGGCCGGATGAATGGGAGAAGATCTTCGGCACGATGCTCCAGCCGGGCGAATCCCGCACGAAGGACCGCCGTGCGTTCGAGAAGGAGCATGCGAACGACTGGATCGTCGTGTCGGCGATCACCTCCAGTCACGAGAAGGGCTTCGTGGAGGTCATCGCCACGCCGGGCGGCCGGCGCGGCGAGGGGACCGAGGAACGGCGTTTTCTAGTTGCCGACGCGGAATACGGCATCGGTCGGTTCGGGTTCGTCATCGATCCCGATCGGCATCCCGTCTACGGCGGCCCGTCGAGCTTCATAGGCTGGCAGAGGAGGGCGATGCCATGAGCCGGTCCCCCGAGCGCCAGGCGCAGCTCTCCCGCATGGAAGAGTCACGCCGGCAGATACAACGCCAGCTCGATATGATCGACCGCCAGATCACGCGGCGAATGACGGCGCTGATCCCGCAATTGCAGCCGCGCCGCAAATCCTACAGGCGCGGCAAGCCGCCCGATCCGAGCGCGTTCCTCGAACGCTATCGTTCGAACCTCGCGGCGATCACGGCGGAGCGACAGCCCGAGATCGACGCCCTGTCGCGCAAGCTCGCCCGGCAGGATCGCGCGATCACCGCCTTCCGCGATCGCCACGCGATCACCCACAGTGAGGAGGCCTCATCATGATCGTCTACAACGTCAACCGCTGCTGGTTCGCGATGAAGGGCGATGCCGAGAAATACCGCATCCGGGAAAGGCTGCCTCCGGACGCCACGATCAAGATCGGCATCGAGGACCGGACCCAGCTCGCGGCGCTTCTCGATGCACTCTGCGAGCCGCCACGGTCGTCCACCGAAGGCGCCGTTCCGGCTCCTTCCATCCCCGAGCGCGTTATCGACAACGCCTTTGTCGATCCCGACTTCGAGATCCCGAAGTTCCTTCGGGACAGTTGGGCGCGGCTGATGGCCGGGAAGGGGGACTAGCGATGGCCGCTCCCTGGTCTTTTTTAGCGTCGTATATCGGAACCGCGCTCTGGTCGTCCTGCGACGGTGATGGCGTTCCTCTCGACCGCCATCACGACATGAGCGATCTCGCGACGGAGGCGCGTGCGGGAATGGAGGCGGATTGCCACGCATTCTATGATGCGAACTATCCACATATCCATTGCCTGGGCGCGCCGCTCGCTCGCGATTTCGAGGGGTCGACCCATGACCGAGAAGCGGCGATGGCCGGCCATGGTTTCTGGCTGACGCGCTGCGGTCACGGCGCCGGATTCTGGGACGGAGACTGGCCAGAGCCTCATGCAGGCAGGCTGGACAGCGCGGCGCGCATGTTCGGCAACGTCGACCTCTATGTCGGCGACGACGGTCTCATCTATCTTTGACGGCCAACGCGACCGCGGCGGCGGTCTCATCAGGCCGCGTCAGCGCCCCCGGTGTCAGCACGATCCCGGCGTGCTATAGAGCAACTGGCATGGAGAAATCGATATGGACGAGCCGACACGCGCCGCTTTCGAGCGCCTCCTGAAAATCGCCAGGAGCGATACCGGCCAGTCGCAGCGGGTCGCGGATTTCGTCCTTGCATGGTGGAACGCGACCGATCTCGGCGGTTTCGACATCGCTGATCTCTTCGCGGTCGACAGGGCGATCGCAGAGGACATGGCGACCGTGTTCACCTGGCTGTCGCGGCTCAACACCGCGCAATATCCCGACGCCTATCGGCCGCAGATCGAGGAGATCATCCGTCTCTGGCGCCCCGACGTATGGGCACTGGCATCGGCGACGGCCTGAGCCATTCGGCGTAGGCGCCGCACCCCCGCGGCAGCGCCGCTTCTTCGACGCAGGCCGCTGGCCGGATCGGTCAAGGTGGCCCTTCCTCCCCGTAGCCTGTCGAAATCCCGGCCCTTGCCGGCCCTCCCTTCGGATCAGGGTGCGCCCGTAAACCGGCGGCCGGGCGGTTCAAGGCCGCTTCGCGCCGCCTTGCGGCCGGGCCGTCCGATCTCGCCAAGGCAGGCCCGCGGACTGCGCGGGGCTGAGGAGCCCCGCTGGCCCGCAAGCCGGCCTCGCTCGATTCCGTTCGCCCCGGACCCTGAAGCGCCCGTCATTCCGCCGGTTTGGCCCGAGCACGCCCGAAGGGAGGGCCGGCAAGGGCCGGCCCGAGCCTTCGGCCGAACCGAAGGAAAGGACATCCCCATGACGAAAACCGCTCGCACCCAGCGCCCGACCGCCCGCGTCGTTCCGCTGCGCAAGGGCACGACCCTTGAAATGGTCCGCCTCGCCTGCCCGGACGCGGGGCAGGCCGCCCTGATCGCCGAGAGCTTCGGATCTCCGGCGATCGACAGCGACGGCATCCGTGAACTTCACGAGCGCATGATCATCGAAACCGCCGAAGCGCTCGGCGAAGGCCTCG
>JBAYPJ010000186.1:0-2620 GCA_041677785.1 Novosphingobium sp. | reverse complement strand
GCCCCGATCCGGGCGAAGAAGCTGCGCTATTACGAGGACCGCAATTTCACCTCGCGGATATTGCCCGCGCCCGATCTTGGCGGCAGCGGCAACGCCGGACCTTGCGGCAGCGACGGCAACGGCGGTGGCAATGGTGGCGCTGGCGGCGCGGTCTGTGCCGATCGTCCCGCCCCGCGCCCCGACGACTGGAGCGGTCAGGTCCGGGGACTGCATGACGGGCTGATCGCCGCCGCCGAGGAAGAAGGCGCGGCGTTCGACGAGGAATCCGAAGGCGGCTTGCAGCAGCAGCGCCATCCGGGCCTTGCCGAAGAACAACCCGCGCAGCCGGTCGAGCGCGAGCAGGACAGCACGCCCGGCGACGATGAGGATAGCGATCCCGCCGCCGACCGGCGCGCGATGACCACCCTCAGCAATGTCGCCCGCGCCGTGGCCATGAACGAGGGCAAGGATCGCGGCAGCGACCTCCTTCCCAGCTTCGGAGGGGACAGGTGATGCGGAACCGCGACAAGGTGCGCTATCAGCTTTTCCTCGAACCGAGGCTGGCCGAGCGGCTGGAGGAAATGGCCGCCAAGCCGGGCGTCGCGCGCTCCGATATATTGGTGGCGGCGCTCGACGCCTGGCTGACCCGGCAGGGCAGTCACGAGCTGGACGACCGTTTCGGCGGGCGGCTGGATCGCATGAGCCTCCAGCTTGGCCGCGTCAGCCGCGACGTGCAGGTGCTTTTGGAAAGCCTCTCGCTTTTCATCCACCAGCATTATTGCCTGACCGCCCAGCTTCCCGAACCCGATGCGGCCGCGCGGGCGATCGGGCGCGACCGCTTCGACAGGTTCATAGCACAGATTGGCCGCCAGCTCGCCACCGGCCGCAGCATCGGCGCCGTGCCTTCGGATGAAGGAGGCGCGCAATGAGCGGCACCATAAACAGCGGTGCCAACGCACAGGCGCAGGGCCGCCGCCGCGCGATGCTCCGCACGGCGATGGGGCCGCAGATCGCGGCGGCGCTGGCCGACCCCCTTGTCGTGGAAATCATGGTGAACCCCGATGGCGTGCTTCGGCTGGACCGGCTGGGAGAGGGCCGCGTCGATACAGGCGCAAGGCTCGAACCCGCCGAAGCCGAGCGGATCATCAGGCTTGTCGCGTCGCATGTCCGGGCGGAGGTCCATGCTGCTGCGCCGATCGTCAGCGCCGAGCTGCCGGAGGGCGGGGAGCGCTTCGAGGGGCTGTTGCCGCCGGTGTCGGCCGCGCCGTGCTTTTCCATCCGCAAGCCCGCCGCGCGCATCCACCGGCTGATCGACTATGTGGCGGACGGGATCATGCGCCCGGAAGTGGCGCTGGCCCTCTCAATGGCCGTGGTCGAGCGCCGCAACATCCTTGTCGCGGGCGGCACGTCGTCGGGCAAGACCACGCTGGCGAACGCGCTCCTCAACGAAATGGCGACCCTGGATGAACGGGTCATCATCATCGAGGACACGCGCGAGCTGCAATGCGCCGCGCCCGATACCGTGGCGCTTCGCACCAAGCCCGGCATCGTCAGCATGGCCGACCTGGTGCGCTCCACCCTGCGCCTGCGCCCGGATCGCATCATCGTGGGCGAAGTCCGGGGCGGCGAGGCGCTGGACATGCTGAAAGCATGGAACACCGGCCATCCCGGCGGCATCGCCACGGTCCACGCCAACAGCGCGCGCTCCGCGCTCTACCGGATCGAGCAGCTTGTCGCGGAGTGCGTCGTCACTGTCCCGCGCCGCCTGATTGCCGAGGCGATCGACATGGTGGTGTTCATCTCCGGCCGGGGAACCGGCCGCAGGATCGAGTCCGTGGCCGAGGTCAGCGGACTGGATGCCGACGGCGATTTCGCCGTCTCCGACCTCAACTTCCCCCCGACCATCATCACCCTCGAAGGAGAATGACCATGCACGTCACCCATCCCGCGATCACCAAAGCGCGGGCACGTTTCCCCCATCTTCGCAGGCTGGCCGCCGTCAGCCTCAACCTCGGCCTAGTCCTCGGCCTCGCGGCCACCGCCCGCGCGGCCGGGTCCGGTATGCCGTGGGAAGAACCGCTCCAGCAGATATTGGAATCGGTCCAAGGCCCGGTCGCCAAGATCGTCGCCGTCATCATCATTATCACCACCGGCCTAGCGCTGGCCTTCGGTGAGACGTCGGGCGGTTTCCGCAAGCTGATCCAGATCGTGTTCGGCCTGTCGATCGCGTTCGCCGCGTCCAGCTTCTTCCTGTCGTTCTTCTCCTTCGGCGGCGGAGCCTTGATCGCATGAGCGGCCTCAGTTCCATCGCGGCCGGTGGCGAGGTCGAGGGCTTCGAGGTGCCGCTGCATCGCGCGCTCACCGAGCCGATCCTGTTGGGCGGAGCGCCGCGCGGCATCGCCATCCTCAACGGCACGCTCGCCGCCGCGATGGGGCTGGGCCTCCAGCAATGGATCGCGGGGCTGCTGCTCTGGCTGGCGGGCCACAGCCTCGCGGTGTTCGCGGCCAAACGCGATCCCGATTTCGCGGCCGTGATCGCCCGTCACCTCCGGCAGAAAGTCTATCTCACATGCTGAACTTGCATGAATATCGCGGCACGGCCGACCGGCTGGCCGATCATCTCCCCTGGGCCGCGCTGGTG
>JBAYPJ010000185.1:0-2673 GCA_041677785.1 Novosphingobium sp. | reverse complement strand
GCCGGCATAGCCATCGGCGGTGGGTTCAAAGATATTCGTCGGCATGACCGATCTCCTTTTCGCTGGGGGATGAAGCTGTCGGGGACGGCGCGCGCAGATGCAGCGGCGTTGCCGTTCCGATGAAGGCGGATGCTGGAAGCGGGCCGAAATAGCGGCCGTCCAGGCTGTCGGGGACGGTGGGATTGAGCAGGAATATCTCGCCGGGGCCGAGCGTGCGGCAGCCCTGCCAGACCGGCAACGGACGGCCACGGCCATCGGCCGGGCGGGCGATGGCGACGCGCTGCGCATCGACGCTCATAACGTCGCCCTTGCGGCATATTCGCTGCCCCGCTTTCGCCGCGACATGCTTCAGAAGCGGCACGCCCTCGGGGAGATAGCCGCGCGCCGAAAGCCAGCGGGAAAGCCGCTCTGGCGGCGTGATTGCGACCAGCGCCCCGATGGGCGGATCGTTCTCGGGCTGTATCCGGTAGAGTCCGATCGGCGCGCTGGCGCTGGCGTTCCAGATCACGCGCGGGAACGGATCGGCGGCGGCAATGGCGACGAACGCCGCGGCGAAAGCGGACGCGGTGATCGCCGTCGCCATGACATAGCGGCAGCGCGTCATCCCTCGATCTCCCGGCGCTTGAGCCAGGCGCGATGGCGCTCCAGCGTGTAGGGCCGCGGCTGATGGCCGGCGGCGATCCGGTTATGAACGTGCCGACAGTGATCGGCCGCCGCGTCGCAGGGATCGACGCCCGCCGCTTCCACGGCATCAATCGCGGCGAGCACCTGTTGGACCTTCGGCCAGCTCTCGATATGCAGGAGGATGTCGCCGCCCGGCCGGACGAAGGGCAGCGTGGTGTATGATTCGCCGGCATCGACCGCGCGCACCACGTCTATGCGCGAGGTGATCGTGCCATAGTCGTTCGCGGTCCAACGGACGAAGGCGAAGATGGCGCCGGGCCGGAAGCTTATGACGCGCGTTCGCCGCGTGAGGATGCGATCCTGGGCGATCCGGCCGAAGCGTATCCAGTGCTCCAGTTTCTTCTCGATCCAGGTAAGTTCTACCTCGGTCAGGAGCGATTGCGGCGCTGGCCGGGAAACTCCGTGAGCGACAGGTTGCGGCGGCGGTGTGTTTGCCTGGCGCCGCAACGCTTCGGAAAAGGCGCTGAAGTCGATAGGCGCCGGACGCGCGGGATCGCTCATCGTTCGTCTCCGGTCATGTCGAGGGGTGTGCGCCCGAGCGCGAGGTCGAGCGCGGCTTCGGTGCGCAGGATGGCGCGGCCGATGGCTTCGGGAATTTGCGGGAGAACGGCGTCGCCGAACGCCTCGACGATCAGACTGGCCGCAGCCGTCCCGCGTGGACCGCCGACCGCAACGCGCGTGCCAGCCACCCAGGCGGATATCCCATCATCCAGCCGTAGGTGACGGGCAAGGCCGCCGTTCCAGTCAGCCCACGGCTCCGCAGCATCGCCGCCAGCGCGCGGGCGCCCGCCCATTTGTCGGGTGCGCGATCCGTCATCGCGCCATCCATCACCGCGTCCATCGTCGGCGATTTCCTCCGGTCGTAGGCCGGACTCCAGCTGTCCATCCGGCTGTCCCGCTTCGTCGGGGTCGGCAGGAGCTCCGCCGCATGGCGGAGCAGGTTCGGCGTGTCGATCTGCGCCTTCGCGCCATTCGCCCGGCGTCCGGTCTCGATCTCCTGCCGGTTCAGTCTCCGGCCGCCATTCGGCTTGACCGGGGTCGGCATCATGCCCGCGTGGCGGCTGGCATGGCCCTGCAACTGGCTGAGCACATCCCCCCGGCCGCCGCGTTCCGCATCCGATTTCCGGGGTGTCGCTAGGATCATCCGCAGCGGATATGTCGATCCCGCTCCGCCGCCCGCGCCGTCCGTCATCCCGTCCGTCGCCATCGGGGTCGGCAGCTTCTTCTCGCGGAACAGGTCGAACAGGCCCGATGCCTTCATCGCCTTGCGCGCACCCGATCCTCCCTCCAGACGGACGCCGCCCTGCTGCGATTGCGAGACCGGCGTCGGCAAGCTGGCCGGGGTCGCAGCCGATGAGCCACGATCGCTTGCGCACATGATTGGCGCCGACATTTTCAGCAGCCACCACGCACGGTTCGCAGGCGTAGCCGAGCGCTTCCAGGAGAAGGAGCAGCCGGTCAGCGCCGCGAGTTCTGAGATTAGCGCTGTTCTCAAAAGCGAACCAGCGAGGGCGGCACTCTCCGACAAGCCGGACGGCTTCGAGGTAGAGGCCCGACCGCTCGCCCTCGATTCCCTTGCCTTTCGTGTTGGCGCTGGAGATGTCCTGGCACGGCGGCGATCCGACGATGATGTCGGGGAGGAATCCGAGATCGGAAACAAGGCGAGCTGCCGTGAGTCCGCGGACGTCTTCGTAGAGCCGGACATGAGGATTGTTCTCCGTGTAGAGGATGCGGCGCCACTCGACAATCTCGCAGGCCGCGACGGTGACGAAGCCCGCGCGGTGCAGGCCGAGCGACCAGCCCCCTGCTGCGGCGCTGAACAGGTCGAGCGCGCGCATCATTCGCACAGCCCGTATTCGCTGTCGCAGCGCAGCCCGTGCTCGTCGGCCTCCCGCTGTTCCTGGTCGATGAAAAGGTCGTAGTTGCGGCCGCCCCGGCTGGTGTGGGACCACGCGATCGCCCTGTCGATGACAGCGCGGCCATGATCGG
>JBAYPJ010000184.1:0-2757 GCA_041677785.1 Novosphingobium sp. | reverse complement strand
TTCGAGAGCTTCGCGGGGCTGGGGCTCAAGGCGAGTGGTGATGCCCTCAGCCTCGCGGAGTTTATGAAGCCCGGCACGATCGCCGGCAAGGGGCTCGACGCCGCGCAGCCGCTGATCGACGCGATGGATGCCTATAACAGCCTCTGGGCGGTGTTCGCCAATCTCGCGATCATCGCCGTGCTGCTGCTCGCATACCTGATCGTCGTCCTCGCCTTCTTCGTTATCGCCATCCAGGTCTTCATCACGCTGATCGAGTTCAAGCTGGTGACGCTGGCCGGATTTGTTCTGCTGCCCTTCGCCTTCTGGAACCGCACCGCGTTCATGGCCGAGAAGGTGCTGGGACATATCGTTTCCAGCGGCATCAAGGTGCTGGTGCTCGCCGTCATCACCGGGATCGGCACCACACTGTTCAGCACGTTCACGGCGGCGGTCAGTCCCGAGCCCGATGCGCGCGAGGTGCTGGCCATCGCGCTCGGCGCGCTGTCGCTGCTCGGCCTGTCGATCTTCGGCCCCGGCATCGCCAACGGCATCGTCTCGGGCGGGCCGCAGCTCGGCGTGGGCGCCGCGGCCGGAACCGCGCTGGCGGCGGGCGGCGCTCTCGTCGGCGGCGCGGCGGCCGCGAGGCTCGGCGTCGGCGCGGCCGGCTCCGCCCTTGGCGCGACCGGCCGCATGGCGGGAGCGGCCGCGCAAGGCGGCGCGCGCATGGCGGGCGGGGCGGCGGGCGCCTACAGCGTCGGCTCGCTCGGCAAGAGCGGCGCGGGCGCGGTGGCGGGCGGCATGGCCGCTGTCGGGCAGAAGGCGGCGAGCGGCGCGGTCGACGCCGCCGTCTCGCCGCTGCGCAAGATGGCCGACAAGGCCGGCGCATCCATGAAGGATAACTTCCGGGCAGGCGCCCGCGCCGGGCTGGGCGCGGCGCCCGAAGCGGGCGGCGGCGCATCGCCGGCATCATCCGCCGCCCCGTCCGCTCCGCCCGCATGGGCTGCCGGCATGAAGCAGCGCCAGTCCGCAAGCCACGGCGCGAGCGTGCTCGCCCACACCATGAAGGCCGGCGACAGCCATGGCGGCGGCTCTGCTCCCGACATCAAGGAAAGGGATTGAACCGCGATGTTTCGACGCCCCACCATCCGCTACAGCCAGACGCCCGAGCCGGTCACGCCCTACCAGCGCGCGGCGCAAGCCTGGGACGACCGCATCGGCTCGGCCCGCGTGCAGGCGAGGAACTGGCGCCTTGCCTTCTTCGGCGCGCTCGCTTTGTCCGGGGGACTCTCTGCCGGTCTCGTATGGCAATCCGCCCGCGGCGACATCGTCCCTTGGGTGGTCGAGGTGGACAGGCTGGGCGAGGCGCAGGCGGTCGCGCCCGCCGAGGCCGGCTATCGGCCGACCGATCCGCAGATCGCGTTCCATCTCGCCCGCTTCATCGAGCAGGTCCGCTCGATCCCCGCCGATCCGATCATCGTCCGCCAGAACTGGCTGCGCGCTTATGACTTCACCACCGACAAGGGCGCGCTCGCGCTCAACGACTATGCGCGGAGCAACGACCCGTTCGCGCTCGTCGGCAAGGTCCAGGTCGCGGTGGACGTGTCGAGCGTGATCCGCGCCTCGGGCGACAGCTTCCGGGTGGCGTGGACCAAGCGGCGCTATCAGGACGCACAGCTAACCGAGACGACGCGCTGGTCGGCGATCCTCACCGTCGTCGTGCAGCCGCCGCGCACCCCCGACGCGCTGCGCAAGAACCCGCTCGGCGTCTTCGTCAATGCTCTCAACTGGTCAAAGGAACTGTCGCAATGACGCGCCCACCCTTTCGTCGCGCCGCCCCGGCGGCCTTGCTTGTCACCGCCACCGCGCTCGCCGGTTGCGCCACGTCATCTGCAAGGACGCCAGCCATCGCCAGTCCGCCTGCGGAGATCGCCGCGACGCCGGCCCCCGAACCGCCCCGCGCCGTCGAGGTGGTGACGATCCCCGAGCCGCTGCCGCTTCCCGGCCAGTTGAAGCCGCTCGCGGGCGGAGTGCGGCAGCCCGAACCCGCCGATCCGCGCAGCCGCGTCGGCGCGGCCAATGCCGCCGCCCGCATGCAGCCCGCGCGCGACGGCTTCCTCAACGCCATTCAGCAATATCCCTGGGCTGAGGGCGCGCTCTACCAGGTCTATGCCGCGCCGGGACAGGTGACGGACATCGCGCTTCAGGAGGGCGAGCAGCTCGTCGGCGCGGGGCCGGTCGCGGCCGGCGACACGGTGCGCTGGATCATCGGCGACACGGTGAGCGGCAGCGGCCCTACGGCGCGCGTGCATATCCTCGCGAAGCCCACCCGGCCTGACATTTCCACGAACCTCGTCATCAACACCGACCGGCGCACCTACCACATGGAACTGCGCGCGACGCCCTCCACCTACATGGCGTCGGTCTCCTGGACCTACCCGCAGGACCGGCTCATTGCCCTGCGCGGCGCCAATATGGCAGCGGCGGCAACGGCGCCGGTCGCCACCGGCGTCGACGTCGCCGCCCTGAATTTCAATTACCGGATCGAGGGCGACCGGGTGGCATGGTGTCCAGCCCGCGCGTTCGACGACGGCCGGCAGGTGTTCATCGAGTTCCCGGCCGGGGTCTCGCAGGGCGAGATGCCGCCGCTGTTCGTGACCGGCGCGAAAGGCGACGCCGAGCTGGTCAATTACCGTGTGCAGGGTCGCTACATGGTGGTGGACCGGCTGTTCGCCAGCGCCGAACTGCGCCTCGGCGACAAACGCACGCAGCGGCGCGTGC
>JBAYPJ010000183.1:0-2802 GCA_041677785.1 Novosphingobium sp. | reverse complement strand
TCGATCGCGTCAGCGATCAGGCGGCGCGGAACGGTGATGACGCTCTCGGCGACAAGCTGCTCGATCCGGTAGAGCGCGGAGCGAGCGCTATTGGCGTGGACGGTGGCGATGCCGCCGGGGTGGCCGGTATTCCACGCCTTGAGCATGTCGAGGGCTTCGCCGCCCCGGACTTCGCCGACGATGATCCGGTCCGGGCGCAAGCGCAGCGTCGAGCGCACCAGATCGGCCATCGACACGGTGCCGGCCTTGGTGCGCAGCGCCACGGTATCGGGCGCGGCACATTGCAGTTCGCGCGTGTCTTCGATGATGATGACCCGCTCGTCGAGCGTCGCCATTTCGTTGAGAAGCGCATTCGCCAGCGTCGTCTTACCCGATGAGGTGCCGCCGGCAACCAGGATATTCTTGCGCTCGACCACGGCCATCGACAGCGCCAGCGCGACCTCTGCGCGCATGATGCCGTCGGCAACATAGTCCATCAGCCGATGGATGCGGGCGGCGGGCTTGCGGATCGAGAAGCAGGGCGCGGCCGAGACCGGAGGCAACAGCCCCTCGAAGCGTTCGCCACCTTCAGGCAGCTCGGCGCTGACGATCGGCGCGCCGGCATGAACCTCCGCCCGAATATGCGAGGCGACCAAGCGAATGATGCGTTCGGCTTCGGCAGGCTCGACCCGCAGTTCGGTATCCACGCGGCCTTCGCCGAGCAGGTCGAGCCGGAGCGTGCCATCGGGGTTGACCATGATCTCGATCACACGAGGATCGCCGAGCGCCGCGGAAATCGCCGGCCCCATCGCCGTGCGGAGCATGGCGCGGCGGCGGCCCTGCGCCGTCATATTGGCGGAAGCAGTCACCGTGCCGCCTCGCTTGCAGGTGCGAGTGGTTTCGCACCGGTCGCCATCTGGCGGCCGACTTGCGCGATGAAGCGGTCGAAGCGGTCCCGGCCGATGGCGCGGGCAGCGGCATCGGGTTCGGGAAGCTGGGCATTGAGGCAATATTGCTGGTGGATGAAAAGCGAGAGGCTTTCCAGAAGCACCTGAACGTCACGCCCGACGCGGCCGATCTGAAGGCTCATCCGGTCGAGCCGGCCGCCAAAGCGATCGTCCAGTTCGTGACTGCCTTGCCGGGTCAGCCAGGCATCGAGAGCAGCCACCAATATGTCGGAGCGCGCCACGCCGGGCTTGGCGGCGATCTCCTCCAGCCGCTCCGCGAGGCGCGGTTCGAGGAAAAGCTGATAACGCACCTTGTCTCGGTTCCGCATCATTCGTCCCCGTCGAAGCCGGGGAGAAGATCGTCGCCGCGCGACTTCCCTTCATTGATGGCGACGGCACGAGCGACAGTGCCAAGGCCGGTCATTGCGCGTTGGTCGGCGACGGGATCGCCATCATCGTCATCTCCCGGCGTCAGCTCTGGTTCGCGCTCGGACGGCGTCTCCGCCTGTTCTTCGAGGCCGGGATGCCGCTGCTGCTGCAAGCCGCCTTCGGAATCTTCATCGAGCGCGGCGCCTTCGTCCTCGGCGGCGGGGATCAACCCGTCATGGAGGCCGCGCACCTCACCACCCCAGTCATCGGGGCGCGGAGCGGGTCGGTCGTGATATGCCGCACCGCCGACGCCGCCATTCCCACCATCATTCCCATCGCCGCTGCCGGCTCCCCCACTGCCGCCGCCATCAAGATCGGGCGGCGGCAGCACCCGCGATGTGAAATTGCGGTCCTGATAATAGCGAAGCTTCTTCGCCCGGATCGGTGGCAGGCCGGATACCAGCACAAGTTCGTCGGCAGGCGGAAGCTGCATCACCTCGCCGGGCGTCAGCAGCGGACGGGCGGTCTCCTGCCGCGACACCATGACATGGCTGAGCCAGGGCGCGAGGCGATGGCCGGCATAGTTGCGCTGGGCACGCAATTCCGTCGCGGTGCCGAGCGCGTCGCTGATCCGCTTGGCAGTGCGCTCGTCGTTGGACGAAAACGCGATGCGGACGTGGCAATTGTCCAATATGGCATTGTTCTCGCCATAGGCTTTGCTGATCTGGTTGAGGGATTGCGCGATCAGATAGGCGCGGATGCCGTAGCCGGCCATGAAGGCGAGCGCGGTCTCAAAGAAGTCGAGCCGTCCCAGCGCCGGAAACTCGTCCAGCATCATCAGCAGTTGATGCTTGCGGCTCTTTTTGGGGTCGCCTTCGAGCCGTTCGGTAAGCCGGCGGCCGATCTGGTTCAGCACCAGACGAACCAGCGGTTTCGTGCGGGAAATGTCGCTGGGCGGAATGACCAGATAGAGCGACACCGGCGATTTGGCGTCGACAAGATCGGCGATGCGCCAGTCGCACGCCGCCGTGTTCCGCGCGATAATCGGGTCGCGATAGAGGCCAAGAAACGACATGGCGGTCGACAAGACGCCGCTGCGTTCGTTCTCGCTCTTGTTCAACACCTCGCGCGCGGCCGATGCGACGACGGGGTGGACCTGCGGATGCTCCTTGGTGCCGAGATGGTTGGTCGCCATCATCCGCCGCAGCGTGTGGGCGAACGACCGCTGCGGATCGGAGAGGAAGGTCGCGACGCGCGCGAGGGTCTTTTCTTCCTCCGCATAGAGGACGTGCAGGATCGCGCCGACTAGCAGCGAGTGCGAAGTCTTTTCCCAATGCGAGCGGCGTTCCAGCGCGCCTTCGGGGTCAACAAGAATATCCGCGATGTTCTGAACGTCGCGGACCTCATCCGGCCCTTTGCGGACCTCCAGCAGCGGATTGTAACGCGCCGAACGGGGATCGGTCGGGTTGAACAGCAGGCAATGCGAAAAGCGCGACCGCCAGCCGGC
>JBAYPJ010000182.1:0-2834 GCA_041677785.1 Novosphingobium sp. | reverse complement strand
GTCGCCGCGCCGCCGGCGCCGCCGACCGCGGCCGCCGGGTAGAACGCCGCGTCGCGCGCCTCGGCGATGACCTGCTCGAGCGCGGCCTCCGGGGCGGTGCGCCCGTCCAGCAGCTCCCGGTAGCGCCCGGAGCGCTCGTACAGGCTGCCGTCGGCCGCCATCCGGCGCAGCTCGTCCTCGACCTGGTCCTGCGCGCCGCTGCCGGCCATGCCGCCGCCCACCAGGCCGCCGGCCGTCGCGCTGCCGCCGGTGGCGTAGCTCGCCGCCAGCACCGGCAGCAGGGAGCCGATGACCTCGCCGCCGCGCTCCAGCTGTCCGCGCAGCGACGGGTCCGAGCCCAGGGTCCAGCTCGACGGGTCGGCCAGGCTGCCGCCCCACTCGTTGCGGGCCATCATCTGCCGGTAGCCGGCGCCCGTGCCCTCCTGCAGCGACTCGCCGAAGTTGCGGTAGCTGTCGGCCGACGCCTGCAGCGGGTTGCCCTCCAGCGTCACATCCGGCGCACCCTCGCCGAACAGCGCCGACAGCGTGCTGGTCAGCGGGGCGCCGACAGGGATGTTGTAGGTGTCCTGGATGAACTTGCCGATGCCCTCGACGGCGCTGCCGGTGTTCGAGAACAGTCCGCCAGCCTGGTGCTGCACGGTGTCGACCCAGCTGGCTGGGTTCAGCGCGGCGTCGTACTCCGCGCGCGCGGCCTGGCCTTCCTGGTACGCCTGCTCGCGCTGCGCGCGCTCCATTGCGGCCACGCCGGCGGCGCGGCTGCCGGGCAGAACCTCGATCATGCCGTCGGCCCGGTCGCGGTACTCCATCGCCGGCGGCAGGATGTCGGCCGCCAGCTGCGCGGGGTCCATGCTCAGGCCGGCGATACTCGGCGCAGCGGCGGGCGCGCCGCCGAAAGCCGCGGCCATCGTCTCCGGCGCCAACATCGGGCCGGTGGGCGGCTCTGGCGCGGCCTCGGGCGGCTGCTCCGCCATGCTCGCCCGCAGCGCGCGCGCGAGCTTCTGTGCCGCCGCGGTGTCGCCGGCAGCGTGGGCGTTCCGCAGCGCAGCGGCGAGGCGGTCCTGCACTACTGGCCTCCGTAGAGATCCAGCAGCTCGAGGATGTCAGGCGTCAGGCCGGCGGGCGGCGGGGCGGGCGGCGTCGGCATCGTGCCCGGCGCGGACGGGTCGATTACGTTGACGCGCGCGCGCAGCCGCGCCGGCGTGGGCGCGATGGGATCACGGAACGGAACCCGGGTGGGCACGCCGGGCGTCGCCTCCACCCCCTCGGCCAGCTCCGAGAACGCGGCCGATACCGCGGCCTGGGCGTTGTTGCCGTACTCCGGGAGCGTCTGCGCGACGCGCGCGGCAATGGCGTTAGCCAGCTGCGGCGGGAGCTCGCGCCCGGCCGCCTGGATGTCGATGAGCCGCTGGATGGCGACCGCGTCGGACGGCTTGAGCGGAGCGATGCCGTCGGCGTTCGGGGCGTTGGCGCCGGGCTTCGGCGCGCCCTGGGCGACGGGCTTGCCGGAGCGATCCACCAGGGTCGCGCCGGGGGTGACGTTGAACAGACGGGTGTCATGGCCGTAGCGCGTGGCCGCGGCGGACTGATCCGCGGCGTACCGGCGCGCGGCAGCGCTGGCGTCGTGGCCGTAGCGCGCCGCGTCGTCCTTCATGCCCTGGATCGTCTGCGCCTGCTCGAACAGGTCGGCGATGCCGCCCTCGGTCAGCGGCGAATTGAGGCCGGCGGCCGAGTCGCCGGCGATCGCGCCCGCGCGGCGCATCTGTCCTTCCGTCGCGTTCGGATTCATCATCTGTCCGCGCCCGATGGACTGGAACAGCGCGCCGATGCCGTCGCCGGCGTCCTTCGACAGCCCCAGGGCCGACCCCACCATGCCGACGATCTCCGGCGGCAGGCCGGCCGCGAGCAGCGCTTCCTGGTTGTTCAGCCGGCCGCGGTTCGTGTGGGTCTGCGTGTTGAGCGCCGTCTCGCTGCCCAGCTTGTCGATCTGCGCGTTGTTCTGCGCGACCTGGCTGGCGCCGATCAGGTACTTCATCCGCTGGCTGTTGTCCGGCGGAGCGAACAGCTGCGCGATGCCCTGCCCGATCCGGTCGGCGAGGTAGATGTTGTCGCGCGCCATGATGCCTCCCTCCTACCGCGGACCGACGAAGCTGGCGCCGATCGGCACGAGCCAGTGGGCCAGGTTGCTTGCGCCGGCCGTCGAGGCGGTGGTCGCGCCCGCACCTGCCGCGCCAGCACTCGCACCTCCGGCGGCCGCGCCGGCGCCGCCCATCACGCCGCCGCCGATGGCGGTCAGCAGGGCGCCCAGCGCCTTCGCGTTGTCGCCGCGGCGCTGCGCGGCGTTGAGCTCGTACTCCGTCGCGCGCTGGCTGCCGGAGGCGAAGTCGCCGGCCTGCGCGATGCCCTCGCGGCCGCGGCGGGTCAGCAGGCTCGCGTCGAACATGGCGTCCCCGAAGGCGCCCAGCTGCGCGCGAGCGCGCCCGGCGGCGTTGACGTTGCCCGACGCGCGGCCCAACGCCGCGGCCAGGTTTCCGGCGACCACCCGGTTGCCGCCCATCGACCCGGCGGCCGCCTGCTCGGCCGCGCGCGGCGCGGCGGCGTTCACGGCCTGGTAGGCGCCCTCGCGCGCGGCGGCCTTGGACGCCATCGACTGCGTGACGTTCTCGAAGTCGAGCGCCTGCTGGTTCTGCGCGAACGCGCTCTCGGCCTGCTCCTTGAAGCCGGCCTGACGGTCCTTTTCCGCGGTGCGGACGGATGCGATCGCCTTGTCGGCCTTCTTCTGGCCGTGGTAGTTGGCCGCGGTGCCAGCGGCCATCAGCGCGACGCCCCATGCGAGC
>JBAYPJ010000181.1:0-2841 GCA_041677785.1 Novosphingobium sp. | reverse complement strand
CTTGAGAAGCATCGCTATTTCGGGAGCGGCCCGGCCTATCGGCGGATCGGCGGGCGGGTGGTCTATTCAGTGGAAGATCTGCGCGCCTGGGCCGACCTCGGCACCAAATATTCCACATCCGACCCCGGTCAGGACGACCTCATGCCGCGGCGGGATGCCGCGATCACGCAGAGCCGTCGATGAAACCGCGCGACGCTTCCCGTTCCGCCGAACGCGCGCAACTCGCCCTGTTCCCGTCGCTCGGCTACGACATCGCGCCGCGCGACGCCCAGGACCTCATGGCCTGGCCGTTTTTCAGCCTCGCCAAGCGCAGACGGGTGACGCCGATCGACTTCCGTATGGGCGCGACCTGGATTTCGGTCGAAGCCGTTCCCGAGCACGGCATGGCGACCATCTGGGACGCCGACGTGCTGATATGGGCGGCGAGCCAGATCATCGCCGCGCGCGACGCTGGCCTGCCGACCTCGCGGCTGATGGCGACGACCCCGCACGAAATCCTCACCTTCACCGGGCGGGGCACCGGCAAGGACCATTACGACCGACTGAAGGCCGCGCTCGACCGCCTGCAATCCACCACGGTCGCCACCTCGATCCGCCAGCAGCACCAGCGCCGCCGCCATCGCTTCTCGTGGATCAACGAGTGGCAGGAGCGGCTCGACGGCGAAGGCCGCCCGCTCGGCATCGAACTGATCCTGCCCGACTGGTTCTATGCCGGCGTGGTCGATCGCACGTTCGTGCTCACCATCGACCGGGCGTATTTCGACCTGACGGGCGGGCTGGAGCGCTGGCTCTACCGGATCGTGCGCAAGCATGGCGGCCAGCAGGAGGGCGGCTGGTCCTTCGACGTCTCGCACCTTCACCTGAAATCCGGCGCGCTCTCGCCGCTTAAGCAATTCGCGTTCGAGCTGCGCGGCATCGTCCGCCGCCAGTCGCTGCCGGGCTACGCGCTGGCGATCGAGCGCGCGTTCGGCCGTGAGCGGCTGACCTTCGCGCCCGTGCCCGCCGATCCATTCGAGGCGGCCGCGCGGCGCATGGGGCTCGCTGTGGATAACCGGCCATGAGACTCGGCCTATTGAAAACCGCCGGACTCGGCCGATTAAAAACCACTGACTCGGCCTATAAAAAACCGGACCCGCGCACAAGTATCTGGAATCGCTCGCGGAATCGACCCCTTTCTAACTATGCTAACATTAAAGAATACTTCGTATTCTTTCTAACGCGAATTCGCGTTGTGGATAATTCGCGAGGCGAAGCGAAGTATCAGGCAGTAAATCCGCCGTTTCCACTACGCTATACTACTACGCCTTTTCCGTGCGGCGATCAATCGCGCAGACGGGTTGATGCGACAGCGATCCGGCTGCCGACGACGGCGCCGGGAGGCGGCCGATGATCGGCTATGCTTCCCGCACCGGCACGCGCCGCAATCTCGATGCGCTACGGCGTGCGGGCTGGCGGCTGATGGTTTCCGCAAAGGGACCGCTGCGCCCGGAACGCTTCCATTACGCCCTCGACAATGGCGCATGGACGGCCTTCCAGCGGGGCGATCCGTTCGACGTGCCCGCGTTCGAGAAGGCGGTCGCGCTGCTCGGGTCAGGCGCCGACTGGATCGTGCTGCCTGACATCGTAGCGGGCGGCCTCGCGTCGCTACGTTTCTCGCTCGACTGGCTGGACGCGCTGCGCAACCGGCCCGAGCTGCGCGGCGCGCGATATCTGCTCGCCGTCCAGAACGGCATGGAGCCGCCGCACATTGCGTCGCTGGTCGGCCCGGAGATCGGCATTTTCGTCGGCGGCGATACGCCGTGGAAACTGGCGACGATGGCGGCATGGGCGCGGCTCGCGCATGAGCGTGGCGCCCTCTGTCATGTAGGCCGCGTCAACACCGCGCGGCGCATCCGTCTGTGCGCGGCAGCCGGAGCCGACAGCTTCGACGGCTCGGGCGTTTCGCGTTTTGCGTCCACCCTGCCACGGCTCGATCTCGCCCGGCGTCAGCCGGACATCGAAGGTTGGATCGCGGGGCGTCGGCCATGATCGCGGCCCAGCACTTCGGCAGCATCTCGGGCGGCAAGGACAGCCAGGCCGTCCTCTGCAAGATGGTCGAACGGATCGAGCGCAAAGGGCTGGCCGCGTTCGGGAACCTCGCCCCGCGCTTCCTCGCCGCCGATAACGGCCACGAGAATCCGATCACGCTCGACCACATCACCTATCTCGACGACTGGCTGCGGCAGCGCCTCGGCCTGCGCATCGAGATCGTATCGGCCAATGACGTGCCGGGCCTCACCGACGAGACGGCCTTCGCCCGCAAGCGCGCGATGCTGCGCGCGGAATGGTCGAAGGAGAAGCGCCGGACCCGTCATCGGGGCGCGTGCAACCAGCGCCGCGCCGAATGGCGGACGGGCACAATCACGAAAGCGGAGTGGCTCGCCGGGTGCGATTGCCCCGTCCTGATCTCGCCCCCGGTCCCCGATCCTCTGATCGACCGCGCACTCGAGCTGCTGCATCCCACCGGCATCCCATTCCTCGACATGGCGATGCTGCACGGCCGCTTTCCCGGCACGAAAACGCGCTTCTGCACCGACGAGACCAAACTGATCCCGATGATGCACCGCAAGCGCCCGCTGCTCGACGCGGGACTGCCGGTGATCGACTGGATCGGCGAGCGCGCCGACGAGAGCCCGGCGCGGGCGAAAAAGCCGCCCATCCAGTCGGTGCGGCATCCGAGGGGCACCCGGCAGGTGCTCTATCGTCCCATCTTCCGCTGGTCGGCGGCCGACGCCTTCGCCATCTCCGAGCGCCACGGCCTTCGGCATAATCCGCTCTACACGATGGGCATGAGCCGGGTCG
>JBAYPJ010000180.1:0-2872 GCA_041677785.1 Novosphingobium sp. | reverse complement strand
TAACGGCATTGGCCGGGATGCCCAGCGACAGCATCGGGATGAAGGAGGTCTGCGCGCCGGCATTGTTGGCGGCTTCGGGCCCGGCCACCCCTGCAATGGCCCCCTTGCCGAACTGTTCCGGCGTGCGCGAAATCTTCTTCTCGACGGCATAGGAGGCGAAGGAGGCGAGGAGGGCCCCGCCGCCGGGCAGAACGCCGAGAGCCGAGCCGATCAGCGAGCCGCGCGCGATGGGCATGGCCGCCGTGCGAAGCTCCTCGCGCGTCGGCATCAGGCGGTCGATCTCCGCCACCGTCTGCTCGCCTGCGGCGCGGCTGATCAGGTTGCGGATGATCTCGGCGACGCCGAACAGGCCGATCGACAGCGCCACCAGGTCGATGCCGTCGCGCAGCCCCTGAACCCCGAAGGCGAAGCGGGGGGTTCCGGAGAACATATCGGTGCCGATCGTGCCGAACAGCACGCCGAGCGCCATCATGGCGATGGCCTTGATGAGAGAGCCGTGGGCCAGCACCACCGAGGCGATCAGCCCGAGAAGGATCAACGAGAAATACTCGGCCGAGCCGAATTCGATGGCCAGCCGGCTGAGCGGAGTGGCCAGAACCGCGATCACCACGGTGGCGGCGCAGCCGGCGATGAAGGAGCCGATTGCGGTAATGGCGAGCGCGGCCCCGGCGCGGCCTTTGCGCGCCATGGCGTAGCCGTCGATGGCCGTGACCGCCGACGAGGCTTCGCCCGGCATGTTGACGAGGATCGCCGTGGTTGATCCGCCATACTGCGCGCCGTAATAGATGCCAGCGAGCATGATGAGCGCGGATGTCGGCTCGATGCCCATGGTCAGGGGCATGAGCATGGCGATCGTCGCGGCCGGCCCGAGGCCGGGCAATATGCCGATTAGCGTTCCGAGCAGGGCGCCGATGAAGCAATAGACCAGGTTGTTCAGGTCGAACGCGGTGGCGGCGCCCAGTGCGAGGTTGGAGAACATGTCCATGCGCTCAGAATCCTCGCAGCCATTGACCGAACAGCGGCAGGGGCAGGTTCAGGCCATAGACGAAGATCGCCGCGCACAGCGCGCACATCGCAATGGCAAGCATCAGGGAGCCGGCAAGGCGCGAGGCCGGATCGGCCGCCCGCGACACGACGACGACGAAGAAGACGGCGGGGATGAGGCCCGCGCCGCGGATCGTGAGGAGGAACGAGAGAATGGCGGCGGGGATCAGAATGAGCGGCCGCAGGCGCAGCGGCGCCGGCTTTTCCTGTCCGCTCTTCAGTGCCCCGGCCATTATCATCAGGCCGAGTCCGGTCACCACGAAGCCGATGGCGGCCGGGAAATATCCCGGCCCCATTCTTAGCATGGTCCCGACCGGAAGCGTCCGCAAAGCGGTCAGCGCAAAGAAGAGGCCGGTCGCGGCGACGATGCCGCCGGAGACCATGTCATGCCTGTTGAACGTCATCCGCCCGATCCGATGCCGTCAGTTGGCCGGCACGAGGCCGATGTTCTTCAGGATCTTGGCCCATTTTTCCGTATCGCGTTCGATCTGGGCCTTGAAGGTGGCGGGATCGGAGCTGATGACATCCATGGACAGCATCTTGACGCGCTCGCGCAATGCAGGATCGGCCATGGCCTCGGCGCTGGCGGCGCTCAGCCGGTCGACGATGTCCTGCGGCAGGGCGGCCGGGCCGATAAGGCCAATGAACGAGCGCGATTCCCATCCCGGCAAGGTTTCGGCGACGGTCGGAATATCCGGAGTCAGGCCGGACCTCTGGGGTCCCGTTGTCGCCAGCGGCTTCAGCTCGCCGCTCTCGAAATAGGCGCCCGGGCCGGAGATCGCGTCCACGAGCATATCGACACGCCCCGCCAGCAGATCGACGACGGCCGGTGCCGAACCCTGATAGGGGACATGCACCATCTCGACGCCGGCGAACTGCGCGAAATATTCGCCGCCGATATGGGTGGCGGTGCCTTGTCCGGTGGAGGCGAACGTCACTCGTCCCGGATTGGCCTTCGCCTTGGCGATCAGGTCGGCCACGCTGTTCAGGCCGGATTTCGTGTTCACCGCCAGTGCCTGAATCGGCTCGACCAGCATCGAGATCGCCGTCAGGTCGCGCACCGGATCGAAATTGAGCGATGGGTTGACGGTGGGCTGGATGGTGACCGCCGAAGCCGTAAAGCCGAGCGTGTAGCCGTCGGGATCCGCCGAGGAAACCGCGGTCACCCCCGTCATGGTGCCGCCGCCCGGGCGATTGTCGACGACGACCGACTGGCCGAGCTTCTTCTCCATCTCGCTGGCATAAGCGCGCGCGAGACCGTCGGCCGGCCCGCCGGCCGGAAACGGGACGATCAGCGTGACCGCCCGGGCCGGATAGGTGTCAGCGAAGGCGGCGGACGCTGCGAAGGCCGAAAAGACCGCCGCGCAAAGAAGCTTCAGTTTCATGGTTTCCCTCCCATCAACAGAAATGCGAACTGGTTTCCGTCTATTCGTTCTCTTCGTAACGGCCACTCAATAGCTTGTCAAATAGCAAGCGAATCTTGCGTTAGGCTCATGGTTGATTCGGCTGCGGCGTTGCACGCGCGCGTTTGACGGTGATGACGGCCGACATGCCTTTTTCTGGGGGAGTGAAAGGCTGAACCTGAAGCGAGGAATCGGGGCCCCCATCCTAAGCCGGCCGCGGCGGTTTCGTGGGTCTGGAGCGTGAGGCGGCTTGACGGGGCTGCCCCTCCCTCCGATGCATCAGCCCTGCTCGCATCCGGGCGGCGAGGTGTTTCCGTCAGATCGCGCAAAGCTCGGCAGTCACTTCCGTGCCCATGCGTCAAAGCGCGCTGTATTCCCTGGGGATTTGCCCCCCAACTTTGGGGGAACATATTCTAGCGGCGGGG
>JBAYPJ010000179.1:0-2909 GCA_041677785.1 Novosphingobium sp. | reverse complement strand
GAGGATGATGCCGGCGATCAGCGCCTTGGCTTCCTCATTCCAATGCGCCTCGCCAGCTTCGCCGGGAGCGTCATAGACCAGCGCGTCGGCCAGCGTCATGGCGTCGTCGGCGAGATCGAGGCCGGCAGGGTCGAGGCGATCCAATGGGTTGAACGCGGCCGAGGCGATGCCCGTCACCCCGAAGGGATCGAGGACATGGACCGGGCCGAACTTCGCGCGATGGCGGGCGGTGATGCGGGCATTCTCGCCTTTGGGGTCGATGCAGATGACCGAACCGGGATAGTCGAGTAGATTAGGAATGATGGTCCCCACGCCCTTCCCGGTGCGCGTCGGCGCGATCGTCAGCAGATGGGCGGGACCGGCGTAGCGCAGCAGCTTGCCCGATTTGCGATCACGGCCGATCAGCAGGCCTTCGCCATTTTGGGCGAGCGGGCGCGTCTCGCGATCGGTGGCGAAGCGGGCCGAACCGTGGGTGTCATCGCCGGCAGGACCGCCATAGCGCAGGATCAGCGGTTGGAAGAGGGCGCGCAGCGTGACGAGGATGATGACCAGGCCCGTCAGCATCATCACGATTTGGTAGATGTTGGAATCGCGGGGCAGGCCGAGCAGCTTGCCGAGGATCAGCGGCCCGCCGAGGCCCAGCACCAGGCCGGTGATGAGGAACAGGACCACCACGCCGAACAGGTGGCGGATCAGCGCGACCGGACTGGTGACGAGGGCCGTGATCGCCCAAATCGGCTGTTCGCGCGCGATCCGGGCAAGGTTGCGGAGCGCGCGACCGAGCTGGCGAAACCATTCCATGTCAGGCCGCCCCGATCGGCGTGATAGCCAGCGCCGGGTCGGCGTCGGGATGATCTAATAACTTGAGGACGATCGCGGTGGCGAGGGGAGGGGGCACGGCTTCCTCGCGCAGCATGTCGAACAGGGCGTGTTCGTCGGCGTCGAGGTCCATGCCTTCGATGGCGAGATTGGCGCGGGCTTCGGCATCGCCCTCGCGCCACATCGCGACTTCGGCCGGAGTGCCGCGCGTGAAATCGAGCGCGCGGACCTGGGCGCGGATCGCTTCCACATCGAGCCTGTTCATGGCGTCTCATTCCCTTCCGCTTCCGCGTCGAACGCACGCTTGCCCCGCCGCTTCCAGAGCATGAGCTTGTCGTGGTCCTCGCGAGCCTTCGCGGCCAGTTCGAGCATCGCGCCGTAGAGGGTGGCGCGATCGTCGTCGGCCAGCTCGACCAGGCCGGCTTTCTGGACGAGACCGCCTAGCTCTATGAGATGGCGCGTGCGTTCGCGGCGGGCCACGACCCATCCTCTCCTATCGATGCGGCGCGCGGCGGCTTCAAACCTGTGCCTCGCCTGCGCCAGTTTGCTTTGCGCCTTCCCCGTCGCTGCGAGCGCGTCGGCCAGCCTTGCGCCCGCGTCCTTGAAAGAAGGCCGCGCCCCGCGAGCGCCACGCCTCCCTTTCTTCCGCGTCAACCGATTCCACGGCGGCGAGCAGCACGCCCGCCAGCGTGTCGGGATCGAGCGCATCGGCCCCGGTGGACGTGACCAGCTCGCCCAGTTGCTGGACCTTCTTCGCCTTAAGCGCGCGGGCCTTGTCACCCAGCGCCTTCAACTCGGCGTCATAGTCGCGGACCTTGCGCATATTCTCTCCCTCGCGCCCATGATCGGAGCCGCAGCTTAGCACGTTCGCGTGCGCGAGAAACCGTTCCGATCCAGAAATGCGGCGAAGTCAATCAGACGAACGGCAGAGAGTTTGAGTGCGCGCTTATACGTCATTGCCGACGTGCACTAAGAAAGGCAGTATAGCGGCCGTCATGGCAATCTACCATTTCTCAGCCAAGGTCATCAGCCGAGCGAACGGATCGAGCGCGGTTGCGTCTGGTGCCTATCGTGCGGCGGAGCGGCTGCACGATGACCGACTTGGGCGCAATCATGATTTCTCGAATAAGGCCGGCGTCGTTCATTCGGAAATCATGCTACCCGAGGGCGCGCCGGAGCGTTTAAACGATCGCACGACGCTATGGAACGAAGTCGAGGCAGGGGAGAAGCGCAAGGACGCGCAGCTTGCCCGCGAGGTGGAGTTCTCGATTCCGCACGAGCTGGACCAGCAACAGGGCGTCCATCTCGCCCGCGATTTCGTCGAAAAGCAGTTCGTCGAACGCGGCATGGTCGCGGACCTGAATGTGCATTGGGACTTTGCCAAGGATGGCAGTCCGAAGCCTCACGCCCATGTCATGCTGTCGATGCGCGAGGTCGGCCCGGAGGGGTTCGGGCAGAAGGTCCGCGACTGGAATCGAACCGAGCTGTTGCAGGGCTGGCGGGAAGCCTGGGCCAATCATGTCAATGAGCGGTTGGCCGAGCTGGATATAGAGGCGCGGATCGATCACCGGACGTTGGAGGCGCAGGGAATCGAGCTTGAGCCCCAGCACAAGATCGGCCCTGCAGGGTCGCGCCGGCTCGATCGCGGTGAGGATGCCGAGCGCGCCGACGATCATCTGCGCATCGCGCATGAGAATGGCGAGAAGATCATCGCTCGGCCGGAGATCGCGTTGGACGCGATCACGCGCCAGCAGGCCACGTTCACCCGGCGCGACCTCGCCATGTTCGTCCACCGTCACAGCGACGGCAAGGAGCAGTTCGACCAAGCCATGAGCGCGGTGCGGTCCTCACCCGAGTTGGTGGCGCTGGGGACGGACGGGAAGGGCGAGGAGCGGTTCACGAGCCGCGACATGATCGCGGTCGAACAGCGGCTTGAACGAGCGGCTGACGGCCTTGCCGCCGGCGATCGGCATGGCGTTTCCGATCGCCACCGGGCGCGCGCCGTGGTGGTGGCCGAGGGCAGGGGGCTCGCCTTATCGGCCGAGCAGCGGGGGGCGCTCGATCATATTACCGGCCGCGAGGGGCTGGCT
>JBAYPJ010000178.1:0-2941 GCA_041677785.1 Novosphingobium sp. | reverse complement strand
GGGATCTCCACCAGCATGATGCGCCCGGGCCCCCAGTCGCCTTTCGGTGTGATCCAGCCGCTCGGGCGGCGATCGTAGCGCGCCTCGGGATCCTGATAACTGTCGAATTGCTGATCCCGCTGCATCAGACCGAAGCCTTTGACGTCGGCAACCGAGAACGCCTGAATATGCAGCGCCCGCGGATTCATGAGCGGATTCCAGAGCCATTCACCGGTCCCGTTGTGCACCAGCAGGCCGTCGGAATCGTGTATCTCGGGACGCCAGTGCCCGGTCGGTCGGCCGGTGTTTTCGCCGTAATAGAACATACTGGTGAGCGGCGCCACGCCGACCAGCTCGATCCGGTCGCGCGTGAACAGCACCGCCCTGACGTCGAGCGACGTGGGCTGCCCCGGTCGCACCGTGAACTCGTAAGCGCCGGTCAGCCGCTTGCTGTCGAGCAGGGCGTAAAACCGCATCGTGTCGGACCCGGCGGCCGGGCGCTCCAACCAGTATTCGATGAAATCCGGGAATTCCTCGCCCGACATCAGACCGGTGTCGAGCGCCGCGCCGCGCGCGGACAACCCAAAGTTGTCGCCCTTGCCCGTGGCACGAAAATAACTGGCGCCCGCGAACGCCAGAAACTGATCCTGCACGTCCGGCTTGTTGATCGGAAAGGCCAGCTTGAAACCCGCGTAGCCCAGATCGGCCGGAATCTTCTTGTAAAGCTCGGCGTTGTCGCTCTGGAACAGGTCTTTCTTGAAGGGCAGCTGACGAACACCGGTGCTGTCGATGATGTTGATCTTCACCGGATGGGCAAAGAACAGGCCGGGCACCATCAGCATGACTTCGAACTTGGAGCCCGAGCCGCGCCACAAACTGCCCTCGGGATCGAAGCGGATGGTCCGAAACTCGTCGTAGGTCAGGCGGCGCATGAGTTCGGGGACTTGCGGTGGCCGCACGTAGGGCTTTTGCGCCAGCTCTTTCGCCTTGTCGACGACCTGCTCCAGGCTGAAAGCGGGCTGCGCGCTCGCGCCGAAGCCGGGGGCGAAGGCGAGAGCAAGCGAAATCACTATCCATCGAGCGCTGAACATGAGCCTCCGTGACATCGTGTTATTGGAATACCATCGCACCGAGAAGCCGTCGACCGGCAGGGTGCATCATCTCGTCCCCGCTCGCCGCCAACCCGCCCGCAAGCTCCGTCAAGGACCAAAAATTATTTACCCGGCACGAACCGGCGTGCAAACGCGCCGACCCGCTCACGCCGTAACGGTCTTGTCCGCCAGTGTCCGTTCGACGATCTGTTCCACCCGCGCGTTGGTCTCCGCATCGGGCGTATGAATGACCAGGCTGCAGAGGCCGTTCTTCGCGGCGTCCTCGACGACACCGGCCAACAGGCCTTCCTTGATCTTGAACGCCTTGACCGCCCCGGCGCCACCGCCAAGCGTCGCTGCATAGCCGACCGCCATCAGCGGTCCGAGAATCGGCGCCGCCACGAACAGGGTCGGCACTAGTGCCGCCGCGGCCCCCGCGGCGGCCGCCCCAGCGACCCCGCCGAGCGCGGTGCCGGCCAGGATGTCTTCGATGAACCGGTTACGCGTTTGCCGCTGCTCGGGCTCGATGCGGGCGTCCAGGTCGTCGGTCGCGGGTCCCACCTGACGAATGTCGATATCGACCAGCCCCGCCCGCAGGAGTTCCTGCCGGGCCGCCTCGGCGGCCGCCGCGCTCGGATAAACCGCCGCGACCTTGTGCGGCCAATGTTCGGTTTCCATGGGATCCTCCCGGCATGCTGAAGCTATGCCCGGACGATAGGCACGGCACTGCATGGCCGCACTGCGAAATCGCATTGCCGATTTCGAGCCGGTCGTCAGTGCGCGGCGCGCACCCGCAATTGCTCCAGGGCACGACTCCGCAGTTGCCGCAATTTGCGGTCGTCCGGGACCGCGGCGAGTCCGTGCGCGACGCTGATCAGCGCCTCGCGCGGCCTGTCGCGGTTCAACTCGTAGTCGGCGCGCACGGCGTACAGCCGCGCCAGCTCCGCGGGCGCAGGGGTATTCGGTTTCCCGACGGCGGACGGGGCCGGCCGCCTGGCCGCTGAGGCGGCCTTCGGCCTGGACACCGCAGCGGCCTTGGGCGCGGGATCAGGCTTCGACAGCGAGGCGACCGCCGGTGCGGCGCTTGCCGATCCGGATCCGGAATCGGCCGGATCCGCCGCGGGCGCGGGCGGACGAACCTCCGCGATGGCTGCGGGCGATTCCGCCGGCGCCCGGGCGGCGCTCCCCGGCTCGCGTGTCTGGGGCCTGTCACCGGTTTCTGCCGGCGCGTCCGCGACGCCCGATGCACTGCGGTCCGGCGTCGATGGGTGCTTCTCTGCAGCCAGCACCTCGTTCGACGACAGTTGCGCAAAATCGGCGGCCGCGTCAGCGGGCGTTTCGCCTGGCACCGCTCCCGCGGGGGCCGTGGTCATGGCGGACGAGGCTAAATCCACACCGCTGGGGTCGGGGTCTCCAGCACCGGCGGTATTGGCCGCTGCCGACTCCACCGGTCGATCAGGTCCTTGCACCTGCGCCGCACCATCCCCGGCATCGGGGCCAACGGATCGCTCTGCGACGGTCGGGGAAGGCTCGTCGGCGCCCCGGTACGCGCTGATCCCGAGGGCAATGGCGACCATGGTCGCAAGGGCGATCAGCGTTGGGCGCACATAGCTGCGCTGGGCGTCGGTCCGCGGCGCAACGGCCGCCGCGGCCGCGCGGCGCCTGGCGATCTCCGCGTCGGCGCCGGGCCGCCCGCGCGGCGGCTGCGCGGATTCGCGCGCGGGCCGTTGGCTTTCGCGCCCCGACGACGCGCTTCCGAATCCGGGCGCCGCGGGGATCTGCCTGGGAGGTGATGTTTTGGCCGCCTGGGACGGCGGCGTCGGCACCTGGACCGCTGTCGTGGACGGTGTCGGCGACGGTGCCGTTGCCGG
>JBAYPJ010000177.1:0-2948 GCA_041677785.1 Novosphingobium sp. | reverse complement strand
CGGCCTTGCCGCTGGTATCGTCTGGCAAACGGCGCGCGGCCATATCGTGCCGTGGGTGGTGCAGGTCGATCGGCTGGGCGAAGCGCAGGCGGTTGCGCCCGCCGAAGCCGGCTATCGACCGACCGACCCGCAGATCGCGTTCCATCTCGCCCGCTTCATCGAACAGGTCAGGGCGATCCCGGCCGATCCGGTGATCGTCCGTCAGAACTGGCTGCGCGCCTACGACTTCACGACCGACAAGGGGGCGATGACGCTCAACGACTACGCCCGCGCCAACGACCCGTTCACACAGGTCGGCAAGGTGCAGGTCGCGGTGGACGTCTCCAGCGTGATCCGGGCATCGCCCGACAGCTTCCGCGTCGCCTGGACCGAGCGCCGCTATCAGGACGGAGGCCTCGCCGCCACCGAACGCTGGTCGGCCATCCTCACGGTTGTCGTGCAACCGCCGCGCACGCCCGACGCCCTGCGCAAGAACCCGCTCGGCGTGTTCGTCAACGCCCTCAACTGGTCCAAGGAGATGTCGCAATGACGCGCACGCCTTTCCGTCGCTCCGCTTCGGCGGTCCTGCTTGTCTCCGCAACCGCGCTCGCCGGCTGTGCCACCACATCGGCGAAGCCGCCCGCCATCGCCTATGACGATCCGCCGCGCGAGATCGCGGCGACGCCGGCCGCACAGCCGCCGCGCGCGGTCGAGGTGGTGACGATCCCCGAGCCGCTGCCGCTCCCCGGCCAATTGAAGCCGCTCGCGGCCGGGGCGACGACGTCCGAGCCCGCCGATCCGCGCCGCCGCGTCGGGGCCGCCAATGCGGCCGCCCGCGTGCAGCCCACCCGCGACGGCTATATGAACGCCATCCAGCAATATCCCTGGGCCGACGGCGCGCTCTATCAGGTCTATACCACGCCCGGCCAGGTGACGGACATCGCCTTGCAGGAAGGGGAGCAGCTCGTGGGTCCGGGGCCGGTCGCGGCCGGCGACACCGTGCGTTGGATCATCGGTGACACGGTGAGCGGCAGCGGCGCCACTGCCCGCGTGCATATCCTCGTGAAGCCCACCCGCCCCGACATCGCGACGAACCTCGTCATCAACACCGACCGGCGCACCTATCATGTGGAGCTAAGCGCCACGTCCGCGACCTACATGGCCTCGGTATCGTGGACCTATCCGCAGGACGCGCTGATCGCCTTGCGAGGCGCGAACGCCGCCGCCGCGTCCGCCGCGCCGGTCTTCGCCGGCTTCGACCTCGCCGCTCTCAACTTCCGTTACCGCATCGAAGGCGACCGCGTTCCGTGGAAGCCCGTTCGCGCCTTCGACGATTCCGCGCAGGTCTTCATCGAGTTTCCGGCCGGGATCTCGCAGGGCGAGATGCCGCCGCTGTTCGTGACCGGCGCGGCCGGCGACGCCGAATTGGTCAATTACCGCGTGCAGGGCCGCTATATGGTGGTGGATCGGCTGTTCGCCGCCGCCGAGCTGCGACTGGGCGACCGGCGCAGCGAGCAGCGCGTCCGCATCGTGCGGGACGGCGCGGAATCGCGCCGCAGGGGGCGGCCGTGACCGATCCCGCCGACACTTCTCCGCCTGAGGCAACCGCACCGCAGACGCCGCGCCCCGACCCGCAAGCCTTCCAGCTTCGCGGCGATCCGCCGCGCGTCATGCGGCTGTCGCGCAAGGCGCTCGCCGTCATGGGCGTCGTGGCCGGTCTCGGCATCGGAGGCTCGCTGATCTACGCGCTCAAGCCGCCGGGCGAGAAGGAGGCCAAGGAACTCTACAGCACCGACAGCCGCGCCACGGCCGAGACGATCAATTCAGGGCCGAAGGATTATGGCCAGGTTCCGAAACTTGGGGCGCCGCTTCCCGGCGACCTCGGCGGTCCGATCGTTTCCGCCCAGCAGCGTGGGCAGGATGTCCCGGTCCCGCCGGTCGGCGCCCAGCCCGATCCGCGCGCCCAGGCCGCGGAAGCCGCTCGCCAGCGCGTCGCGCAGGAACGGGACGCCGCGCGCACCAGCGGCGTGTTTCTCGGCGGCAGCAGCGCCGGGGCCGCTGCGATGCCGTCCGTGCCGAATCTCGCAACCGCTGCGCCGGACGCCGCCGCGCCGCAGCCCCCAGCACAGCCAAATGACGCGGCGGCGCAGAGCGATCAGGCCGGAAAGCGGGCGTTCATGGCCCAGGCGTCCAATGCGCGCACGGTGAGCGTCGAGCGCCTGACCGCGCCGGCCTCGCCCAACATCGTTCAGGCCGGCAGCATCGTGCCCGCAGCGCTTATCACCGGCATCCGTTCCGACCTTCCGGGGCAAATCACCGCCCAGGTGACGGCCAACGTCTATGACAGCATCACCGGCCGCATCCTGCTCATTCCGCAAGGCGCCCGGCTGATCGGAGAATATGACAGCGAGATCGCCGCCGAACAGACCCGCGTGCTGCTCGCCTGGGATCGCCTCATCATGCCGGACGGCCGCTCGATCGTTCTCGATCGCCAGCCCGGCGCCGATGCGGCCGGCTATGCTGGCCTACAGGACCGCGTGAACCAGCATTGGGGCAATCTGCTCAAAGCCGCCGCCGTCTCGACCTTGCTTGGCGTCGGGGCCGAGCTGGGCGCGGACAGCGAGGACGACCTGACCCGCGCGTTGCAGCGCGGAAGCCAGGACACCATCAACCAGACCGGCCAGCAGATCGTGCGGCGGCAATTGAATGTGCAGCCGACGCTCACCATCCGGCCGGGCCATCCGTTGCGCGTGGTTATCACGCGCGACCTCATATTGGAGCCAATCGGAGGCGCGCGATGAGCAAATTGAAGCTGGGGCCTCTCGCCGACGATCGGCCGGTCAAGCTCTCGGTGGAGCTGCCCGCCGCCGTGCATCGTGACCTGCAAGCCTATGCCGCGGCGCTCGCGGCCGAGACCGGGGGAACGCCGGTCCCGCCCGACAAGCTGGTCGCGCCGATGCTCACCCGTT
>JBAYPJ010000176.1:0-2956 GCA_041677785.1 Novosphingobium sp. | reverse complement strand
GGTCGAGAAGTCCAGCACCTCGCGCCCGTCGGTCAGGTGCAGCACGGTGCCCTCCGCCGCGCGCACGTCCATCCGGTCGAGGCCCAATATGCCGAAGATCTGGAGCATGTAGCGGTTGACATGATCGGCGTAGAGCCGATTCGCCCGCCCCATGTCGAGCGCCAGCGCCTCGTCCAACGAAAGCAGATCGGGTTTCAGGATGAAGGACGGTGGCGGAACTTCGTCCCGAATCTGCGTCGCCATCTTGCCTCTTCCCCCACTGGTTTTGGATGCGGGCAGAATAAGGGAGGCAGGCGGCCCTACGGAATCCATGGAATTATATACTTCGAAGGAACCGGCATCTAACCCTTCCAGCTATCCCCTTTTGCCCGCTTTGGCGGTCAGGCTTCGGGCGACGGTCGGCCGTTCCCGCGCTGGTAATAAAGCGCCGCCAGGGCGGTGCGATTGTTGATCCGCAGCTTCTGGAAGATATTGTGCAGGTGGATCTTCACCGTCCCCTCGCCTGCCCCCAGTTCGCGGGCGATCAGCTTGTTCGACAGGCCGCTGCACGCCAGCCCGGCAATCTCCAGTTCCCGCGGCGTCAGCCCGGCCAGCCCCGCCGGAGCCTCCTGCATCGGCGGCGGGCGAAGCTTCGTCACCACATCCTCCGCGAACCAGCGCCGCCCGCCCGCTACGCTGCGCAGACAGTCGATCAGAGTGTCGGGCGCGGCTTCCTTCAGCAATATGCCCCATATGCCATTTTCCAGCGCATCGGCGGCCTGGGGCGGCGTGATCGTCGCGGTGAGGAACACTGCCCGCACCGGCAGATCCGCTGCCCGGATGCGGCGCAGGATCGCAAGCCCGCTGACATCGGGCATGTTGATGTCCAGCACCGCCAGATCGGGCTTCAGCCGGTCGATCATGGCAAAGGCGTCGGCGCCCTGCGTCGTGCTGCCGACGACGGCAAAGTCGCGCTCCCTTGCGACCAGATCGGCCAGGCCGCGCAGCAACACCGGATGATCGTCGACCAGAAAGACCGTGTGCCGGCTCATGGCAGGGGCACCTCGATCCGCAGCGCCAGGCCGGGGGCATAGCGGGTGATCGCCAGGCTGCCGTCCATATCCTCCACCCGCGCCAGCAGTGAGCGCGGCCAGGGCGGGACGTCGCTCTCCCCCGCGATCATGCTGCAGCCATTGCCCGCGATGCTGAGGCTGAGGCCATGGCCGATCCGGTTGAGTTCGACATTCAGCCGCGTCGCTCCGCCATGGCGCACCGCATTGGCGGTCGCCTCCGACAGCAGCTGCGCCAGTTCGCGATGGACGATGGCGGGCGCCTCCATGTCCGGCGGCGTGACCGTCAGGCCGATGTCGCAGCCCCATTGATCGCACAGGTCGTTCACATTTTGCGAGAGGCTGGTGGATAAATGGCGGATCGCGGCCATGTCCGGCGCGCGGCTGTCCTCAACGAACAGGCGGATGCGCCGTTGCTGCGCGACCATCATCGCGCTCACCGCCTGAAGCGACGAGCGGGCGGAGGGCGGCACGCTGACGGCGGCGGTCTTGAGCGTCAGCGTCGCCGCCGTCAGGTCCTGCAACACGCTGTCATGCAGGTCGCGAGCGAGGCGGACGCGTTCCTGATCCCTCGCGCTTTCGACAATGGCCTGGGTCAGCGCGAAGCGTTCCAGCTCGTCCCCGACGCGCAACGCGGTGATCCGCGCAAGAGCGGCGTCGTCCTCCCGGCCGGTATGCGCGTCGAGTACATAGAGCCGTCCCTTGCTGCGCGTCCCGGCAAAGGGCGCCGAGCGGACCTCGCGCATCGCCGGCACGGGCCAGCCCGCGGCCTGCGCGATAGTGCCGATCCCGATCCGTTCGGCGGGAGCAGGCAAGGCTTGCAGCCCCAGCCCGTCCGGCCCGAAGAGCGCGGCGCGGCCATGCGGGTCGTCGCGGTCCTGCCAGACCAGGATCAGCCGCGCTGCGCCCAGCAGGCGGGATGCATGGTCCAACAGGTCGTGCAGCCATGCGCGCTCGTCCATGCTGGCGGGCATGGCGGACCAGGATGCGAGCTGGGCGAAGCGTTGCCCGCTGCGGGTGCGATAGGCACCGAAATAGCCCAGCATCCCCGCCGCGACCAGGAAATAGGCCGAGCGCATGATGACGAGGTTCAATTCCGAATCGCCATCGGTCAGATCCTGCCACCCGACCGTTATCATCATGATTTCCATGGCGACCGCGCCCAGCACCGCGCCACGCATGCCCCAGCGCAGGGTGGTGACGAGCAGGATGAAGGGCACGAAGGGGAAGAAGGGGCTGTCCAGCTCATCGGTAAGGTAGACCAGGGTGGCCATCGCCAGCACGTCCACGCCATGGGACAACAGATGCACCGGATGGGCGAGAGGGCGGCGCGGCGGGTGCAGCATCAGCAGCAGCAGCGAGAAGAGGACATAGGCGCCCAGCACCATATGCGCTTCGCTCAGCGACCGGGCGGGGCGCGTGGGGTCTAGATAGATGGCCAGCGCGGCGAACAGCGCCGACACCAGGCGCCCGGCTGAAATCAGCCGTTCCGGGTCGGCGCCGACATGGGATTTCATCCAGAGCCGCAGCCTGTCTGACAAGGAACCGCGCTGTGCTTCGCCGATTTGGCCTGATCGTCCCATGAGCCACCCTCGCAAATGTCTCTCATGGCGGGCGCGGCCGCTCAATTGCGATTATGGATAGGGCGGGGGGCCGGCAGGGGGGAACGTTGCAATCCCATCGGATTCCGCAACGAAAAGCGATATAAGGATGATCCCTGATGGCGCGGCGTGGGGCAAGTGCCTAGCCATGCAGGGCAAGGGTTGCTTGCCGGGAGACAGTCGATGGGCTCTGTTGCAAAGATTGGCGGCAGTCAGAGGTAGGCTGTCGCTCTGCGCCGATCAGGCGGCTGCTGCGAAATGGTGGTTGAGCATGCCCATGGCCTCCGTCAGCGCCGAGGGCCCAAT
>JBAYPJ010000175.1:0-2972 GCA_041677785.1 Novosphingobium sp. | reverse complement strand
TACTGCCGTTCAGAAGATCACCCTGTCGTCCTCGCGCGACATCCCCTTCAACAAGCTGGTGCTCAGCCAGTCCAACGTCCGGCGCGTGAAGGCCGGCGTCTCGATCGAAGACCTTGCGGCCTCGATCGCCCGGCGCGGCCTGATCCAGAGCCTCAGCGTCTTCCCCGTCGTTGACGCCGAAGGCAACGAGACCGGCATGTTCGAGGTGCCCGCCGGCGGTCGCCGCTTCCGCGCACTCGAATTGCTGGTGAAGCAGAAGCGTCTCGCCAAGGTCGCGCCCGTCCCCTGCGTGGTCCGCGATCGCGACGGCGCCATCCTCCCCGAGGAAGTGTCGCTGGCCGAGAATATCGAGCGCGCGCCGCTCCATCCGCTCGATCAGTTTCGCGCCTTCCACGACATGCTGACCAAGGGCATGACCGAGGAGGAGATCGCCGCGGCGTTCTTCGTGCCCGTCAACGTGGTCAAGCAGCGGCTGCGCCTCGCAACCGTGTCGCCCGCGCTGCACCACGTCTATGCCGACGACGGCATGACGCTGGAGCAGCTCATGGCCTTCACCGTCTCCGAAGACCACGAGCGTCAGACCCAGGTCTGGGACGCGATCAAGGACGCCTGGTCAAAGGAACCCTATCAGATCCGGCGCATGCTGACCGAGACCACGGTGCGCGCCTCCGACAAGCGTGCCGCCTTCCTGGGCATCGAAGCCTACGAGGCGGCTGGCGGCATCGTCATGCGCGACCTGTTCCAGGCCGACGATGGCGGCTGGCTGCAGGACGTCGGGCTTCTCGATCGCCTCGTCGCCGAAAAACTGAAGGCCGAGGCCGAGGTGATCGCCGCCGAGGGCTGGAAGTGGATCGAGGTCGCGGTCAGCTTCCCCTACGACGCCGTACGCGGCCTGCACGAGGTCCCCGGCGCGCCGATCGATCTATCGGCCGAAGAACAGGCGACCATCGAGGCGCTCACCGCCGAGCAGGTCAGGCTCGAAGCGGAATATCAGGACGCCGACGAACTGCCCGATGAGATCGACGAGCGTCTCGGTGAAATCGAGACGGCACTGGCAGCCTTCGACGACCGGCCCGACCACTTCGACCCGGCCGACATCGCCATCGCCGGCGTCTTCGTCAGCATCGACGCCAACGGATCGCTTTCGGTCGATCGCGGCTTCGTCCGGCCCGAGGATGTGCCTCAGGTCCGGACCGATGGTGAGGAAGAGTCGGAGACGGACACCGAATCCGACGGCACCGCGAGCCCCTCGGTGCAGCGCGAACCGGAAGAGGACGATGAGGACGACAGCATCAAGCCGTTGCCCGAACGCCTCGTCGTCGAACTGACCGCCTACCGCACCCTCGCGCTGCGCAACGCGGTGGCGGAGAATCCGCACATCGCCATGACGGCGCTCCTCCACAAGCTCGTCTCGGACAACTTCATGACCCGCATGTACACGGGCGCCATGGAGGCTGGGGTGAAGCACATCTTCTTCCCCGTTCAGGACGAGGCGCTGAAGGACAGCCCTTCCGCCCGCGCCGTGCAGGAACGTCACGACGCCTGGGCCAGCGACATCCCGAAGGGCGACGACGCCCTCTGGGATTGGCTCGCCGCGCTTGACGATGCCAGCCGCATGGCGCTGCTGGCGCATTGCATCAGCTATGGCGTAAACGCGCTCTATGAGCGGCCGAACCCGCACAGCGCGGGCGGCGTGTCGCAGCACACGCTCGACATGAGGCTCGCGCAGGCCGACCGCCTGACGCGGGCGACCGGGCTCGACTTGGTCGAAGCTGGCTGGCGTCCGACCTTCGGCAACTACCTCAACCGTGTCACCAAGCCTCGCATCCTCGAAGCTGTCCGCGAAGGCGCCGGCGAGCGGGCGGCCGAGCTTATCGGTCATCTGAAGAAGGGCGATATGGCCAAGGAGGCCGAGCGTCTCCTGGCCGACAGCAGCTGGCTGCCTGAGCCGCTTCGACTTGCCGGCGTTGATGGCGATCCGGCATCGGACGCGGGTGGTGGCGAAGAAGCCGGGGGCGCCGCACTGCCCGACTTCCTGAGCGCCGACTACGAGTCGGAACCGCCGGCCGATGGCGAGGACGACGAACGTCACCTCATCGCCGCCGAATGATCGGCTCGCGGGGCGGCTTCGGCCGCTCTGCACCTTCCAATCCCATCCACTCAGAGCCCGGCCCAGCGCCGGGCTCTTTTCGTTTCAGGAGCCTGATATGGCCGCATATCTCACCCGCTTCTCCTGCCTGCTCGACGTCGGCTCGGTTGCCAATGTCGCGCGGGCCTTCGACATCTACACCGCGCTGATGGCGGAAAACGGTCGCGAGGACCCGCCCGCCGAGCCATTCCTGCTCTCGCTCACGCCCGAACACGGCGCGACAAGGCTCTGGCTTCGCGACCCCGGCACCGCCGATCCGCAGTTGCTGATCACATTCGTCGTCCGCTGCGCCGAAACCTTCGCGCTCACCGGCACCTGGGGGTTTCAGTGGGCCGGCGTCGCCTCGGACCCCGTCGTCGACGGCTTCTCCGGCGGCGCCCATCTGCTCGATCTCTCCACCGGCCGCACGATCGAGTGGATCAGCACTGGCCGGTGGCTAGCGGAGGGCGGTGTGCGATGATTCCCGACCATGCGCGCGCCCGGCCCTTACGGTCGGGCGCTTTTTTTTATGTCAGCGGACGAGAGGGAGAGGACGGCCGGGAGGGGTCGAGTCCGGGCGGTCGAGAGAGAGCGCCGCCGGGCTTGTCCCTTCCGCTCTCCCGAGGTCCCTCCCATGAACATTCTGTCTCCCGCGGCCCTTCCGGCCGCGCCAGTGACCCGTGCATCCCCCTTCCTCGACGTGGCGCAACAGCTTCTCGATCATCTCGAACGCGGCCAGCGCATCGACGCCGCGCTCCTCCGTGCAGCGATGGAAACGGCCTTCGGCGCATCCGACACCAGCGGTGCCTGGGACTGGAAGGCGGCCTATGAGGCCTGCGAGGTC
>JBAYPJ010000174.1:0-3103 GCA_041677785.1 Novosphingobium sp. | reverse complement strand
GTTCTCAGCCGGGCCGTCACGGGTCGGGGCCGGGCGTTCGACGGGCGAGCGCTCGCGAACGGACTTGGCGCTCTTGACGACGGGAGCTGCCGGAGTTTCGGGGATGACCTCGTCGGGGATGAGATCGGCCAGATCGGTGATCGGCGGGGTGTCGGAATAGGACTGGACCTCGACCGCCTTGCGCTGCTCGTCCGGGAGGATACGCGCGAAGAAGGGTTCGAGGTCGGGGTCGATGGAGTTGCGCGAGAAGAAGCGGTCGAAGATCGCCTTCACGAAACGGGTGACGCGCGACCACATCCCCTCGGGATCGGGGAGTTCGGCCCGCTGCATCATCCGCATGGCGAACTGGTTGGCGAAGAACTCGGCCGGAGAGTTGAGGGCGTTCTGCGGGCCGTAGACCTTGCCCGCCTCCTTGGCCAGGGGAGATCGGCGGGCGACCTCCTTCGGCATGAACGCGCCGCCCTCGTCGTAGTAGTTGCCCATCACGTCCCAGACGCGCAGGCGCTCGGCGGGGGTGAGGATGTTCATGTAGGACCAGTGCGCCAGCTCGTGGTAGAGCGTGGCGATCTGCGGGAGTTCCCGCTTGGCCTTGAAGCCCTTGCCGAAAGAGATGGAGCCGACGCGATCGCCAGTGCGCGAGAGCGTTTCGGTGGCGGCCACGTCGTCGCCGCCACGGAGGAAGGCAGGGCGCGCGGCGGAGTTGAGGTTGGTGATCGCCTCGCGGGCCAGCGCGAGCTGTTCTGGGCCGAAGGAAGAGAAGATGCGGTTGATGTCCGCGACGGCAGCTTCGCGGCTGGCGGCCGGGAGGGCGATGCCGTCAGGGGCCATGCGGGTCTGGAGGTCGTAGAGCTGGGTCAGCAGCCGGATCATGGAGCGGCGGCCAGCGTCGGTCGACGGCCAGTTGGAGGTGTGGATGCTGTCCTTGTTGAAGGGGCGAAGCTGGCCGCCCTCGATGTTGTTGATGAGGCGCGAGAGGAGCTGGCCGGTCACGCCGGCGTCGCGGGACTGGATGTCGCCAATGTAGCGGATGGCGGCGTCCGGGTCCTTCTGGAGGGAGGCCGCAGCTTCGAGCGCGCGCCAGTCCTCGGGCGTGAGGTCCGAGTTGTGGAAGGTGATGCGCTGATACTTGTCGTAGTCGATCGCGCCACGAGCCGGGATTTTGGGTTCGGGCTGGATCGCAGGACTGCTGCGTTCCGCCATGGCCTTGCCGACCTGCGTGTTGGGCGTGTCGGCGGGGACATAGAAGATGTGCCAGTCGTCGATCGACGAGCGGGAGCCGATGATGTCCTGGGCCGTGAGGCCGTCGGCGATGTCGGAGGCGGTGGCCATACGGCGGGAGCCGCCCGACTTCTTGACGAAGAGGGCGACCTTGCCGTCGTCGCGCTGGAGCGGAGGAAGGTCCACGGCGGCGGGCTTGGGAGCGCCTGCGGCCTGGAGCTTGCTGACGCGGCGCGCGAACTCGGCGGCGTCGATCTCGCCACGGCCAAGTGCGGCGACGAGTTCGCCGGTGGACTGGAGCTTGGCTGCCGGCACGTCGCGGCTGGGACGGGAGAGCTGGCTCTGGATCGTCGACGGCGTCTCAGGCGGGACGTAGCCGTAGTATTTTTCGTAGATATTGCGCCAGTCGCGGAAGGCTTTGCCGGAGCGGCCGTCGGCCCAGACCGTCTCGCCTTTCTGGGCGGGCTTCCTGGAGTCGGCGAGGCGGAGCGGTGCGTCGGCGGTGAAGGCGACCGGGTGCTCGTGGCCCGGCTTCTGGGACGAAGCGCGGACCATCGCCTCCTCGAAGGAGAGAGCGCCTTCGGTCGGGATGTCGCCGACGCGGGAGGCACGGGTGCCGCCATAGGACGTGAAGCGGCCGGCGATGGAGTATTCGTCCTCGGTGCCGGGGTTGAAGGTGGCGGCCGGACGGAGGAAGGACTGGATTTTGCCGGAGTTGCTGCGGCCAGCGGTGGGGAGGTTGGCGGCGCGCTCGATGGCCGGCTGGGCGGAGCGGGTCCGCGGGCCGCTCTCGGAACGGAAGCGAATGGCCTCCTGCTCGGCCATGTGCTGGGCGATCAGGTTGGGCGTGTCCGGGTTGTTGCGCTTGATCTCGGAGACGCGGCGGCGGATGCGCTTGCGGTCGGACTCGGAGAACTTGATGGGCTGGGCCTCGGCTGGAACCGGGTCGCCGCGCGCGGAGAAGTCGAGGTAGTCGTTGATCGCGCGCTGGAGCTTGGGATCGGTGATCGACTTCTCGTTGATGATGAAATTGGCGATGGCGCGCGGGTTCGCGCGGAACTGGTCGATGACTTCGGGGAGATTGCCGAAGCGAGCCTGGAGCGTGTCGATGCCCTCGGCGACGAGAGCATCGGCGTCGATGAAGGACTGCGAGGGGCCGACGGTTTCGAGGTGGTTCTTGATGTCGGTGCGGGTGACGACGCCGTTCGCGCCGGTCGGCTTCACCTCGGTGATGTCGACGCCGTTCTCGATGGCGAAGTCGCGGATCGCGGTGCGCGCGCGGACCTGGGTCTCGGGCTGATCGTCCGGGATGAGATCGCCGAGTTCGTCGGGGCGCGGAGCTGAGGGCTGTGGTTCGGCAGCCGAGGCAGGCGGGAGTTCGTCGGCAACGGTCGGGGCTGAGGCAGCCTCGGCAGTCGGAGCCGGCGACTCGGCAGTCGGGGTGGTCTGTGCAGGGTCAGCGGCGGCGGTCTGGGCAGGCGCGGACTGGGCGGCTGCCTCTTCTTCGGCGCGCTTGGCGGCGGCGTCTTCGCGTTCGATGCGCTCGTCGATGAAGCGGCGCATGTCCTCGGGGACCGGGCGCTCGACCATCGACTTGAGCTGGGCGAGGTCCTGTTCGTACTGGGCGGCGCGGCGTTCGCCTTCCCGGATTTTTCCGGGTTCGTTGGAGGCGAGGAGATCGTCGATCTGCTTGCGCTCGTTGGCCATGCGGCCGTGGAACTCGCGCAGGCGACGGACGTTCGCGATCTGGGACTGGACCGTAGCGATGCGGCGCTCGGATGCGCCGTCGGCGATCAGCTCGTCGAGTTCGGTCGTGAGTTCGGTGTGGTAGGCGCGGTAGGCTTCGAGCTGCGAGTTGAGGCGAAGCGCCTCGCGGGCGTTCTCC
>JBAYPJ010000173.1:0-3109 GCA_041677785.1 Novosphingobium sp. | reverse complement strand
TGGCCGAGTGGTTTAAGGCAGCGGTCTTGAAAACCGCCGTGGGCGCAAGCTCACCGTGGGTTCGAATCCCACCCTGTCCGCCAGAACTTTACGCTGGCGGAACAGCTACGATCCGGCCTCGCTCTGGACCGCCACCATTTCGCGTTCGTGCTCGGGAACGATTTCCCATTCTGCCTCCGCCGCAGCGGGGGGTACGATTTCGGGCAGCACCGTCCCGGTCGCCGGGTCCAGTGCGGCGCCGCTTTCGGCGACTGCGGCCAAGGCATGCGCAGCCCGGCAACGCAGTTCGGGCGATAGCCGGTTGTACGCGCGGTAGAGGCCGGCGAGCGCGTCCTCGGCGGTGGCCGCGGGGCGCGTCGGAGCGCGGCCGCGGATGGTGGTGACCGCAGCGCGGATCTGGGCTTTCGATAGCCGGTCGCGCTCGGCCAGGTCGAGCAGCATGTCGGCGGCGTTAGGCGAAAGCGCGGCCGCTTCGGCGTGGTGCGACCAACTCAGGCTTTCCCGGCGGCGCGAAGGCTCGAACGCGCGGCAAACGCTGGCGATGTTGGCCAGCGTCTTGAACTCCTTGCCGAACAGCCCGCGCGCCGCCAGCCGGGCGCGCTCGCCGTAGCGGTGATGGCCCGCCGCCCACCAGTCACCGATCCACCAGTTCAGCTTCTTGGCGTGGTTGGCCAGTTCCGCGCCGACCGCCTCCCACTGCTCGAACGTCATCGATTCGGGCAGGGTCAGGCTGATGCCGGTCGCTTCTGGCAGGCCGGCGGGTGTTGCTGGAACGACCGAATTCATGCGCGTGCTTTTGCCATAACCGCGGCCCCTTGCCAATTTGGCGGCGCGGCTCTGGACGAGGTCCGGCCAAAATGCCAGTCCCGCGAGGGCACGGCGGGGGATGCCGGCGATATCTTTGAACAAGGAGCAGGCAATGGGAAAATTCCTGATGGTCGTGACCAGCGCAGCGAAGGAAGGGCGCGACGCCGATTACAACGCCTGGTACGATGGCACGCATCTGGCCGAGATCTGCAGCATTCCCGGCGTCGTTTCCGGCCGCCGTTATGATGCCATTCCGGTGACGCCCAATCCGCAGCCGACACCTTATCTCGCGATTTACGAGATCGAGACGGATGATCCTGCTTCAGTGCTGGGCGAAATGATGCGGCGCGCCGAATCGGGCGAGTTCACCCAGTCCGACGCGCTGGACACCGCATCGGCGCAAATCTGGATGTATAAAGCGCATTGAGGATTCGAGCCCGGTTGTACGGAACCGGCGCTAGCCGGGCATCCGGGGCAAGCGGGGTTCGATCGGCATCGCACATCCCTGTTGACCGGGGGCGAAAGGAAGCCCAAGTTAGGGGTCCTTCAGAACGATGTAGCCGGGCCGCTAACGATACCGCCTGGCTCAACTCCACTTTACCCCCGCTTCGGCGGGGGTTTTTCTTGGTCGGCACCGATGCCATCGTTCAGGCAAGCGCCGTCAGGCCGCGTTGCCCCCGCCATCGTCGCGTTGATAGAGACCGAGCGTTCCCCGATCAGCCTGACCGGCCGATCCCGCAGACCGACGCCGTAGAATAGGCGTGAAAGGAAAATGGCGCGCCCGGAACGATTCGAACGTCCGACCCTCAGATTCGTAGTCTGATGCTCTATCCAGCTGAGCTACGGGCGCGTTGGAAGGGCGCACATAGGGGGCTCGTACCAGCTTGGCAAGCGGCTAAATCGCAGCACGTATCGCGGCGGCCAGGGGATAATCGAGCGGCGGCATCTCCAGGCCCGCCAGTTCGTCGGGAGCGAACCAGCGAATCTCCTCGCCGTCGCGACATTCGGCCCGGCCCCGCCAGACGCGGCAGGTGTAAAGCAGGATGACATAGGGCCGGCGCGGCAGTGGCGGCACGTCGGCGTCGCTCGCGAAGCTGAGCGGGGCAAGCGCGCCAGGATCGAGGCGCACGCCCAGTTCTTCTTCGATCTCTCGCAGAATGGCGGTTTGCGGCGATTCTGCGGGTTCCACCTTGCCGCCGGGGAACTCCCACAAGCCGCCATGCTCGCTGCCCAGCCGCCGGCGCTGGAGCAGAATCCGCCCCTGCGCATCGATCAGCGCGGCGGCGACGACGAGAACCGGTGTCGAAAAATTTTGCAAGAAGCGCTCCGCCTTAAAGGAATTCTTAAGACCCGTCCCGGACAACCGCGAAGGATCGCCGGAAAGGCCAGGGGTGACCGGACCATGAAATCAGTTCTGACATCATTGTATCGGAACACGCGCGGCACGACGACGATCGAATACGGCATGCTCTGCGGCATGATCGTGCTGGTGATCATCGTCGCCGTTCGTAACCTGGGCAACGAAAACGGGGGGGCGTGGGGCGCCGTGTCCAGCAAGGCGACGGCGGCGATGAGCGCCGCCAATTAAGTAATTCTCAATAAATAACCAGTACCGAACAATAGTCCGAAAACCATCGGTGACCGGACGGGGTAATCGAAGACTGCTAGCCAGGAGACCAATCATGAAGTTCATCAAGAAGCTTCGCCGTGATGAAACCGGCGCCACCGCCATCGAATATGGCCTGATCGCCGCCCTGATCGCCGTCGCCGCGATCAGCGCGATGCAGGGCCTGGGTGGCCAGCTCAAGACGACGTTCGAAACGACCTCCTCGTCGATGAAGGGCACGTAAGCTTCAGCTTTCTCGATACATGATGGGCGGCAGGGTCACCTGCCGCCCATTTCGTTTGCCCTGCCGCCACGCGCCAGCGGATGGCGGGCGTTCACCAGGTTCACCAGCCGCGCGCTGTCGACGTGGGTGTAGATCTGCGTCGTGCCGATGTCGGCGTGGCCGAGCAGCGTCTGCAGCACGCGCAGGTCGGCTCCGCCTTCGAGCAGGTGCGTGGCGAAGGCGTGGCGCAGGACGTGCGGCGAGACCTTGGCGGGGTCGATGCCGGCGCGCGCGGCCAGTTCGCGCAGCAACTGGAACAGGCGGACGCGGGTGAGATGCCCCTGCCCCGCGCGTGACGGAAACAAGTGCCGCCCGCCCTCCGGGCGCAGCGCCAGCCAGCGCGAGAGCGCGGCCTGCGCGCGACCGCTTACCGGCACCATGCGCTGCTGCCCGCCCTTGCCCGTCACGGTGAG
>JBAYPJ010000172.1:0-3111 GCA_041677785.1 Novosphingobium sp. | reverse complement strand
CCTGTCGGCGGGCGATCACGTGCTGATCACCGACAGCGTCTATCATCCGACCCGGCGCTTCGCGAACACCGTGCTCGCGCGCATGGGGGTCGAGGTCGCCTATTACGACCCGCTCGCCGGCGCCGGCATCGCCGGGCTGATGCAGGCGAACACGAAGGTCGTGTTCACCGAATCGCCGGCCTCGGACACTTTCGAGATCCAGGACATCCCCGCCATCGCCCGCGCCGCCCATGCGCGCGGCGCCGTGGTGATGATGGACAACACCTGGGCGACGCCGCTTTATTTCCGCCCGCTCGACCACGGCGTCGACATCTCGATCCATGCCCTGACGAAATATCCGGCCGGGCATTCGGACGTGCTGCTCGGCGCGGTCTCGGCCAACGAGCGTTGCTGGGAGCAGCTTGCCGCCACCAACACGGCGCTCGGCAACTGCGCCGGGCCCGACGATTGCTATCAGGTGCTGCGCGGGCTGCGCACCATGGGCGTGCGCCTCGAGCGCCATCACCAGAGCGCGCTCGAGATCGCGCGCTGGCTGGAAGGGCAGGCGGGGGTTGCCCGCGTCCTCCACCCGGCGCTGGAGCGCTTTCCCGGCCATGAATTGTGGAAGCGCGATTTTTCCGGCGCCAGCGGCATCTTTTCCGTCGTGCTCGCCGGCGGCGGCCGCGCCCGGGCCCACGCCTTCCTCGACGCGCTGTCGATCTTCGGCCTCGGCTATTCGTGGGGCGGCTACGAGAGCCTTGCCGTCCATGTCGATCTCGGCGACCGGACCGTCGGCGCCGGCGCCTATGAGGGGCCGGTGCTGCGCCTCCAGATCGGGCTGGAGGACGTCGCCGACCTCAAGGCCGACCTTGAAGCCGCCCTCGCCGCCGCGGCGCGGGCCTGACAGGCGGCTCCGCGCCTGCTCCGCCGGCCCCGCCCCACCCGGTTGACGCTCCGCGGCTGCCGCACTAGAGGAACGACGCATCCCGCCCGCGCCCCGGCCGGGCGCGGCAGCGGCCGATGAGGGGCCGGCAGGGGAAGGGTGGCCGAGTGGTTTAAGGCAGCGGTCTTGAAAACCGCCGAGGCAGCAATGTCTCCGTGGGTTCGAATCCCACCCCTTCCGCCACTTCAGTCCGCCTCTGGGCACGCCAATCGCCGCCGATAGCCGCCCTTGGCCAGCAATAAGCGTCCTTAGCAGCTCCGTCTTTGATCCCATGATGCGAATTGCGTCGTCGGCGACCTCGACGCGCTGTGCCAAAGCGCGCAGATGATCTCGCCGATAGTGTAGCGCGCCAAATCAAATGCGCCGGCACGTCAAATCAAATGCGCGCAAGTCACCGGCTTTGAAACCACGTTCAAAGCGCCTTCATCAGCCGCCCTTCGCCTTGGTGTAGGGGTTGCCGCCGTACTCAGGGGTGCCGGGCGTACAGATCAGGCTGATATTGGTTCCCTTGCAGGCGGTACACCGCAGGCGCGGCGCGAGGTTCTTGCGCGACATGCTGAAGTCCGGCCCGTATTTGTCACGCAGCGCGATCAGGTCGAGAAGCGCATGATGATGGCAGGCGTTGCAGTACGCGCGGATCGACTCGCCGCGGTCGATTGCTCCTTGGATCGTGCTGGTTCCGGTCATGCGGCTCTAAATGGCGCGCGGCGTGGCGATCTTCAATCCGGGCCGCTGACGATCAGCTCGCGCGCAGCGGTGCCGGCGCCGCCGCCGACCGAATAGCGCAGGCCGACCTCCTCGATCTCGAAGCCGCCGAACAGGGCGCGGATCTCCGGACGATCGCTGATCGACAGGATGAACCGCCCTTTGAGGCCCGCCAGCCGCTCGGCCATCAGCGCGAACTGGTCGCGGGCGAAGAGCTCGCGGCCGTAGTCGCCCTCCGAGCCGTAATAGGGCGGGTCGAGGTAGAACAGCGTCTGCGGCCGGTCGTAGCGGTCGATGAAGACCGGCCAGTCCAGGCACTCTATGGTGACACCGGCGAGGCGGTGATGGATGTCGGCGAGAACCGGCTCGATCGTCGTCAGGTTGAAGCCGGCCGAAGAGCGCGGATCGACGCCGAAGTTGCGCCCCGAAACCTTGCCGCCGAAGGCGAGGCGCTGGAGATAGAGGAAGCGGCCGGCGCGCTCCAGATCGGTGAGCGTCGACGGGTCGGACGCCTTCAGGCGCTCGAACTCGCGGCGGCCGGAAAGCTGGAATCGCAGCGTGTCCATGAACTGGGGGTAGTGGCGCTGGAGAATGCGGAAGAAGATGCCGCCCATGCCGACGAACACCTCCGCATAGGTCCGGTGCGGCACGGCCGCGATGCGCTCGACCAGGCGCGCGGCGAGGCGGCGCTTGCCGCCGATATAGCCGGCGGGCGGCCGGACCGGGTCGACGGGCAAGAATTCGATGGTTGCGTTCATGGTTTGCCAAGACAATTCAGCCACCATCCCCTCGCCCGAAAGGGCGGCGGATGGGGACAGTTATCTTTCTGTGCTGTCGGGCGGGTCGGCCGCCAAGCAAGGCCCGCCTTTCCGGTGCCGTGAGGCCCCGGGGCTCATCCGTCAAGCCGCTGGCAGCCGATGCTATTCCCGCAGCGCCGCCAGTTCTAACCGCGTCTCGCGCAGCGCCTGCCACAGGATCGCCGTCATCTGATCCGGCCGCAGCCACTGCTTGCTGTCCGGGTCGTCTGCGTCCTCAAGGCCCCACGCACCGCAGTCGACGCCGACATCGTCCAGCGCGGCCTTGACATCCTGCGCGAGCCAGCCGGCGTGGAGGCGCGCGCCCGGCCTTGCCGTGACATCATTGCGGTAACGCGGCACCCGCTCGATCGCGGTGCGGGGGACCCTGTGCACGGCCTGCACGCCGTCGATCATGACCGGCTCCCCGGCCGCGTCGACCACCGGGTAGTCGTCGTAGACCTGCCGCTTGACGATGCGCTCAGTGCTGCGAACGACGGCTCGACCGTCCTCGACGGCGATCTCGTCTACAGTCTCCGTCACCTCCTCGAAGACGTAGACCTCCTCCTGTTGATTTCCACCAGGAACTGACCCGGGATTAGCGGATATTTCCATCGAGAAGTGACCCATGTTTGAACCTTACCCCGCGTGTTTTCAGCGGGGGCTATGGAGTGATCGACATGGCGTTAT
>JBAYPJ010000171.1:0-3179 GCA_041677785.1 Novosphingobium sp. | reverse complement strand
TTGCGCCCCTGCGGGTGCCGCCCGCCGCTCTTGCGGGCCTCTCCGGTCGCCCCTGCCGCCCACCCCCCACGCCCGGCGGGTTTGCGGTCGGTTTTTTGGTTGTGACAGGAGGTCAGGCATGGGTTGTTCCCGCAAGCGTCGCGCGTTGGGGCAAGGTCGCGAGGCAGGGGCACAGCCCCGCGCGCATCTGTATGACGAGGTAACGCGCAAGATCATCAGCGAACTGGAAGCGGGCCGCTTCCCTTGGGTGCAACCTTGGGATGCCAGCGCGGCAAGCGGCCCCGGCCTGCCGCGCAACGCGCTGACCGGGCGGCGCTATTCCGGCGTCAATGTGCTCTTGCTTTGGGGCGCGGCGATCGAGGGCGGCCATGCCTCGCAGCATTGGCTAACCTTTCGGCAGGCGCTGGAAGCGGGCGGCAATGTCCGCAAGGGCGAGAAGGGCACCACCGTCGTCTATGCCGACCGCTTCATTCCCGAAGCGGAAAAGGCCCGTGCCGTCGAAAGCGGCGAGGATGCCCGCGCCATTCCGTTCCTCAAAAAATTCACCGTCTTCAATGTCGCGCAATGCGAAGGTTTGCGGCCCGGCCTCGCCACCGATCCCGCGCCGCTGCCCGAACGCGAGATCGTCCCCCATGCCGAGGCGCTGATAGAAGCCACCGGCGCAGATATTCGCATCGGTGGCGATAAGGCGTTCTATGCGCCGTCCGGCGATTATATTCAGGTGCCGCCGCAACCGGCGTTCCGCGACCAGATCAATTATTATCGGACGGTTTTTCACGAACTGTCCCATCATTCGGGGGCAAGGCACCGGTTGAACCGCGACCTGTCCGGGCGGTTCGGCTCCAAGCCTTACGCCCGCGAGGAACTGTGCGCGGAAATTAGCGCCGCGTTCATTTGCGCCGCGCTCGGCATCGTCCCGACCGTGCGCCATGCCGATTATGTCGGCTCATGGCTGGAGGTGTTGCGCGAGGATAATCGCGCGATCTTCCGCGCCGCCAGTCAGGCGAGCAAGGCGGCGGATTATATTCTCGCCTTTGGCGAGGGCGACGAAGGGAGGATTGCGGCATGACGCTCCTCACCCCCGAATTGTGCGCCGCCTTGCGCGCCAACGCCATCGCCCATCGCGCCGCGCAGGAGGAAGGCCGACGCGAACCCGACCCGCTTCCCATCCTCAAATTGTTCAATCCGATGGGCGCGGCGACATGGCTGGCGACCGAACTGGACGAGGATGGCGACACCCTGTTCGGCTTGGCCGACCTTGGTTTCGGATGCCCCGAACTCGGCTCTTTCAGCCTGTCGGAGATCGCATCCGTCCGCTTGCCGGGCGGACTCAGCATCGAGCGCGACCTGTATTTCACGGGCCGCTTTCCGCTGTCTGCCTATGCCGACGCGGCCCGGATCGCGGGCCGCATCACCGAAGCCGAGGCGCTGTTAGCCACCGCCGTGCGGGCGCGCGAGCTTGCCCGCCGTTCCGAGATTCCGCCCGCACCGGACGGATGAGCCGCGCCGCTATTTCGGCGCTAACCCGGCCCGTCCGTCCATCTTGGCAGATCACACGAACGGGCCGGTCCACCCCAAGCAGGAGTGAACCACCATGCAACTCGCAAATATCGACGCTGGCAAGCTGTTTGTCAGCAAGACCAATATGCGCCACGCGGAGAAGAACCCGGACGTGTCCGATATTCTTCCGTCCATCCGCGCGCGCGGCGTCATCGTGCCGCTCGTCGTGCGCCCCGGCGAGCTTGAGGACAGGCCGGAGATGTTCGGTATCGTCGCCGGACGCCGCCGCCATCATGCCAATGGCATCGCCCTGTCCGAAGGGATCGACCACGGCCCCGTGCCGTGCGCGATCATGGAGGATGGCGACGACGCCGCCGCGCTGGAAGCCTCGTTGATCGAGAATATCCAGCGGCTCGACCCCGATGAAGTCACCCAATGGGAAACCTTCACCCGGCTTATCCAGAAGGAAAAGCGCAGCGTGGAGCAGATCGGCCAGACCTTCGGCCTGACCGAACTCTATATCCGCCGCATCCTCGCGCTCGGCAATCTGTCGCCGCGCATCCGGGGGCTCTACCGCAAGGGCGAGATCGACACGCGGACCATCCGTCATCTGACGCTCGCCAGCAAGGCGCAGCAAAAGGACTGGCTGGCGCTGCTTGATGACCCGGACCAATATGCGCCGACCGGCGACCGGCTGAAAGCATGGCTGCTGGGCGGCGAGTCCATTTCGGTCAAGGCCGCGATCTTCCCGCTGGGCGATTATGGCGGCAGGATCGTCGGCGACCTGTTCGAGCAGGACGGCTTTTTCGCGGACGCCGAACAATTCTGGATCGCGCAGAACGAGGCTATCGCCGCGAAGCGCGACGCCCTCATTGAAGCCGGATGGGCCGAAGTCGAGATCATGGAACCGGGCAGCTATTTCTATAGCTACGAGCATGAAAAGATGCCCAAGGCCAAGGGCGGCAAGGTCTATATTTCCATCCGCCACAATGGCGAGGTGGAAGTGCATGAGGGCTGGCTGTCGGGCAAGGACGCCCGGAAAGCGCGGGCAGCGGAGGCGAAGGCGGGAACCACCGAAGCCGACCGGCAGGCCGCGCGCAATGCCCGCGCCGAAACCACCAGCGCCTTGCAGACCTATATCGACCTCCACCGTCACGCCGCAACGCGCGCCGTGCTGGCCGATTATCCCGCCGTCGCGCTGCGCCTGATGCTGGCCCATGCCATCACCAGCCCGGCGCATTGGACTGTCCGCGTCGAGCCGCAGACCGCCCGCAACGACGCCATCACGGAGAGCGTCGAGACGAGCACCGCCGAAACCCGGTTCGACGAAAAACGGCGGACGGCGCTCGCGCTTCTCGGCTTTGATGCCGACGAGCCGACCGTGACCGGCGGCTATGGCGACAAGGACGGAGCCGCGACCATCTTCGCCCGCCTGCTCACCTTGTCCGACGCCGATGTCATGGCGATCATCGCTATCGTCATGGGCGAGACGATGGAGGCAGGCAGCGCCGTGGTCGAGGCCGTGGGCAGCTATCTCGCCGTCGATATGGCGAGCCTGTGGACGGCGGACGATGCGTTTTTCGATCTTGTCCGCGACCGCCAGATGGTCAACGCCATGCTCCGCGATGTCGGCGGCAAGAAAGTCGCGGACGGCAATATCACCGAGAAGGTCAAGACGC
>JBAYPJ010000170.1:0-3392 GCA_041677785.1 Novosphingobium sp. | reverse complement strand
GCGCTCGCCTGTGGCGGCGACTGGCAGGATCTCGGCACCAGTCTAGCCGACGATGGCGCGGGTGCGGTACTGTTGCAGCCCTTGGCCCGGATCGATGAACCGGCGGAACGCAACTGGGCGGCCGAATGGCTCCAGGCGATCCTTGCCAGCGAAGGCGTAACGATCGACCCGCCGACGAAGGAGCATCTCTGGTCGGCGCTGACCTCGCTGTCGACCGCCCCGGTCGCCGAGCGGACACTGACAGGCCTGGCCGTATTGCTTCAGTCTCAGGCGCTCAAGCAGGCGCTTGCGCCCTATTGTATCGGCGGGCCGTTCGGGCGGCTACTCGATGCCGAGGTCGAACATCTCGGCGAAGCCAGCTTCCAGGCTTTCGAGACCGAGGGACTGACCGGCTCGGCGGCCGCGCCAGCAGTGCTGTCCTATCTGTTCCACCGGATCGAAGGCCGGCTCGACGGTTCGCCGACGATGATCATCATCGACGAGGGCTGGCTGGTGCTCGACAGCCCGGCCTTCGCCGCGCAGCTGCGCGAGTGGCTCAAGACGCTGCGCAAGAAGAATGCGAGCGTGGTGTTCGCCACCCAGAGCCTCGCCGACATCGAAACTTCGGCAATCGCGCCGGCCATCATCGAGAGCTGCCCGACCCGCATCTTCTTGCCCAACGAGCGTGCGGTCGAGCCGCGAATCCTCTCGATCTACCGCCGCTTCGGCTTGAACGACCGGCAGATCGAGATCGTCGCACGAGCCACCCCCAAGCGGGACTATTACTGCCAGTCTGCGCGCGGCAACCGGCTGTTCGAACTGGGCCTGGGTGAGGTCGCGCTCGCCTTCACTGCCACTTCGTCGAAGACCGACCAACTGGCGATTGCCCAACTGACCGAAGTGCGCGGCTCCATCGGTTTTGCCGCCGCCTGGCTGCGGCATCGCGGTCTCGCATGGGCCGCCGACATGCTCCCGTCCCCGCAAGCCATCCCCCCCGCCCAAATGGGCCAACCCAAGGAGTAGTCGTGATGAAATCCCCCCGTTTGCGAGACCTGCTCGCTGCCGGCGCAGCGATCCTGTCGGTGACCGCGACCGCGCTGGTGCCCGCACCCGCCTTTGCCCAGTTCGGCTTCGGGGGCATCGTCTACGATCCCTCGAACTACGCGCAGAACGTGCTCACCGCTGCCCGCACGCTCGAGCAGATCAACAACCAGATCCGCCAGTTGCAGAACCAAGCGACCTCGCTGATCAACGAGGCGCGCAATCTCGCCAGCCTGCCGACCAGCGTGCTCGAACCGCTTCAGCAGCAGATCCGCCAGACCCAGCAACTGCTCGCCCAGGCGCAGCGCATTTCGTTCGATGTCCAGGCGATCGAGCGCGAGTTTGCCCGCCAGTATTCGGGCCAGAACCTGACCGGCAGTCAGCGCGAGATGGTGCAAGGCGCAGAAGAACGCTGGCGCAACAGCGTCGCTGCCTTCGAGGATGCGCTGAGGGTACAGGCCGGCGCGGTCGGCAACATCGAAGGCTCCCGCACCGCGATCGACAGCCTGGTCACCGCAAGCCAGTCGGCGACCGGCGCCCTGCAGGCAGCCCAGGCCGGGAACCAGCTGCTCGCGTTGCAATCGCAGCAGCTCTCCGACCTCATCGCCACGGTCGCCTCGATGGGCCGCGCGCAGTCGCTCGAGGCCGCCAACTCGGCCGCAGCCAAGGCTCAGGCCCGCGAACAACTGCGCCGGTTCCTCGCACCGGGACGCGGCTACGTCCCTGCGAACGCACAGATGTTCCGGAACTGAGGCGATGGACACCAAGCTCTTCGCGCGGATCGGAGCCGGGGCGTTCGTCGCCTTGGCGCTGGTCGTGACCGTGCTCGACCTGCGCGAAGAGCCTGCGCCGCCGCCCACAGAGGTCGTCACCGTCTGGGAACCGGGCGATGACCCTCTTCCCGCACAGCTCCGCTCCTGCGCAGCAATGGGCGAGCTGGCGCTGTCCGCGCCTGATTGCCGTGCGGCTTGGGCGGAAAAGCGACGGCGATTCCTCGGGGTCGAGGGCAAGGCCAGTGAACCACCTGCCGATGCTGATGCGCTTCTTCCAGCCAGCGATGCTCCAGAAATGAAGGGCCAGTAACATGGGTGGCACCGGCGTCGTCGATCGCTTCCTCGACATCTTCTCGCGCTACATCGATTCCGGCTTCGGCCTGCTCTCGGGAGAGGTCGCGTTTATCGCGACCACGCTGATCGTGATCGACGTGACCCTTGCGGCATTGTTCTGGTCGTGGGGCGAAGCCGACGACATCATCGCGCGTCTAGTCAAGAAGACGCTGTTCGTTGGTGCCTTTGCCTACATCATCGGCAACTGGAACAATCTCGCACGGATCATCTTCGAGAGCTTTGCCGGGCTTGGCCTCAAGGCCAGCGGCACCGGTTTCACCGCTGCCGAGCTGCTCCAGCCAGGCCGGGTCGCGCAGGTAGGCATGGATGCGGCGCAACCGCTCATCAATGCGATCTCGGACCTGATGGGCTTCGTCAGCTTCTTCGAAAATTTCCTCCAGATCGTGATCCTGCTGGTCGCCTGGGCGATCGTGATCATCGCCTTCTTCATCCTCTCGATCCAGCTGTTCATCACCCTGATCGAGTTCAAGCTGACCACGCTCTGCGGCTTCGTGCTGATCCCGTTCGGCCTGTTCGGCAAGACCGCGTTCATGGCCGAGCGCGTGCTCGGCAACGTCGTCTCCTCTGGCATCAAGGTGCTGGTGCTCGCAGTGATCATCGGCATCGGCTCGACCATTTTCACCGAGTTCACCAGCGCGATCGGTGCCGAACCGACTATCGAGGATGCGCTGTCGATCATGCTCGCGAGCTTGTCGCTGCTGGGGCTGGGCATTTTTGGTCCAGGCATCGCCAACGGCATCGTATCGGGTGGACCGCAACTTGGCGCGGGCGCTGCTGCCGGCACCGCACTGCTCGCAGGTGGCGCGGCCGCAGGCGCGGTCGCCGGTGCGCGCATGGCGGGCGGTGCGGTCGCCAGTGCCGCTTCCAATGTCGCCCACGGCACGTCGCGCGCGGCGGGCAGTGCGACCATGGCCTATGCATTGGGCTCGGCAGGCAAGTCAGGCGCTGCTGCAGTCGGCTCGGGCATTGCCGCGGTCGGCGATGCCGCGGTCGGTGCAGCTACTTCGCCGCTGCGCAGGGCCGGCGACTCGATGAAGCAGTCGTTCCGCGAGGGCGGCCGGGCTGCGATCACCAACACCGGCGGCACGATCACACCCGGGCCGAATACACCATCATCGCCACCATCACCCGCAGCAGATCAGGGCCAACCCGCCTGGGCCAAGGCGATGAAGGACCGCCAGACGATCGCTCACGGCGCCACCATCGCTGCTCATACGCTGAAGTCCGGCGACAGCCACGGCGGCG
>JBAYPJ010000169.1:0-3435 GCA_041677785.1 Novosphingobium sp. | reverse complement strand
TCGTCGATGCCGTGGGAAGCGCCGCTCCAGTCGATCCTCGAAAGCATCGAGGGGCCGGTCGCCAAAATCATCGCGGTGATAATCATCATCGTGACCGGCCTCACCCTGGCGTTCGGCGACACGTCGGGCGGGGCGCGGCGGATGATCCAGATCGTCTTCGGCCTGAGCATCGCGTTCGCGGCCAGCTCGTTCTTTCTGTCCTTCTTTTCGTTTGGCGGGGGGCTGGTCGTCGCATGACGGGCGCGGCCGATCCTGTCGAGCCGATCGCGGGCTACTATGCCCCCGTTCACCGGGCGCTGATCGAGCCGATATTGCTCGGTGGCGCCCCGCGCTCGCTCGCCATCGTCAACGGCACCCTGGCCGGCGCGATCGGGCTGGGCCTGCGGCTCTGGCTCGCCGGCCTCGTGATCTGGGCAATCGGCCACGCGCTCTCGGTATGGGCCGCGCGGCGCGATCCGCAGTTCGTGGACGTGGCCCGGCGCCACCTAAAATATCCAGCCTGGATGCGGCCATGATGAGCTTGCGCGAATATCGCGGGCAAGCCGCGCATCTGGCCGACTTCCTGCCCTGGGCGGCGCTGGTCGGCGAAGGCGTCGTGCTCAACAAGGACGGCAGCTTTCAGCGCACGGCCCGTTTCCGTGGCCCCGATTTAGACAGCGCCACGCCCGCCGAGCTGGTGGCGACCACGGCGCGGCTCAACAATGCGCTGCGCCGCCTGGGCTCCGGCTGGGCGATCTTCGTGGAAGCGCAGCGGTCCCCCGCGCTCGACTACCCGGACTCGGAGTTTCCCGATCCGGTCTCGGCGCTGGTGAACATGGAGCGGCGCGAACAGTTCCGCGAGGAAGGCGCGCATTTCGAGAGCCGCTATTACCTGACGCTGCTGTGGATGCCGCCGGCCGAGGAAGCGGCCCGCGCCGAGGGCTGGCTTTACGAGGGCCGTTCCGGCACGGGCGTCGATCCGTGGGAGTTGCTCAAGGGCTTCACCGACCGCAGCGACCGCGTGCTCAATCTGGTCGAGGGCTTCGTGCCCGAGGTCCGCTGGCTCGATGACGGCGAGACGCTGACCTACCTGCACAGCACCATCTCGACCCGGCGCCAGCGCGTGCGCGTGCCCGAGACGCCGATGCACCTCGACGCGCTGCTCGCCGACGAGCCGCTGACGGGCGGGCTCGAACCCCGTCTGGGCGAGCATCATCTGCGCACGCTGACGATCACGGGATTCCCCAGCGTGACGTTCCCCGGCCTGCTCGACGAGCTGAACCGGCTCGCCTTCGAGTATCGCTGGTCCACCCGCGCGATCATGCTCGACAAGACCGACGCGACCAAGCTGCTGAGCAAGATCAGGCGGCAATGGTTCGCCAAGCGCAAGTCGGTCGCGGCGATCCTCAAGGAGATCATGACCAACGAGGCATCGACGCTGCTCGACAGCGACGCCTCGAACAAGGCCGCCGACGCCGACACCGCGCTCCAAGAACTCGGCGCCGACTATGCCGGCATGGCCTATGTGACGGCGACCGTCACCGTATGGGACCGCGACCCGGCCATCGCCGCCGAGAAGCTGCGGCTGGTCGAGAAAATCATCCAGGGCCGGGACTTCACCGTCATCCCTGAAGGGATGAACGCGATCGAGGCATGGTTGGGGAGCCTGCCCGGCCACACCTACGCCAACGTCCGGCAACCGCCGATCTCCACCATCAATCTCGCCCACCTGATCCCCCTGTCAGCGGTTTGGGCGGGGCCGGAACGGGACGAGCATTTCGTTGCTCCCCCCTTGCTTTACGGCAAGACGGAAGGCTCGACCCCGTTCCGGTTTTCCCTTCATGTCGGCGATGTCGGCCATACGTTGATTGTCGGGCCGACCGGCGCCGGCAAGTCGGTGCTGCTCGCGCTGATGGCGATGCAGTTCCGCCGCTACGAGAACGGCCAGGTCTTCGCCTTCGATTTCGGCGGCAGCATTCGCGCCGCCGCGCTCGGCATGGGCGGCGACTGGCAGGATCTCGGCGGCGGCCTTTCCGACGACAATGACGGCGGCGTCCAGTTGCAGCCGCTCGCGCGCATCGACGATCCCGCCGAACGTGCCTGGGCGGCCGAATGGCTGGCGGCGATCTTCGCGTCCGAAGGCGTCGCGGTCGATCCGCAAGCGAAAGAGCATATCTGGTCGGCGCTGACCTCGCTCGCCAGCGCACCCGTGTCGGAGCGCACGCTGACCGGGCTCGCGGTCCTGTTGCAGAGCCAGCAGCTCAAGCAGGCGCTCGCGCCCTATTGCATCGGCGGGCCGTGGGGGCGGCTGCTCGACGCCGAGGCCGAGCGCCTGGGCGAAGCCGACGTGCAGGCGTTCGAGACCGAGGGCCTGGTTGGTGCCGGATCGGCCGCCGCCGTGCTGTCCTATCTGTTCCACCGGATCGAGGGCCGGCTGGACGGCTCGCCGACGCTCATCATCATCGACGAGGGCTGGCTTGTCCTCGACAGCCCGGACTTCGCCGCGCAGCTCCGCGAGTGGCTGAAGACGCTCAGGAAGAAAAACGCCTCCGTCGTCTTCGCCACGCAGAGCCTGGCCGACATCGAAACGTCGAGCATCGCGCCGGCCATCATCGAATCCTGCCCGACGCGCATCTTCCTGCCCAATGAGCGCGCCGCCGAGCCGCAGATCGCGGCCATCTACGAGCGGTTCGGGCTCAATGCCCGCCAGATCGAAATCCTCAGCCGGGCTACCCCAAAGCGGGATTATTACTGTCAGAGCCGGCGGGGGAACCGCCTGTTCGAGCTGGGGCTGGGCGAGGTGGCGATGGCTTTCGCCGCCGCCTCGGCCAAGTCCGACCAGCTCCGCATCTCCGAGATCATCGAAGCCTACGGGCAATCCGCGTTCGCCGCCGAATGGCTGCGGCATCGCGGCTGCGCCTGGGCCGTCGAGCTGCTGCCGGAACCGGCATCCGACCGCCAGCACCAGCTTCCCCTCACGCCAGACATGGAGATCGAACTATGAAGCTGCCCCCTGTCCGCCGCGCCGTCGTGGCCGGCGTTCTCGCCGTATCGGCCATCGCGCCGATCGCCCTGCCCATGCCCGCGCACGCGCAGTTCGGCGGGATCGTCTATGACCCCACTAATTACGCGCAAAACGTGCTGACGGCCGCCCGGTCGCTCCAGCAGATCAACAACCAGATTCAGCAAATCCAGAACCAGGCGACGAGCCTCATCAACGAGGCGCGCAACCTGACCTCGCTGCCGTTCAGCTCGCTCCAGCAATTGCAGCAGCAGGTTCAGCGCACGCAGCAGCTTCTCTCCGAGGCGCAGCGCATCGCCTACGACGTGCAGGACATCCAGCAGGCGTTCGGCGACCGCTACAAGGGCGCGGCGCTGACCGGCGATCACGCGCAGATGGTCGCCAACGCCAATGCCCGCTGGGAGGATAGCGTCGGCGCGTTTCAGGACGCCTTG
>JBAYPJ010000168.1:0-3461 GCA_041677785.1 Novosphingobium sp. | reverse complement strand
CGGAAGGTTCCAGCGGCGGCATGATCTGGATAGGCCCGGGTGGGACTTTTACGCCCCTGCATCACGATCTGACCAATAATCTGCTGGTGCAGGTGGCTGGACGTAAGCAGGTGATCCTCCTGCTGCCGGCGGATACGCCCAATCTGCATAATGATGTCCTGTTCGGCCTGTTCGGCCTGTTCGGTCGTCCCGGTTTCGATGGTATCGGTCATTATCCCTACTCCTTGGGTTTCCGCGCAGCGGGAAGCGCCGCGCGGAAACCCTGCCTGTCGGCGAGACCGGGGGTGCAACCGGAGGTGGCGACCAGTTCGGCGGGCGTTGCGCTGTCGAGATCGGGACCGCGAAAGCGGGCGGTGCGCTGAAAGCTGCCGTCCTTGTTCAGCACGACGCCCTGATCGACCAGGGCCGCCCAGGGCAGGAAGTCGGCAAGGTTAGCCGCGTGCCCGCGATATTCGCGCAAGCTCATCATGGCCGCATCCACGCCGGATAGCGAAGATGCCGCCGGGCCACGTCGACGAACTGCGGATCGCGCCGCGCGGCCCAGACCGAAAGCGCATGACCGATGGCCCAGATAACGAGGCCGGCGATCCAGAGGCGCAGACCGAGACCGATCGCCCCGGCCAGCGTCCCGTTGACGATGGCAAGCGAACGTGGGGCGCCGCCGAGCAGGATCGGCTCGGTCAGCGCCCGGTGGACGGGGGCGTAAAAGCCCGTGATCGGCTCTCCGGCCTCCATCACACCAGCGCTCCGCCGCCGAAACTGAAGAACGACAGGAAGAAGCTCGACGCGGCGAATGCGATGCTGAGGCCGAACACGATCTGGATCAGCCGGCGAAAGCCGCCCGACGTATCGCCGAACGCCAGCGTCAGTCCGGTCACGATGATGATGACTGCGATGATCTTGGCGACCGGCCCCTCGATGCTTTCGAGAATCGACTGGAGCGGCGCTTCCCACGGCATCGACGATCCCGAGGCATGGGCGGGAACGGGGGTGGTCAGCGCGATCAGACCGGCGGCGGCAGCGAACGCGGCGCGGTTCGTGCCGCGCCGAAGGGTATGGATCATGATGGGTCTCCGAGGTTGGGGGAAGCAAGCGGGGTCAGGCGATAGTCGCCGGTCGCGGGATCGAGCCCCTCGACGCGGGCCAGTTCGGCGAGGCGCCGGCCGTGGCCATCACGGACCAGCACGGCGATCAGGTCGATGGTCTCGGCGAGCAACGCCCGCGGGACCGTGACCACGGCCTCCTGGATGAGCTGTTCCATGCGGCGGAGCGCGCCGAGCGCGGTTCCGGCATGGATGGTGCCGATCCCGCCGGGGTGGCCGGTGCCCCAGGCTTTAAGCAGGTCAAGCGCTTCGGCACCGCGCACCTCGCCGATCGGAATGCGGTCGGGTCGCAAGCGCAGCGACGAGCGGACCAGATCGGACAGCGAGACGACGCCGTCCTTTGTGCGCATGGCGACGAGGTTGGGCGCGGCGCATTGCAGCTCGCGCGTATCTTCGATCAGGACGATGCGATCGGTTGTCTTCGCCACCTCGGCAAGCAGCGCGTTGACCAGCGTGGTCTTGCCGCTGCCGGTGCCACCGGCGACGAGGATGTTGGCGCGGCCGGCAACGCTTGTCCGCAAGGCCATCGCCTCGGTCGGCGACATGATCCCGGCGGCCGCATAGTCGTCGAGCGTGAACACAGCGACGGCGGGCTTGCGGATGGCGAAGGCAGGCGCTGCGACGACAGGCGGCAACAGCCCCTCGAAGCGTTCGCCGCTTGCCGGAAGCTCGGCCGAGACCCGCGGGGAACGTGCGTGAACCTCGACGCCGACATGATGCGCGACCAGGCGAACGATGCGCTCGCCGTCCGCCGCCGACAGATTTTCGCCGGTGTCGGCAATGCCTTCGCCCAGCCGGTCGACCCAGAGCCGACCGTCCGGGTTCAACATGACCTCAATGACGGCAGGGTCGTCGAGCCAGGCCGCAATCGAAGGACCAAGCGCCGTGCGCAGCATCCGCGCGCCGCGCGCATTGGTCTCGGAACGGATCGTATGGACGGTCAAGAAATGGCCCCCGATTTGGACCGGGCGAACCGCCGCCCGGCGTCAGGAGCACATCAAGAAAGCCGCAAGGCGGTTGGATTCAACAGGGAAATGCGCGCATCGCAGGCTGGCGAAGAAAGACAGGGGGTGGCGTAGAGGCACCTCGGCAAGAGATGATGGGAACCGAGGCGGATCACGATACGCTCAGTCTCGCCGGTTCCCGTTCAACAATCCGATTCTTGCCTTGTCCACAATATCCCTTATATTGATGACAGCGAGTCAAAGGAAATTGCAGTGTCCAGACCCATGACCCTGAATGTCCGCGTGAGCGGCACTCTGAGCGAGTTCGTCGCCAGCAATATCGGCGGCGATGGCGCCTATGAGAATGTCAGCGAATATGTCCGCGACCTCATCCGCCGCGACAAGGCGCGTGCCGAAACCGAGGGGTTCGAGCGACTGAAAGCCGAGCTGACCGCCGCCTTCGCCGCGCCTGAATCGGCCTATGTGGCGCTTGACGCCGAGACCGTGATCGCCCGCAACGCGCGGGGCTGATCGCATGGCCGGCTTTCGCGTCCAGGATCGGGCCGGTCGCCGTCTCGACGAGATCTATATCTACACCCGCGACACTTGGGGCGAGGAACAGGCCGCCCGCTACATACGGAGCCTGTTCGAGCGGTTCGGTGACATCGCCGCGCGCAAAGTGCCCTGGCGGTCCGTTCCGGCCGAGTTCGGCGTGGACGGGTTCTACTGCCGTCACGAGCATCACTATATCTACTGGCGCCTGCTGTCCGACGGTGCGGTCGGGATCGTGACGGTGCTCCACGAGCGGATGCACCAGCTTGACCGCTTTCGCGAAGATGTGCCGCGATAGCCGCCAATCGGCGACATCATTCTTCCCCGCCCGAAACATCCTCCCTGATTTCCTGCCGGACCTTCTGCCCGCTGGCGAGCCGGCGTCCCAGCGCTTCGATGAAGGCGTCATAACGGTCGCCGCCCAGGCGGCGGAGCGCGGCGCGTTCGCTTTCCGGCGGCGGCGTCGAGGTCATTCATGGCGCAACAGGATGGCCGCGATAGCCCTCGTTCGGCCAGCGAAAATTGGTGAATGTCATCGATATGCTGAAATCCAGCGAGCGCACCTGATGCCACCAGCCCAGTGGCAGAAACAGCGCCTCTCCGGGTTCGAGGATGATCTCATATTTCCGCAAGGCGTCGATCTGCGGATAACAAACCCGATCCAGCGCGGGATCGAAGACGTCGGAAATCGCGCTGAAGACATGGACATCATTATGCAGATTGGGCGTATCCGCCGGCGGCAGGAGGATCACCTGCTTACGTCCAGCCACCTGCACCAGCAGATTATTGGTCAGATCGTGATGCAGGGGCGTAAAAGTCCCACCCGGGCCTATCCAGATCATGCCGCCGCTGGAACCTTCCG
>JBAYPJ010000167.1:0-3469 GCA_041677785.1 Novosphingobium sp. | reverse complement strand
TTCAGCCTGCAGCGCGCCCGCCAGGTCGCGGTCGAAGCTGCCGCGCATCAGGCGGCGCATGTGGCCGTAGGCCCGGGTGGGGCCGCTGGCGAGTCGCTCGGCGAAGGCGCGCGTGGCCGCTTCCAGCTCGGCGGCGGAAGGCAGCGCCGCGTCATCACCCTGCGGGGGCGGCTCGTTGCCAAACATGTCGGGGGAATCGCCCATCGGCGCAGACTAGGGTCCCAATGGGCAAATGGAAACAAGCGCGACGCGAATTAGGAGCCGGACGACCCGCCGCAATCCGTTGTGGCTGCTTCCTTCCGGACCTGACCAGGTTGGCGGACGCAAGCGCCCGCCCGGACTCCCGCGGCGCATATGGCTGTAGCTTTGCGAAACCGCAAGCCCCGTGGCGCGCGATTGTTGCCGGACGCGGCGGCCGGAACCGCGGTGATGATTTTTTCATTCCTCCCCGAGCTTGCTCGGGGAGGAATATCCTAGCGAAAATTGTCGGCGTAGGCCTGGATCTTCAGCCGCCTGGGCGGCGGCGCGAGGACGCGTGCGTCGATCCCGTAACGATCGGCATAGGCCTGCGCCTGCGCCTGCGAGGCGAACCGCAGCACGACCTGCTGCCGCATGTCGCCGCTGCCCGCCCAGCCCATCAGCGGGTCGGGCCGCTTGGCCTCGGCCGGGACGAATTCCAGAATCCACTGGTCGGTAAGCGCCTTGCCGGACTGCATGGCGTTCTTCGGGCGCTGGTAGATGCGTGCGGTCATGGGCCCCGCGCTTGTCCCGAATCGGCGCCGGAATCAAGGGGCATCCGTCAAGGGCGGCGTGTCGCGGCAAAGGCGTTCTTGGTCTTGAGGCTCGGGTCCTCCGCCCAGGGCGCGTCGGGCCAGCGGTGCTTGGGGTAGCGCCCCTTCATCTCGCGCTGGACATCGCGCCACGAGCCGCGCCAGAAACCCGGCAGATCGCGCGTCACCTGGATCGGCTTGCCGCCGGGCGAGGTCAGCTTGAGCAGCAGCGGCTGCGCCGGCTGGCCGAAGCCGGGGTGGGTATCCAGCCCGAACAGCGCCTGCACGCGCACTTCCACCGAAGGGCCGGCCTCGTCCTCATAATCGATGGCGTGGCTGGTGCCGGCCGGGCTGGTGAACTGCGCCGGCGCCAGCTTCTCCAGCCGCTGGCGGTCCTGATAGTCCAGCCGCGCCCGCAGCGCCTCGTGCAGCGCGCCGGCGTCGAGGGCGTCGAGCCGGCGGCCGAGCAGCGGCGCCAGCCAGTCCTCCAGCCCCTCCAGCAGCGCCTCGTCCGAAAGCGCGGCGATCTCCGCGAAACGCGCGCGCTTCAGCAGCGACAGGCTGGCGTGGCCGAACGGCACGAGGTCCAGCCCCTGCTCGCGCACGCGCGCCATCAGGAACGCGGCGATCGCCGCCTTGTCGGGCGCGGGGTCGGGGCCCCGGCTGACGGCGATCGCGCCCAGCCGCTGCTCCATCAGCGCCTCGACCCGGCGTTCGTCGGCGAGCCAGCGAAGCGTGGAGCGCTTCTCGATGCGGTGGCCCAGCCAGCGCAGCACCTCGGCCTCGGTCAGCGCCACCGCGCCGGTGATGCGCGCGCCCCTGGCCTCGCCCTGCGCCTCGCCCACCGCCAGCCACTCCGCGCGCGCCAGCGGCGAGGCCGGATCGAGCCGCAGGCCGCGCCCGCCGGCGGTCAGCCAGTCCTCGCCGGCTGCGTCGCGCCGCCGGGCGAGGTTGTCGGGGAAGGCCTCGGCGAGAAGGGCGCCCAGGGGCACCTCTCCCTGCTCGGGGCGAGCGGGGGTGGCAACGAGGGCTGTTGCCCGCCGCGCCCAGCGCTCCGCCAGCTTGCGCGAGGCTTCGGCCCGGCCCGAGCGGTCGGCGTTCCAGCGGTCGAGCCGCTGCGCCAGGTCCTCGCCGCGCCCGCCCAGGCCGCGCTCCTGCTGCAGCAGCGCCAGCTTCGCCGCCTCCCGCGCCGCGCCGCGCGCGGCGGCGAACAGCAGCATGTGCGCCAGCGGCGGCTCCATCGGCAGCGCCGCCATCGCCCGGCCGTGATCGGTGATCTGAAAGCTCCGCTCATCCTGAGCCTGTCGAAGGACGATAGCCCCCAGCGCCAGCAGCTTCGCCCGCGCCGCCGCCAGCGCGGCAGGCGGCGGCGGGTCGAGCCAGGGCAGCGCGGCGGGATCGCCCGCGCCCCATTGCGCCAGCGCCAGCAGCAGCGGCGCAAGGTCGCTGGTCAGCATCTCGGGCGGGTCGAAGGCGGGACGGCCGGCGTGCGCGGCCTCTTCCCACAGGCGATAGGCCACGCCCGGCCCCTGCCGCGCCGCGCGGCCGGCGCGCTGGGCGGCCGCCGCCTGGCTGGCGCGGTGGGTGACGAGCCGGGTGACGCCCGCCGCCTTGTCGAACTCGGCGCGGCGGGAAAGCCCCGCGTCGACCACCACCGAAACGCCGTCCAGCGTCAGCGATGTCTCGGCGATGGCGGTGGCCAGCACGATGCGGCGGCGGCCGGCGGCATCGCGGCGGATGGCGGCGCGCTGGGCGGCGGGCTCGCACTGGCCGTGGAGCGGCAGGACGAGCGCGGCGGGCAGCGTCCCGGCCAGCCGCTCGGCGGTGCGCTCGATCTCGCGCACGCCGGGCAGGAAGGCGAGCACGTCGCCCTGCTCCTCGCGCCAGGCGGTGCGGATGGCGCTGGCCATGGCGTCCTCGATGCGCAGCTCGGGCCGCGCGCCGAGCCAGCGGATCGCCAGCGGAAAGGCCCTGCCCGCGCTCTCGATCACCGGCGCGCCCGCCAGCAGCCCGGCGAAGCGCGCGCCGTCGATCGTCGCGGACATGACCAGCAGCCTGAGGTCCGGCCGCAGCACCTGCTGGCTCTCGATGGCGAGCGCGAGGCCGAGGTCGCTGTCGAGGTGGCGCTCGTGCGCCTCGTCGAACAGCACGGCGGACACCCCGGCAAGCTCCGGATCGTCGAGGACGGTCGCGACGAAGATCGCCTCGGTCATCACCAGCACGCGCGTTCCGGCGGAACGCTTGCTGTCGAGGCGCGTCAGATAGCCGATCGTTCCGCCCGCCTGCTCGCCGAGCAGCTCGGCCATGCGCTCGGCCGCGGCGCGCGCGGCGACGCGGCGGGGGCTCAGCAGGATGACGGTTCCCGCGCACCACGGCTCGGCCAGCAGCGCGGGGGCCACCGCCGTGGTCTTGCCCGCGCCCGGCGGGGCGACGAGCACCGCGCTTTCGCGGGCGCGCAGGGCGGCGAGCAGGTCCGGGAGGACAGCGTGGATGGGGAGGTCGGGCGAGGTCATCGCGTGGCCCCTTCGGCGAAGCTCATCGCGCGGCCTTCGACAGGCTCAGGCTGAGCGGGCTTCTTGCACGAACCACCATACAGGCTCCACCCTCCGACATCCGCTCATCCTGAGCCTGTCGAAGGATGCCGCGCAACCCCGGCCTCAATACCGCCGCGCCACCGCGAACTCGGCCGCTTCGGCCAT
>JBAYPJ010000166.1:0-3488 GCA_041677785.1 Novosphingobium sp. | reverse complement strand
TCCATTTCCGACCTCATGGGCTGGATCGCGTTCTTCGAGAACTTCATCCAGATCGCGTGCCTGTTCCTCGCCTGGGCGCTCGTCCTGCTCGCCTTCTTCATCCTCGCGGTGCAGCTCTTCGTGACTCTCATCGAGTTCAAGCTGACGACGCTCGCGGGCTTCGTCCTCATCCCATTCGGGCTGTTCGGGCAGAGCGCGTTCATGGCCGAGCGCGTGCTCGGCAATGTCATCAGCTCCGGCATCAAGGTACTGGTGCTCGCCGTCATCATCGGCATCGGCTCGACGCTGTTCACCGAGTTCACCGCCGGATTCGGCGGCGCCAGCCCGACGATCGATCAGGCGATGGCGATCGTGCTCGCGGCGCTGTCGCTTCTCGGCCTCGGGATCTTCGGGCCCGGCATCGCCAATGGCCTGGTCAGCGGCGGCCCGCAGCTCAGCGCCGGCGCGGCCGTGGGCACCGGCCTGGCGGCTGGCGGCGCGGCAGTCGCGGCGGGTGCCGCCGGCGGACTCGCAGTGCGTGGCGGCGCAGCCGCGATCTCGGGCACCGCCGCGGCAGCGCGCGGAGGCGCGACCCTCGCGGGAGGCGCGGCCACGGCTTACAGCCTCGGGGCTGCCGGTCAATCCGGCGCGGCTGGCGTTGCCTCCGGCCTCGGCGGCGTCGCGCGTGCGGCGGGGGGCGCGGCCGTTTCGCCGCTTCGCAGCGCGGTCTCGCGCGCGGCCGACAGCATGCGCTCCAGCTACGCGCGGGGCGCCCAGTCCGCTTTCGAGGCGACCGGCGGCGCCTCGACGATGGGCACGATCGGCGGCGGCGCGGCCGACGCGTCAGTAGCTTCCGCGTCTGACGGTCCGCCCGCCTGGGCCCGCCGCATGAAGCGCTCGCAGCAGCTCCATCACGGCGTCATGGCCGCCGCGCACGCGATCCGCGGCGGCGACAGCCATGGCGGCGGCGCCTCCGTCAACCTCTCCCAGCGAGACCAGTGATGTTCAAGCGACCTTCCACGCACTACGGAAAGACTCCCGAACCGGAAACACCCTACCAGCGCGCCGCGCAGGTCTGGGACGAGCGCATCGGCTCGGCGCGCGTGCAGGCGAAGAACTGGCGCCTGATGGCGTTCGGCTGCCTGTTCCTTTCCGCTGGATTTGCCGCAGCGCTCGTCTGGCAGTCGGCACGCGGAACGGTCGTGCCCTGGGTGGTGCAGGTCGACAATCTCGGCCAGGCGCAAGCGGTCGCGCCCGCTGTCGCCGACTATCGCCCGACCGATCCCCAGGCCGCGTTTCATCTCGCGCGCTTCATCGAGCAGGTCCGCTCGATCCCGGCCGATCCGATCGTCGTCCGGCAGAACTGGCTTCGCGCCTACGACTTCACCACCGATCGCGGTGCCGCCGCCTTGAACGATTACGCGCGCGCCAACGACCCCTTCACCAAGGTCGGCAAGCAGCAGGTCGCGGTCGACGTCTCGAGCGTCATCCGAGCCTCGCCCGACAGCTTCCGCGTAGCCTGGACCGAGCGGCACTACGAGAACGGCCAGCTCGCATCGACCGAGCGTTGGACCGCCATCCTCACCATCGTCGTGCAGCCGCCGCGTGACGCGGAGCGGCTGCGCGCCAATCCGCTCGGCATCTACGTCAATGCGATCAACTGGTCGCGGGAGCTGGGGCAATGAGCCGACGGAGCGTCCGCGCCGCGAAGGCGGCTTTCCGTAAATCCGCAATTCCGGCTGCGCTTCTGTCAGCGACGCTGCTCAGCGCATGCGCCACGCAGAGGCCGCCGCAGATCACCTACGACTCCGATGTCCCGCCGCTGCCGCCCGTTCCGGTCGTGCTCGCCGACGAGCGGCCACGGCCGCTGCACATCCCGCCCGCCTGGACGCCCAGCCATGGCGGGGCGGCTGCCAATTCGCCGACGGCGCGCGTGGCGAACGCCAACGCTGCCGCCCGCGTCGAGCCACGCCGCGAGGGCTATTACAACGCCATCCAGATATATCCGTGGTCGGAGGGCGCGCTCTATCAGGTCTATACCGCGCCGGGGCAGATCACCGACATCGCGCTCGAGCCCGGCGAAAGCCTGACCGGCGCCGGCCCGATCGCCGCCGGCGACACCGCGCGCTGGATCATCGGCGACACCGAGAGCGGATCGGGGATCACGCGTCGTGTCCACGTGCTGGTGAAGCCGACGCGGCCCGACATCACGACCAACCTGGTCATCACCACCGACCGCCGCATCTACATGCTCGAGCTGCGCGCCGTCGCCAATCCGTACATGCCGGCGGTGGCCTGGGCCTATCCGCAGCCGCCCGCTTCGCAACGTCAGGCCATTCCGGCGACGCCGGTCATTCCCGCCGCTGCGGCGCGTAACTACCGTTATGCCCTGAGCGGCGACAATCCGCCGTGGCGGCCGGTCGCTGTCTACGACGACGGCCGGCGGGTCTATGTCGAGTTCCCGCGCGGCATCGTGCAGGGCGAGATGCCGCCGCTCTTCGTCATCGGCTCGGAAGGCGAGCTCCAGATCGCCAACAGCCGCATCTACCGGAACATCCTGATCGTCGATCGCCTCTTCGGCGCCGCCGAGCTTCGCCTCGGCAGCGGTGACCATCAGCAAACGGTCAGGATCTCGCGCAGCGACGGGAGGCCGTCCTCATGAGCGATACGGACAATCGCGATCTCGGGACGGACGGAGCGAGCGACCCTGTGGCCCCCATGCGGCTGCGCGGCGACCCACCGCGTGTCACCCGCCTGTCGCGCAAGGCGCTGGCAGGGGTCGGTCTGGTCGCGTCGATCGGCCTCGGCGGCGCCCTGATCTACGCGCTGCAAACCCGCGATGCCGGCCCCCGCAACGAGGAACTCTATTCCACCACCAATCGGCCCACGGCCGATGGACTCGCCGGACTGCCGCGCGACTACACCGGCCCGCGGCTTGGACCGCCGCTGCCAGGCGACCTGGGCCGCCCCATTCTGAGCGCGCAGGATCGTGGACAGCCAGTCGTGCCACCATCCATCCAGCCGACCGTGGATGCAGCCGAACAGCGCCGGCTCGCCGAAGCGGAAGCAGCGCGCACGAGCCGTGTCTTCTTCCAAACACAAGCACGGACGGTTGCGGCTTCGACGGCGCCCGGCGGTGCCGCCACCACCGCGAATCTGACCGGCCTCGGGCTTCCCGGCCAGTTCACGCCGACGGTGCAAGAGCGCGCACAGGAGCGGCAGCTCGCCTTCCTCAATGCCGCCGCCGACCGCCGCACCGTCGCCCCGGATCGGGTGATGCCGCCGGCCTCAGCCTACGTCCTGCAAGCCGGCGCGGTGATCCCGGCCGCGCTGATCACCGGCATTCGCTCCGATCTGCCCGGACAGATCACGGCGCAAGTCACGGAAAACATCTATGACAGCCCGACCGGGCGGATTCTCCTCGTGCCGCAGGGCACCCGCATCATCGGCCAATACGACGATGGCGTGACCTTCGGTCAGCGCCGCGTGTTGCTGGTGTGGAATCGCCT
>JBAYPJ010000165.1:0-3514 GCA_041677785.1 Novosphingobium sp. | reverse complement strand
GTTCGTGCGGCACTCAAATCGGGCGCGCCCACCGATGCAGCAAGTCCGGCATTGCCATCTGCTCCATCGCGATCGGGCAACTGGTTCATGAAGGGCCTGCTCACCAATCTGCTCAATCCCAAGATGGGTGTCTTCTATGTGAGCTTCCTGCCGCAGTTCGTTCCGGCGGGAGCATCGGTACTGGGCTTCAGCCTGTTGCTGGCGGCGCTTCATGCCACGCTTGGCATGGCCTGGTTTGCGCTCCTGATCCTTGGCAGCCGTCCGCTGCGGCACTGGTTTGCGCAAGGGGCCGTAGCGCGCTGGCTCGATGGCCTGACCGGCGGCGTGCTCATCGCGCTGGGCCTGCGCATCGCCTTCCATCCGGCGCAGCGATAGCGCCGTTTCCATATCGAGAGAGACATGCAGATAGCCGTTCTGACTTTCGACGGGTTCAACGAACTGGATTCGTTCATCGCGTCGACGATCCTCAATCGCCTCAGGCCGCTGGGCTGGAATGCCTGGATCACGTCGCCTGCGGACGAAGTGACGTCGATGAACGGTGTCACGATCCGCCGTCAGCGTCCCCTCGAATTTTCGGAAGAAGCAGACGCCGTCCTAATCGGCAGCGGTGTCCGCACGCGCGACGTTGCGCGCGATGACGCGCTGCTGGCGCGGCTTAGGCTCGACCCCGAGCGCCAGCTGATCGGTGCGCAGTGCTCAGGCACGCTGCTGCTGGCGAAGCTTGGTTTGACTGGCGATCTGCCTGCCTGCACCGACCTGACGACAAAGCCATGGGTCATCGAGGCTGGCGTGAATGTGATCGACGCGCCTTTCGTCGCGCATGGCAATGTCGCCACAGCGGGCGGCTGCCTGGCCTCGCATTATCTCGCGGGCTGGATGATCGCGCGCGGTGGTTCAGTGGAACAGGCGCGCGAAGCGATCCACTATGTCGCGCCGGTCGGCGAAAAGGACATGTATGTCGAACGGGCGATGGCTGTCATTGCGCCGTCTTTGGCCGAGGCGGCTGCACCCGCCTGATCCGTCGCCTCAATCGCTTCCGGCCTGCTCGATCACCAGAATGCGCGCTTCGCCAAGGGGGCGGGCGACGTGTTCATCGCCCGGTTCGGCGTGAAAGATGTCCCCTGTTTCAAGATGCAGAACCTGTTCGCGGCCAGCGGTCCGGACATGCATGTCGACACGCCCGTCGAGGACAGCGAAGACTTCAGGGCCATCGTTGATGTGCCAGCGGTAGGGCTGGTCGGTCCAGTGCAGCCGCACGGTCGCGTCGTCGATCCGCTCGATCGACAGCGCGTCCCAGGCTGATCTGCCAGTGAAGTCGCGGGCGCGGATAACCTGCATTCTATCCTCTTGCTCACCGCTGTTGTGACGGAGATTTGGGATCAGTTACCAGGCGACGTTTCCTGCGCGCTGTAGAAGCTCTCGCCTTCGACCTGCCGGTCGTCCACGAAGCGCATCGTTTCGAGCGCCCGCCTGGCCTTGCCGTTGCGCCGGGCCACATAGTGGACGCCGAGCACCTGGCGTTCGATATCGCAGACGGCAGCGATCAGGGTAAAATGCAGTTCGGACGAAGCCTCCAGCGCCTTCGACCAATAAGCGCGCAAACTGGCCTTGCCCTCGATGATCGGTGAACCCGTCAGCTCCGCGGCAAGCGGGCTGATGAAGCGCGCGTCTTCGGCGAAATGCGCCAGAATGGCGTCGAGATCGCGCGCGTTCCAGTTGGCGATCCAGTTCGCCGCAAACATCTCCATGTCTTCCCGGTTCATTGCCTTGTCCTTCAGATCAGAAACAGCAGGGCGGTGAGCGCGGTCAGCACCGCCATCACGCGCACGAAGACGATCATGCCCTTGCGGCTTTCCAGCAGCTCGCGGGCCCCTGCGCCCATCGCCGCCCAGGTTGCGATGGAAGGCAGGCCGACCAGCACAAAGGCTGCGACGATAACGCCGAGCTGCAGGGCGAGCGGCCGGTCGGGCACGGTAAAGCTGGCGATGGCGGGCATGGTGATCGCCCAGGCCTTGGGATTGACGAACTGGAAGGCGGCCGCCTGAAAGAAGGTCAGCGGATGCGCGCCCTCGCGGCGTTCGACGCCTTCCGATTGCCACAGCTTGACCGCCAGCCATCCGAGATAAACGGCGCCGAAGATCCGCACTGCCCAGCGCAGCACCGGCCACGCCTCGAACAGCGCGCCCAGACCCAGCCCGCTGAGCACCAGCATGAGGGCGCAGCCGAAATTGATCCCGAAGATGTGCGGAATGGTCCGCCGGAATCCGAAAACCAGCCCCGACGAGGCGAGCATGATGTTGTTGGGGCCGGGCGTGGCCGTGCAGACGAAACTGTACAGCGCAAGCGGGGCAAGCAAACTCGAATCCATGATGTTCTCCTGAGCCGCTGGATGATCATCATTGAACTATGAGTCAAATGTGATATTGAACCGGTTCAATATAGATCGGGAATGGCAATGAAGGACTGGCAGCCGGATATCTCGAAGGGTAGTGCTCCGGTGTACGAACGCCTTGTGGCCGCGCTGGAGGGCGATGTGCGCGATGGCCGCCTTGTGCCCGGTGATCGGTTGCCGCCGCAGCGCGATCTGGCGCACCGCCTGTCCTTGAGTGTCGGCACGGTCAGCCGGGCCTATGTCGAGGCGGAGCGGCGGGGGTTCATTTCCAGCCATGTAGGCCGGGGTTCATTCGTCGCCGATCGCGCGAGGCCGCATTCCTCGATACCTGGCACCGGCCCGCTCGACATGGCGCACAATGTGCCGCCGCTCGATCCTGCCGAGCGCTGGATCGGAGAGGGGCTGTCGCGCGTGCGCCAGCGGGCCGATCTCGCGATGGCTGTGAATTATGCGCCGCCCGAAGGCTTGCCCTCGATCCGCGAAGCCGGGGCATCCTGGCTCAAGCGCCGTCATGGGGTGATGCGCGCGACGGTGGATCGGATCATCCAGTGCAACGGCGGACAGCATGGCCTTGCGCTGGCCTTCGCGGCGCTGGCGAGGCCCGGCGACACCATTCTGTGCGAAGCCGCGACTTATCCCGGTATCCGGACTCTGGCCGACCACGCAGGCTATCGCCTGCAGGGCGTCGCCATGGACGAACGCGGGATCGATGCCGAGGCACTCGCGCGGTGCGCCCGCGAACCTGGCGCCAAGGTGCTGGTCATAATCCCGACCTTGCAAAACCCGACCACGATCACCCTCGATGCCGCGCGCCGCGCTGAAATCATCGAGGTCGCCCGTGCCTATGATCTGATGATCGTCGAGGACGATGCCTATCGCGTATTCGCAGATGCCGGTGCGCCGGACTGTTTTGCCGATCTCGCGCCCGAAAGGACGTTGATGGTCGCGGGCGTTTCCAAGGCGGTTGCGCCCGGTTTGCGGTTCGGCTTCCTGTTACCACCTGATAATGAAGATATTCGCGATCGACTGCTGCTGGGCATCCGCGCCTTTGGCTACAGCCCACCCTCGCTGGGCGGTCTGGTCTTCAGCCAGTGGGAACAGGACGGAACGGCCGACAGGATC
>JBAYPJ010000164.1:0-3566 GCA_041677785.1 Novosphingobium sp. | reverse complement strand
GACAGCGCGCCGAGCGCGATCGCCAGAACCTCCCGCGCCGTGGGGTCGGCGCCGACCGTGGCCGTGAACTGGTCGAACAGGGTGGTGCCGATGCCGGTGATGACCGCGAGCACCAGCACCTTGATGCCGGACGAGACGATATGGCCGAGCACCTTCTCGGCCATGAAGGCGGTGCGGTTCCAGAAGGCGAAGGGGAGCAGCACGAAACCGGCGAGCGTCACCAGCTTGAACTCGATCAGCGTGATGAAGACCTGGATGGCGATGACGAAGAAGGCGAGGACGACGATCAGGTAAGCAAGCAGCAGCACGGCGATGATCGCGAGATTGGCGAACACCGCCCACAGACTGTTATAGGCATCCATCGCATCGATCAGCGGCTGCGCCGCATCGAGGCCCTGGGACGCGATGCTGGCGGGCTTCATGAACTCGGCGAGGCTGAGCGAACCGCCGCTTGCCTTGAGCCCCAGCCCGGCGAAGCTCTCGAACAGGATCGTCGCCAGCGACGAGAAATTGCCGATGATGAAGGCGAAGGCGCCGATATAGAGCGTCTTCTTCACCAGCCGCTGCAACACGTCCTCGTCGGCGCCCCAGGCCCAGAACAGACCAGCGATGGTCACGTCGATCGCGATCAGCGTCGAGGACAGGAAGCCGATCTCGCCGCCGAGCAGGCCGAACCCTGAACCGATGTAGGTCGAGAAGGTGTCGAGGAAGGTATCGACGATCCCGGTGTCGCTCATGGCACGAGCCTCCCGGCCTGATCGGCGGGGACATATTTACCGGGCAGCCCGGGCGGGATAGCTTCGTCCGCCCGGCTGTTGTCGCCCGCGCTGTTATCGGTGGCGGCATCCTTCCCGAAGAAGCGGCGGCGGTTCGCGGCCCATGCCCGTTCGCATCCCGAATCCGGCATGGTGAGCGTGGCGCAGCGGTCCAGCTCGCGCGCCAGCAGCTTTTGCTGCTCCCCTTCGTCGAGAAGCGGAAGGACGGCCTCGATCGGCATGTCGCTTGGGTTCCGAAGGGCTTCGACCGCCACCACCGCCAGCATGATCCCGGCGAGCGCCGCTATCCCTGCGATCTTCGCGTTGCGCGACATGCGACCGCTCATCTCACTTACGCCCGAAGAAGCGGTTGAACCGCTCCTTGGCGTCGGCCTCGATCTGCGTCTGGCGGGCCGCCTTCAGCGCCTGCGCCCGCGACTGCGACGCGAGCAGCGCGGTCAGGTCGGCGATCTGCTGGGACTGGAGCGCGAGAAGCTGGTTGCCCGCCTGCGCCGCCTGCAAGGCGCCGGTCGCCGACTGGCTGGCGCTCACCAGGCTGTTCACGCTGGAGCGGGTGTCGTCGATATTGCCGACGACCCCGGCCTGGACCCGCATCGTGTCCTGGAACGCGGCGACGCTGGTCTTCCAGCTTTCCTGCGCGTTGGCGACCATCTGCGCGGTCGAGGTCGAGGCGGTGGCGCCGTTATAGCGTTTGGTGAACGCATTATCGATCTCGGCGACGCTGTAGGCAATGCGCTGGGCCTGCTGGAGCAGCTGGCGTGTGCGGTCGATCTGCTTCTGCAAGGTCGAGAGGGTGGAGAGCGGCAGGCCGGCGAGGTTCTTCGCCTGGTTGACGAGCGAGGTCGCCTGCTGCTCGATCTGCTGAATCTGGTTGTTGATTTGGCTAAGCGAGCGGGCCGCGGTCAGCACGTTCTGCGCATAGTTGGTCGGGTCATAGACGATCCCGCCGAACTGCGCGTAGGCCGGCAGGGGCGCGACCATCGGCGCGGCGGCGACGCTGGCGAGGACGCCGACCATGATGGCGCGGCGCAGGGGAAAGCAGATCATAAAGGTAGCTCCTGCTGCGGAGGTTGCGGGGGTTCGGGAAGAAGCGCGACGACCCATTCGAGGCCGCGGTGCCGCAGCCATTCGGCGGCGAACGCGGCCTGGCCATGGGTCTCGACGATGTCGGCGATGGCGAGTTGGTCGGTCTTCGACGAGGCGGCGGCGAAGGCGAGCGCGACCTCGCCTAGCCCCAGCTCGAACAGGCGGTTGCCCCGGCGCGACTGGCAGTAATAGTCGCGCTTGGGCGTCGCCCGGCTGAGGATTTCGATCTGCCGGGCGTTGAGCCCGAATCGCTCGTAGATCGCCCCGATCTGTGGCTCGGCGGCGCGTTCGTTCGGCAGGAAGATGCGGGTCAGGCAGGACTCGATGACGGCCGGGGCGATGGCCGAGCTTTCGATGTCGGCGAGGCTCTGCGTGGCGAAGATGACGCTCGCGTTCTTTTTGCGCAGCGTTTTCAGCCATTCGCGCAACTGCGCCGCGAACTCCGGGCTGTCGAGCACCAGCCAGCCCTCGTCGATGATGATCAGGGTCGGGCGTCCGTCGAGCCTGCCCTCGATCCGGTGGAAGAGATAGGAGAGCACCGCCGCCGCCGAACCGGCGCCGACCAGCCCCTCGGTCTCGAACGCCTGGATGCTGGCCTCGCCGAGCCGCTCGGTCTCGGCGTCGAGCAGCCGTCCCCACGGCCCGCCGACGCAATAAGGGCCGAGCGCCTGCTTGAGCTGCTGGGACTGGAGCAGAACCGCGAGGCCCGTCAGCGTCCGTTCGGACGGCGGCGCGCTGGCGAGCGATCCCAGCGCCGACCAGATATGCTCCTTGGCCTGCGGGTCGATGGCGATGCCCTCGGAGGCGAGGATCGCGGCGAGCCATTGAGAGGCCCAGGTCCGCTCGGCGGGTTCGTCGATATGGGCCAGCGGCTGCAACTGCACGCCGACCTCGTCGTCGGAGAGGCCCCCGCCCAAATCCTGCCAATCGCCGCCCATCGCCAGCGCGGCGGCGCGGATGCTGCCCCCGAAATCGAAGGTGAAGATTTGGGAGTCCGGGTAGCGCCGGAACTGCATCGCCATCAGCGCCAGCAGCACCGACTTGCCCGCGCCGGTCGGCCCGACGATGATCTCATGGCCAACGTCGCCGACGTGAAGGGAAAACCGGAACGGGGTCGAGCCTTCGGTCCGCGCGTAGAGCAACGGGGGCTGTCCGAAATGCTCGTCCCGTTCCGGCCCCGCCCATACCGCTGACAGGGGGATCAGGTGGGCGAGATTGAGCGTGGAGACCGGCGCCTCCCGGACATTGGCATAGACGTGACCGGGAAGACTCCCCAGCCATGCCTCGATCGCGTTCATCCCCTCGGGGATCACGGTGAAGTCGCGGCCCTGGATGATCTTCTCGGCGAGCCGCAGTTTCTCGGCGGCGATGGCCGGATCGCGGTCCCATACCGTCACCGTCGCGGTGACGAGCGCGAGACCCGCATAGTCGCTGCCCAGCTCCTGCAGGGCGGTGTCGGCATCGGCGGCCTTGTTCGACGCATCGCTGTCCATCAGGACCGACGCCTCGTTGGTCATGACCTCTTTCAGGATCGCGGCGACGCTCTTGCGCTTGGCGAACCATTGCCGCCTGATCTTCGTCAGCAGCCTGGTCGCGTCGGTCTTGTCGAGCATGATCGCGCGGGTGGACCAGCGATATTCGAAGGCGAGACGGTTCAGCTCGTCGAGCAGGCCAGGGAAAGTCACGCTGGGGAAGCCGATCACG
>JBAYPJ010000163.1:0-3668 GCA_041677785.1 Novosphingobium sp. | reverse complement strand
GCTGCCCGTGATGGTGGAGCAGTTCGGGCCGCAGGACGCCGGGCACCTGCTGCACATCACCGGCCGGCTCATCGGCATGCAGTTCCATGAGGAGCTCGCCCCGCGCCTTGGTGGCGCTGGCGCGTCCGGCGACCACGACGCCCCTGGCGAACCGACGGACATCCGCGCCTTCGGCGAATTCCTGGCCGCCTTCCTGCGCGCCCACAGCGACCGCGCGGAGTGCAGCGCCACGGCATCGGGCACACGGGTCGTGCAGGATCGCTGGCGCCTTGCGGATGCGGCGCCCGGCTTCCATCCGGTGCATTGCCAGGCGCTCGTCGGCATCGTCGAAGGCTTCCTCGCCGCCAGCAACCGACGCCTCATGGTGAGCGCCCAGGTCGAGCCGGGCGACTCGGGCGCGGCGATCACCTGGACGCTGCGCGAGCGCAGTGCGGCGACACTGCGCTCGGCTGACGCCGACTATCCGGCCTGAATCACCATGATGGGCGGTCAGCCGCCCAGCCAGGATTCGACCAGCTGCTGGGTGATTCGGTGCCGGCGGGGCAGCTCGCCAGGAAAGGTACCCGTGTCTCGTATACCCCAGGTGTCCGACTCGAGGACATAGGAACCATCGGTTCTCGAAAGCAGTCGCAGGACCGAATCGTCCCAGGCGATATCGACCGACAAGGGTGCCTTGAACGCGCGCCAGCCCTTTGCATCCAGGCCGCTGGCGGGGCGGACGATGTAATCGTTGTCCGGTGCCCGCATGCTGCTCCAGCTGATGTCGAGCAGCAGCCAGTGGTAGACGCGGTCGATGACATGCAACTGGCCGTCGCAGGCCTGCAGGTAGGTACCGCCGATGCGACAGATCTTCTGCGAAGTACTGACGCGAAGCGGAACACCCGCCGGATGACCCGCTGAGCGGAAGTGCGCCCAGTAGTGATAGTGGCTCTCCCACTCCGACATCCCGTCGATCGGGACGAATTCCCGCCTGGACACGATGATCTCGGGATTGAGCACATACACCTGGCCATTGCTGAGCAGCACGTACTCGAGGCGACCATCGCTCGATAGCTGGCGCGCCCGAGCGGGCAGGAGAATCTCCTCGCCACGCACCGGAGGCAGCGCAGTGGTGCCGCCGTCGTCCTGCGGATCGGCCGGGTAGACCAGCCGGTACACCTTGCCCTCGGCGCCGATCTCGAAGACCGGCCGCAAGAGGGGCCACGCTGGTTGACCGGTATCGTGATACCACACAGGACTCCGGTCTTGACCGTAGCCGAGATTGCCGACGCCCAAGAACCAGCCGTCCTCCGATCTCCCGATCCGGGTCACCGGGTCGAACTCCGCCATCCGGCCAAGTTCGAAGACCCACCACTCGGTGCTCGCCGATGCCGGAACCTTGCGCACCGGGTCACACCAGGAACCACACGCCTCGCGGGAGAGGTTCCTGTCGACTTCGATGACGCTGCGCATCATGCCATCACTGTAGAGGCCGATGTATTGCTCCGGCCATGACACGCCGTCCCGTTGGCCGCTCGGGCGGACCAGCGCAAGCGGAAACGGTTTCCCCGACCACAAGGCCGGCACACCCGCATCGCGGCCGATGGCCATCGATGCAGTCGCCATGCGCTCCCAGAACGTGTTCACATCGTAGGGTGGCGAAGCGGATCCGATCTGGAAGGGATCCAGACCTGCATGGGGATTGTCGAGCACCCCATCGGCCATGTCGGCCGCGAAGCGCTCGGTGATCTCCAGTGCGGGCGCCGCATCGGCAGGCCGGCTTTCCGCGGACACCCTGGCCAGGGCCGCAATGGCGACGCCATGAATACCAGCCTGGCTCCTCGGCAGACTTTGTGTGCGATCGAGTGCGACGCGATGGTCGATCAGCACGGGCAGGCGATCCAGGCGATCGAGCCGGTACGCGCCGGGCAGCAGGTCGTTGACCACCGACTTCACCTCATCATGAGCAATCTCGATCCGGCCTGCATCCTGCCACGGTCGGACATCCCGGGCGCCCAGTGTCAGCACTCGCCGGTAAACGGCTTCGGTGAACGGCGTGACCGCCAGGTTGACGTCGACCTCGAACGCATTGACTACCGCATGCAGATCCTTGCCGGCCCCGAAGCTCGTCCAGCGACCGCTGCCGGGATCGTAGTAGGAGGAGCCGGCTCCGCCCGAGATGCGAACGAGCGCCGGCAGTGCATCGGCCAGTCCACAGGGCACCAGGGTCACCATGCCCGTGTCGGCATCGGTGCGCGCGCCAGTGAGTCGCGTGCCATCCGCGAACGTGACCTCGACCGAAGCACCGCTGGTGAAGCCCGGCCCGCCACCGATGCCGATGCCGCGGGTCTGCGACGCGCCGGTGCCCACCGACGTCCACCGGTTGCGATTCCCACCCGCAAAGCCGTTGATGAGCCTCGGAGTGCACACCGGGCCTGGCTCCACCGGTTTCGGCGGCAGGTACAGGCTCGCATCGCTCGAAGCGAGCTGGGTCGCCGCACTCGATACCGTCAGGCCCTGGTCGGCCAGGGAAACTCGCAAGGCTTCGAGGAAGTCATCATGCGGATCACCCGACCGTGGCTCAAACGGCGTGGCAACCCAGTCCGACGACAGGCCCGGGACGGTGATCCCCAGCCGATCGAGCTGTGCCCGCACATGCCCTCTTGCGGCGCTGATCCCCGCCGGATTGACCAGCGCGAAGGTCGTGGCCCCTGCGTTCTGGAAGGCGCGATCGGCCGGCTCGCCGAGCAGGCGCGAACTCAGCAGATGGGTGAGCGGCGTCGCGTTGACATTGATCGTACCCGTGCCCGGATCGGCGATCGGCGCAATGTAGACGGTGCTTGCCTGCTGCGCCCGCAACAGGCAGGGCGCGACATCCACCGGCACCGACTCGAGCCGGTAGGCGCCATCGGCATCCGCGCTCGTCGTGAAGCTGCTGCCCGCGCACTTGAGGCTGATCGCCGCGCCGGACAGCGGTGCGCCGGTGGCCGCCGTGCCGACGATGTCCACGGTCGCCCGCGGTACGGGAGCCGGTTCAGGCGCGGGAGCGGGCTCGGGGACAGGAACAAGCTCGGGAGCGGGCTCGGGCGCCGGTTCGGGCGCCGGTTCGGGCGTCGGTTCAGGCGCAGGGCTCGGAGCCGGAGCCGGAGCGGGCGCTGGAGCCGGAGCGGGCGCTGGAGATGGCGCAGGCACAGGCGCCGGGCCGGGCGCCGGGCCGGGCGCCGGGCCGGGGGCCGGTACGGGCGGCGGCCCATCGCTGGCCGCCAGTGAATCACCGCCCCCGCCGCCGCCACAAGCCGCCAGCAGCAGGGCCGAGAGCCCCACGAAGGCACACGCGCGGGCATGCGCGGACATCCGCTTCGATCGAATCGCCATTCCCGTTTTCCTCTGGACTCGCTGGTCGGCACCCACCTTGTCGGGGTGCTCATGTCGGGACGATAACGCGACTGCCTGGCTGCGCGATGCTCGGCCACGAAATATCGAGCGTCCGCTACGGGATGTACCGATGCCAGGGCGCGATTCAAGAAATCCGACTCACCCGTTCAGGGGTGCGTCAGGCAATCAATCCCTCAATCGGACAGCCAGGATTCGATCACCCGCTGGGTCAGCTCCCCTCCGCTCATCTCGTAGGAATTGGCGCCCAGACGCACACCGTGGGTATCGGCCCGCAGGACATACGATCCGTCCGC
>JBAYPJ010000162.1:0-3690 GCA_041677785.1 Novosphingobium sp. | reverse complement strand
GCGACCTGACCGACGGCAACCTCAACCGGCACCTGGCGGTGCTGGAGGAGGCCGGCTACCTGACGATCGAGAAGGGCCACGACGGAAAGCGCCCGCAGACCCGGTGCCGCCTGTCGGACCCGGGACGCGCGAACTTCGCCGCATATCTCGCCGCTCTCGAGCAAGTGCTGCATCAGGCGGCGCGGGCCACGGGGCGGCCACAGTCTCCCTCTGCCGACCGGCGCCTGCGCGAACGCCCGGCCTGACCGGCCAGCACGCACCGTGCCGGCCGCTTGAAACGATCCAGTCACCTTCGCGAGGAAAGCACCGATGAACGCTCCTGCCGCCACCGCCGAACGCATCCCCGCCACCGTCCCGGCCAACCTCGTCCGGAAAGAGGATTTCGATGCTCTCACGTACGAAGGGACCGATCCCTTCCGCGCGACCTGCCGCCTGCACAAAGGCCCGCCGGTCGTCTGGATGACGGAGGCCAGCTTCCAGCGCCCCGGATGGGTGCTGACCCGCCACGACGTGATCAGCGAAGCCTTCATCGACTACGAGCACTTTTCCGCCGAGCGTCCCGGCATGATCGCCGAGATGCTCGGCGAACCCGTGCTGCTGAACCCGATCGAGATCGACCCGCCGCGGCACCATCACTATCGCAAGATCCTCAACCCCTATTTCACCCCCACCGCGATCAAGGCCTACGACGAGCCGGTGCGGCAGATCTGCCGGGAACTGATCGCCAAGTTCCACGAGCGCGGCGAATGCGAATTCATCGACGAGTTCGCGGTGCCGTTCCCCTCCTACGTGTTCCTCGACCTCATGGGCATGCCGCGCGAAATGCTCGACCAGTTCATCGCCTGGCAGGACGACCTGATGCGCGGCACCGACCCCATGGTGCGCGTCACCGCCGCGCGCTCGATCTACGCCTATCTCAAGCAGCACATGGAGGCGCAGAAGGCCAACCCGACCAACGAGTTCCTGCGGGCCATGGTCGAGGGCGAGATCGAGGGCCGGCCGATCGACTACTACGAACTGATGGGCATGTTCTACGTGCTCTACGTCGGCGGGCTCGACACGGTCTATTCGACGATCGGCTGGATCATGCAGCACCTCGCCACCCACCCCGACCTGCAGCAGCGCCTGCGCGCCAGTCCCGAACTCCTGCCGCAGGCCGTGGAGGAATTCTGCCGCGCCTTTTCGGTGGTGGTGACGCACCGCTGCGTGCGCGAGGACTTCGTGTTTCACGGCGTGCCGATGAAGAAGGGCGACGAGGTGAACCTGCCGATCACGCTGGCCAACCGCGATCCCGCCGTCTTCGCCGATCCGCACACGATCGACATCGACCGCAAGCCGCGCCACATCACCTTCGGCACCGGCACCCACAACTGCCTGGGCCTGCACCTCGCCAAGCGCGAGCTGCGCATCGTGCTTGAGGAATTCCTCAAGACTTTCAGCGACTTCCGCATCAAGCCCGGCGAAACCCCGCGCTATCACACGGGCCGCACCTTCGGCCTCGACTACCTGCCGCTGGTGCTGACGACGGCCTGAACGGGAAAGCGGCGGGGCAATGGACAACCGGCAGATCGTGCGCGATTTCGTCAAGCTCTGGGCCGCCCGCGACGCCGCCGGCATGGCCGCGTGCTTCGCCGAGGACGGCGTCTACGACAACGTCCCGGAAAAGGCTCCCATGGTCGGGCGGCAGGCGATCCGCGCCTGGCTCGACATGTGCTTTGCGCATCTCACGCGCATAGACGTCGAGATCCTGACCATCGCGGCCGATGGCGAATGGGTCCTGTGCGAGCGGATCGACGACCATATCGCCGGCGACCGGCACATGCCTCTGCCGGTGATGAACGCAACGCGGATCGTCGACGGCAGGATCGTCCTGTTCCGCGACTACTACGATCGCAAGACGGTGGCCGAACTGGGGATGGGATAGCCGGCCGCCGCCGCCCCTCAGCGAGCCGAGGCCGCCTTGATCTCGCGCCCGATCGTCATGCCCGCGACGCGGCCCATGGTGATCGCGTTCGCGACCGAGTTGCCGCCGCCGACGTAGCGCTCGCCCAGCACGCCCGCACCGCACTCGCCAGCCGCGAACAGGCCGGGGATGATGCGGCCGTCCTCGTCGAGCGCGTGCGCATCGGGATCGATGCGCGGGCCAACGCCGGTGAGGGTGAAGCCGGTGTTGGCGTGGCGGAAGGCGTAGAACGGCCCCTGGCTGATCGGGAACAGTTCTTCCATGCTGCGCAGGAACCAGCGGTCGCGGCCGGTCGCGATGTCCTCGTTGAACTGCTCTATCGTCACGCGCAGCGCGCCAGGACGCATGCCGCACTTGCCGGCCAGCGTCTCGATCGTGTCGGCGGCGATGATATCGCCGTTGGCCACGCACTGGAGTACGAACTCGGGGTCCCAGCCACGGGCAAAGCCGCTGCGCGAAGGGTCCGCGCGCAGCCGCGCCGTCTCGTCGAACACGCCCCAGACCTGGAAGCCCTGCTCCTTGATGAGCCCCGGCATCACCGCATAGGGTGCTGTCTCCGGCGCGAAGCGCTGCCCGCGCCCGTTGACGTAGACCAGCGAAGTCGGCTGATAGCCGTGGAAACCGGCCGGCGCGTTGGGCAGGAAGGGGCCGGACACGGCAAGCCCGCAATTCCTGCCGATGATGTGTGCGCCCGCCTGCTGCGCCATGGTCACGCCGTCGCCGCGGCTGCCCACGGCCGAGCCGAAGCGCGGATGATAGCCGGGCGGCAGCGTGTCGTAGGCATCGGGAAACCAGGCGCGGATCATCTCCCTGGGGCCGTTGGCGATGCCGCCGCAGGCGAGCAGCACCGCATGGCTGCGCAGCGTCTGCCCCTCGACCTCGACGCCCTTCACCGCGCCGTCCTCGACGATCAGGGTCCGCACCCGCGTATTGAGCACCAGCTCGACGCCGAGCACCGAGCGGCGGTTGTCCATGGCGGTGATATAGACGCTGCCGCCCTCGGCCGGACAATGGCCGCGCGGCGGCCATTCGACGCCCGCGGCGTAGAGCCCACCGCCTTCGACCGAACCGGGAAAGACCGGCTGCTTGGGCTTGTGCGCGACGCGCATCGGATATGTCACGCCGATGGACAGCAGCCATTCGAGTGTCGGCGTCGCCTCCTCGCAGAACCGGCGGATCAGCGCCGCCGGCTGCTTCCAGGCGTTGAGCGTCATGTAGTAGTCGTAATAGTCGTCGATCGAATCGGTGAAGCCGAGCGCGCGCTGGATGCTGGTGTCGGCGGCGTTGAACACCCCATCCGACAGCGCCGTCGAGCCGCCGATGCGATCCTCTCCTTCAAGGACGATGACCTTGCAACCGGCCTCCGCCGCCCAGATCGCACCCGCAAGGCCCGCGCCGCCGGCCCCGATCACGATCAGGTCATAGTCGACGTGCTCTGACATTCTTCGCCCTCCCCCGGAATTTTCCGACCGTATAGGCGCGCTTCGCGCCCCCATGCCGGGAATCCTCTCTTCCTCGCAGCCTTGCACCGGGCCGCTGCCATCGAAGCTTAAGCCGCCCGATCGCCACCGCGCAAGCGATGACGGCAGCGCCGTTCCAGGCTTTAGCCTCTGATGACATTATATTGACGCATACCCGGAGTTTCTGAGGTAGTTGGCGCACTCTTGGGGTGAGAAGGCGTCCAGCAGCGAACCGATGCGCCGCCATGTGGCTTCTACGGAGCGTTC
>JBAYPJ010000161.1:0-3726 GCA_041677785.1 Novosphingobium sp. | reverse complement strand
TGATTTCGTTCACGAGCGCCGCGACCTCGCGGGCCGCCGTCGCCGCCTCGTCCAGCTCGCAGACGAGGCGGCCGGTCTGCGCGGCCGAAGCGAAGGCGATGCGCTGTCCGATGGTTGTGGCGAGCACGGGCGGGTCGTGATCGGCCAGCATCTCGGCGGTCTCACGCGCCAGGACTGTGCGGGCGCCGCAGCGGTTGAGAACGAAGCGCGCCAGAAGATCAGGCCGGTAGATGCGAGCTTCCGCGAGGAGCGCGAGCATTTCGGCCGACGCCCATCCGTCGAGCGGCGACGGCTGCACCGGGATCAGGACGAGATCGGCGGCGAGCAAAGCCGAGCGCATCAGCGCGGCGACGCGGGGCGGACCGTCGATCACCACATGATCGACATCGCGCGCCAGCTCGGGCGCCTCCCGGTGCAGCGTGTCGCGCGCCAGGCCGACGACGCCGAAGAGGCGCGGAAGGCCTTCGCGACTACGTTGCTGCGACCAGTCGAGCGCTGACCCCTGCGGGTCAGCGTCGATAACCGTGACGCGCTTTCCGCGGCTGGCCAGTTCACCAGCGAGGTTGAGGGCGAGCGTCGTCTTCCCGACGCCGCCCTTCTGATTGAGGAACGCGACGATCATCGCACCCCTCCCGAGCGGTCTCGGAAAGGACGCTGACCGGCTTGGGATCGATCGTCGAACAGCTTCGTCTGCGCGCTTTTCGGGTCAGCGGCTCTGCGACCGGAAGAAGCCGCGCTGAGGTTGCGCGCCGTCGCACGGATGAGGTTTTCCACATCGCACGTGCGCTCTTCAGAGTTAGATTCTTGGTTAGACTCTAAGTTAAGGGGCCGATTTCGGCTTTGCTTTCTGTGTGTTAGACCCTGTTTGGGTTCCTGATAGCACGAGCCAAGGGTTCCCGATGGCACGATAGTGCGGGTTCCCGATAGCACGAGCCCGTCCACAGGTTTTCCACAAGGTGGGTGCGGCTCGAAGGCGAGCAGAACGCGGCCGCCAATCTCCACCTCCAGAAAGAGGGCGTAGCCGGGGAGCGGCTGGCGGCGGACGATATCGCGCAGTTCGAAGGCGAAGCGCTTGAACGGCGAGAGGCTGCCCGACTTCTGGTGAAGATGACGCAGATCGAAACGCCACCCCGCCCGCTGGCGGCCGCCGTGCTTGCGCACCAGGCGATAGAGCCAACGGTCGAGGCCGCCGGTCAGATCGAAATAGGTGCGGTCGATGGTCAGGACGAGCGCGTCATCGAGCACGGCCTTGTAGAACCAGTCGGGGACGATCAGTTCGATCCCGTCGGGGCGGCCGTTACCGTCGGTGCGCTCCTGCCACTCATTGATCCATGAGAAGCGATGGCGGCGTCCTTCGGCCGGTTGTCGGATCGAGGTGGAAACGGTGGTCGACTGCAGGCGGTCGAGCGCGGCCTTGAGCCGTTGGTAGTCGCGCAAGCTGGTGCCGCGACCGACATAGGTGAGAATCTCGTAGGGAGTGGCGGCCATCAGGCGCGATGTGCGCAGCCCGGCGTCACGCGCCTCGACGATCTGGCTCGCCGCCCAGATCAGGATGTCGGCGTCCCAAATGGTCGCCATGCCATGATCGGGCACCGCTTCCACGCGGATCGCGACGTCGCCGGCGGCGAAGTCGATCGGCGCGGTGCGATGGGATTTGGAAAGAGAGAAGAAGGGATAGGTCATGAGATCCTGCGCGTCTCTTGGCGCGAAGTCGCCAGGGAGTGCCCGAAACAGGTCGAGCTGTCCGCGCTCCGATGGGTGACGACGCCGCACCGCCATGAACGGACCGGGCGCGATCAGCGTGCGAAGCGACCGACGGGCTGGCCCGTCGATGGCGTCTGGCGTTTGGCAGGAAGGACCGAACCGCGCGGGTCGGAGGTCGAGGTGACGGCGCCACGGTCGGCCCAGGTTTCAAGGTCGTCGACGGAATAGACGACGCGGCCGCCGAGCTTTCGATAGGCCGGGCCCGTCCCGTAGGTGCGGTGCTTCTCCAGCGTGCGGGCTGAAAGGCTGAGGAATTCTGCGGCTTCCTTGGTCCGCAGGAAGCGTGGCGGTAGAACGGCGGTATCGGGTCGCATGGATCGGGCCTCCGTGGTGTTGCGGGAAGCCGCTGCGGTTCAGCGGCGAACAACGACCACGGTGGCGAAGGAAGGGCGACGGGAGGGATGAGGAACTTGCGGAGCTAAATTCCTCACCCCTCAGGGCGATCACGAGCGACGGCGGTGACGAAGCATATTGAGATACCCGCCGTTGATGGCGTCGAGGCCGCCTTTGACCAGGCCGATCACCGAGGCGCGTAGAGGCGAGGTCTTCCACGACTCGGCCGAAATGCGCGGCTCGCCGTAAATCGCTATGGCGATTTCGCGATAGCTCGCGCCGTTCATGTGACCGTCGGCCGCCTGAATCATTCGGCGAAGACGACGGCGCTGCTGCTGGGTCATCCGCGTATCGGGCGGCGGTCTTTGGCCGCGAAGGCTGCGCCAGAGTCGCGTTAGCGTCTCGATCCGGCCGAGCATATCGGCATCGAACGGGATCATTGCGACGACGGGTTTTGTCGGGTCGCTGCCGGGCATCATGAGAGTCTGAAGGGGAGAATCGCCGCCATAGAAAGCGAGTTCTCCTTCAGGGCTGTCGCGGGTGATATCGAGCGGGCTAAGCGGAGGCGCTTCACCGAGCGACAGATGTTCTGGAGCCGGCGCCAGCGTGAGAACGGAGGGGACGACGGCAGGCGACCAGAGGACGGATTGTGTCAGAGCGGACAAACCCGGCCGTGCGGGGAAATCGCAAACCCCACTGTTGCTGTGCTTCCAATGGCAGCGGCTCGGCCACGTCCGTCTCTTCCAGGATCTGGCGATAGGTTCGTTGGTAGGGTTCGTGTCGCCGCAGGCACTCCCACGCCAGCCCCTCGATCGCAAGCTGATCGAAGTAGTCGTAAGTGGGTGTCTCTCTCCAACGAGAAGTATCGGGCCTCATATTCAACCCCGCCTTGGATTGCGCAAGTCGAGCGAGAATTGATTCCCTCGCATGGAGGTTGTGGGAAGCCAGAGAGCCGGCACCGCGCGGTGCCGCGGCGGCACCGCGATGACGAAGCGCCCGTTTATGCCAGTCAGTTGCAGCCTTCGCGCAGAAGCAGCCGATATCCGATCTGCGTCATCCAGCGTGCGCGCTCCAGATGGCCGTCGTGGACGCGACGCGCGCGCTCGGGGTCGCGGTGCGGGTCGATGCCGAACAAGATTTCGACGGCTTCCCGCCAATCCGCGCCGTCGGCAGTGGCATCAAGCAGGCGCATATAGAGCTTGATGTGCGACCTGTCGTAGTCGGTCAGCTCCTGGCCGGAGGGCGGATCATCGTCAAAGGGAACAACCATGGCGTAGCTCGCTCAACTTGAGCCCATTTTCTCGCTGGATTTCATGCGGGATGGAGGTCTCTCGAGAAACGACGGATACTGACTCGGCGAAAGCTCTTTGCTGCAACCAGTCACGTCTTTCGATTTCCGCGATCGTCAACGAGCAGCACTCCATGTCCTCGGTCAGTTGACAGGAGAACGATGCCTGCTGCTTCAAGCGCCCTGCGAACTTGATCGCGCGTGGTCTCGTACACCTCGAGTCCGCTTTCGGATTCGAGGCGCTTGAGCGCGGTCAGCGATACCTGGGCCTTGTCAGCGAGCGTCTCCTGTGTCCAACCCAGCAACGCGCGCGCGGCCCGTGATTGTCGGGCGGTGATCAT
>JBAYPJ010000160.1:0-3761 GCA_041677785.1 Novosphingobium sp. | reverse complement strand
CTCCGGCTCGTGCCGGTGCGCAGCGTCATCGCGCCGCCGCAGCAGGCGCAGAAGCAGATGCCCGTCAGAAGCGTCGAACCGCCCACCGCGCGCGGCGGCATCATCTTGGGGCTGCGCGCTTTCAGCGATCGCTGCACGGCCTCGAACTCCGCCACCGTGACGATCGGCGGCACTTCCATGATGGCGTGCTCGGCCTCGGGCTTTCGGCGTCCCTTCTTGACGTCATAGGTGTTGAAGCGGTGCTGGCCGATATAGGTCGTCCGCGTGAGCACCTGATGCACCATACCCTTGCCCCAGCGCCCGCCATAGCGCGTGCGGATATTGTTCTCGTTGAGCCAGCACGCGATGGCCATGACGCCGATCGGCCCGCGTCCATCGGCGCCTTCCAGCGCCAGACGGAAAATCCGCCGCACCGTCTCGGCATGGATCGGGTCGATCTCCAGCTTCTTCTTGATCTTTGTGCCACGCTGTTCGGCTTCGACCACGCGGTAGCCGATCGGCGGGCGAGCGCCGTTCCAGAAGCCTTGGCGCGCATTCTCGTTCATGGCGCGCAGTGTGTGCTTGGCGGTCTCCTTTGACTGGTATTCGTCGAACAGCGTCATGATCTTGCGCATCATCTCGCTCGCCGGATCATCGCCGAGAACCTGTGTGATCGAGACGACTCGCACGCCGTTCTTCGCCAGCTTGCGGAGGTAGAACTCGAACTGGAACTGATCTCGGAAGAAGCGCGAGAAGCTATGGACAACCACCACGTCGAACGCGGGGGGCTTTTCCATCGCCGCGTCCATCATCTCCTGGAAAGCCGGGCGGCGATCATCGGTCCCTGTAACACCTGGCTCGACGAACTCGGCCGCGACCTCCCAGCCGTTCGAGAGGCAATAGCCCTCAAGCTGCCGGCGCTGATCGGGAATCGACAGATCATGGTCGGCCTGACGCGGGGTGGAAACGCGCAGATAGAGCGCGGCCCGCTGTGCCGGTTGCGCGGTGGGGGCTTCCGAGGGTGCGAGAGCAGCGTTCTTCATCGTTCGACCAATCTCTGAATGATGTGCATCGGCAGTATGAGACGTTGGGAATCCGCCAATCGCACGAAGCCATTGCCTTCGTAGAACGCGGCTGCGCGATCATTGATGGCGTCCACGATGAGCATCGACGATCCAGCCGTCGCCGCCGTCAGCCAAGCGCGCTCGACGGCATCGGCGATCAGCACCGCACCGAGGCGTTCGCCCTGCCGCGCTTGGGACACCGCGAGCTGGCCGATGAGCGTCGCCCCGACGAGCGGGTAGCGCGGGATATGCTTGCGCGCTGATGCCGGAATGTCGCCTTGCGCGATGTTCGCCTGGCTGAGCGTGTAGTAGCCGAGAATGATGCCGGGATTTGCATGCGCGGCAAGAACGAACACACCGGCCGACCGGCGGCGGATGTCCTGACCCGCCTGCCTGCGCAGATACCTGTCGAGGCTGTCGATGCCGCAGGAAAATCCTTCCCGGTCATGGTGCGGCCCCAACGGCTCGACCCGCAAATCCCCATGTGCCGTCATGATCAGGACGCAACCCGGCGCCTGTGCTCCCGGAAAGCGCGGATCAGCCGCTCGCTCGGCTCGGGCGGATTGATGAGCGCATCGAAGAACGCCTCGCGGTCACGATCCGACAGCACGAGTGTCTCATGCTCGGCGATCGTCCGCCGCGCTGTGTCCGCCAGCGCGGTCACGCAAAAATCGCTGACCTTGCGCCGCGAGAGATGAGCGGCTCGCTCGATCAAATCCTTGGTTTCTTCGTCGATGCGGAAGCCGAGCCGCTCGACGCGATTGGCTCTGGCGGACTCCGCTACGGCTTGTTTGCGCGGCATGGGACTCACTCCTGACCTATCCATTTCCGCTACAATGTGCGTCATATTGACGAACATTTCAACCCCTTTCCCTATGGCCGTTTCAGGGGAGCAGCCCGAACAGGGCGTCCAGCTCCTCGCGAAAAGCGCCTTCGATGACGCGCAACTCGGCATCGCCGATCGGAACCTGCTCGGGCCAGTCGTCGGTGACGACGATCGGCGTGCTGTTGGCACTCTTGCGCGCCGACGCGCGCGTCGGCTGCGGCTGCATGTAATCGTGCAGGTCATCCAGCCCTTCCGACCAGCCGCGGGGTGCGCGGCGGCGACGTTTGCGAGAGAGTCCCATGCACCCAAGCTGCCGCACGCCCCGCTGGAATCCAACAGAATCCCCCTGTCGTGCCCACACGCGCCGAAGCGTAGCCACGGTGGCGGGATTCGGCGCACGGCGGCGCAGAGCGGAAACGGCGAACCATAGCGTAGTAGCGACGGCGGCAGATAAGTGCTCACGGCGGGTTCGCGTATGCCGTGCGTAACCCGGTTCGCTATCATCCCGCCTATGGACTCGCGAACGGACATCGACACCGACAGGATCGACGAGGCGGTGCTGGCCCTCTTGTGGTTCAATCTCAGCGCCACCGGCGCGGCATGGAAGGGATTCGACTGGCTCGCGATGGAACGGCTGCACGCGCGCGGGCTGATTTCCGATCCGGTCGGCAAGGCCCGCTCGATCGAGATGACCCCGGAAGGACGCCGGGAAGCCGAGCGCCTGTTTCGAGAGTTGTTCGCTCGCCGCTGAACTCGGGCACCGTATGAAGTAGATGCCGCCGCCATGCGCAGGATGCTTCTCTTTTCCCCCGGAATGCCGGGCGCACGAATGTCCCCCGTCCTGCCTGTCCGGCTCATACGGCCTCCCCGTGGCTTGATCTGATCGAAGCCGCCTGCCGGCGCAACGGCGCCGGGCGGCCTTTTTCCGCCGCCTTCGGCTTTGCAGCGCGAAGCAAAAAAGCCGCCCGTCGGCCGTCCCAGGGCCGCAAGCCCACCCCGACGCGCAGGCGCGACGGGAACCCCGAGCAGCGGTGCGCCGCCGAACGTCCCCGATCCACCGATCGCCACGAGGCCGCGATGGGCGCGGCCCGGACAAGCGAACGGAGAATCATCATGAGCACCATCGGCACTTTCACCAGGGACAAGGACGGCGGCATCGTCGGCAAGGTCGTGACCCTCACGCTCAACACCCGCGCGGTGTTCACGCCCGTAGAGAAGGACGCCCCCAAGGCGCCCGACTATCGGCTCACCTTCGCCAACGCGGATCACCTCGACGTCGAGGTCGGCGCCGCCTGGATCAAGACCAGCCGCAACGAGCGCGATTATCTGTCGGTCAAGATCGACGACCCCAGCTTCCCGTCACCGCTCTACGCGAGCTTGGTCGAGAGCAACGATCGCCCCGGCGAATACGTCCTGCTCTGGTCCCGCTGACCGCCACTCGCGCCCCGCCAGCAATGGCGGGGCGCATCTTTCATTGTCGTCAGGACGGTCGCGGACAGCGTCGCGTTTTGCGGCGCTGTCTTGTGATTGTCATCGCATACGGCTATTGTTGCGAACAATTCTCAAAAAGAGAGTGAGGGCAGCACGAAAGGACCGACCATGACCCGCCATTTCTCGCCGCCGTCGCATGATGCGAGCATTATGCCCGCGATGCTGATCGAGGCGGCGCGCTGCTGGCGGGACGCGCGGGACAGCCGGAAGCCGGTCCAGCCCAGCCTGTTCGCGATGCTCTCCCGCCATGGTCATGGGATGTTGGCGCCGGTGTTCGACAGCATCATGACGCTGGCCGCAGACGTGTCCGGCAGGCGCATTACCACCGGCAACGGCCCAACACTTTCCGAAGACGAGCATCGCCTGATCGATCTGTTCGATGGGACCGGCCTTCCATCGGG
>JBAYPJ010000159.1:0-3859 GCA_041677785.1 Novosphingobium sp. | reverse complement strand
CCGCCAGTTCTTTGCCTGCACGCGGGCCGAGCCGATGCGGTCGTCCCAGACCTGCGCGGCGCGCTGATAGGGTGTGGCGGGTTCGGGGGTCTGGCCGTAGCGGATCGTGGGGCGTCGGAACATGGTGGGTCAGTCCTTCTCTTTGATGTCGGGACCGGCTCCGCCGCCGTGGCTGTCGCCGGCCTTCATGGTGTGGGCGAGGACGGTCGCGCCGTGGCTGACGGCCTGGCGGCGTTTCATCGCGGCCGCCCATGCAGGCTGGGCCGAAGCGCCGGCTGGCGCGGAACCGCCAGTGGTCGCGGCGGCCGGGGCGGCGGATGCGGGTCCGCCGGTGATCGTGCCGCCGGTTGCGGTGAACCCGGCGCGAGCGCCCGAACGGAAGTTGGACTTCATCGCCTCGCCGCCCTTGGTGGCCGCCTTGCGCAAGGGTGAGAGAACTGCGTTGGCAGCGCTTCCCGCCGCTGCCTGGCCGACCGCGGCCATGCCGCCCGCGACAGCGCCCGCGCCGCTCTTGCCCAGCGAACCGAGGCTGTAGGCACTGGCGGCGCCGCCCGCCATCTGCGCGCCGCCACGCGCGGCGGCGCCGGTCATCCGGCCGGCCGCGCCGAGCGCGGAACCGGCGGCGCCGACACCAAGCCGCGCGGCCGCCGCGCCACCGACCAGCGCGCCGCCTGCGGCCAGCGCGGTGCCCGCCGCCGCGCCTGCGCCGAGCTGCGGGCCGCCCGAGACAATGCCGTTGGCGATCGAAGGGCCGAAGATCGACAGGCCGAGGAGCGACAGCGCGGCGAGCGCGATGGCCATGACCTGATTGATGTCAGGCGCGGGGCCGAGCGCCGCGCCGGTGAACTGACTGAACAGCGTGGTGCCGATGCCGGTGATGACGGCGAGCACCAACACCTTGATGCCGGTCGAGACGACATGGCCGAGCACCTTCTCGGCCATGAAGGCGGTCTTGTTGAAGAAGGCGAAGGGCAGCAGGACGAACCCGGCCAGCGTCACCAGCTTGAACTCGATCAGCGTGATGAAAACCTGCACGGCGATGATGAAGAAGGCGAGCACCACGATCACCCAGGCGAGCAGCAGCACGAGGATCAGCGCGAGGTTGGAGAACACGGCCCACAGGCTGGAGAACTGCCCCGCCGCATCGAGCAGCGGCTTAGCGGCTTCGAGCCCCTTCGCCGCGATGGTGCCCGGTTTCATGAACTCGTCGATCGTCATGGTCCCGCCGCTGGCCTGGAGGCCGAGTCCGGCGAAGCTCTCGAACACGATGGTCGCGAGCAGCGCGAAATGGCCGATGATGAAGGCGAAGGTGCCAATGTAGAGCGTCTTCTTGACGAGCCGCTGAAGCACGTCCTCGTCCGCGCCCCAGGCCCAGAACAGGCCGGCGAGCGTCACGTCGATCGCGATCAGCGTGGTCGAGAGGAACGCGACCTCGCCGCCGAGCAGCCCGAATCCGCTGTCGATGTAGCCGGTGAAGACATCCAGGAAATTGTCTATAACGCCGGTGTCGTTCATGGCCGGGCGCCTTCGTCCGGCGCCGTGTCGCCGCCGCGCTCCGTCGCGGGCGCGGGCTCGTCCTGACGGAAGAAGCGGCGGCGATTGGCGGCCCAGGCCGCCTCGCAGCCTGAGTCCGGCATGGTGAGTGAGGCGCAGCGGTCCAGCTCGCGGGCGAGCCTAGCCTGGCCTTCGTCCGCCGGCAGGACGAGCGGCGGCGTGGGCGTGGGCTCATCGGGCTGGACGGCGGCGACGGTCGCCACCGTCATCATCAGCCCGGCCAGCGCCGCTATCCCTGCGATTTTCGCCGTGCGCGAGGTTCCATGCAGCATGGGGCAGTCTCAGTTGCCCATGAAGCGGCGGAACCGCTCGCGGCCTTCAGCTTCCTCGGCCGCCTGGCGCGCGGATTGCAGCGACTGCGCGCGGCCCTGCGCCGCAACGGCGGCGGTAAGGTCGGCGAGCTGCTGCGATTGCAGGGCGAGAAGCTGGTTGCCTGCCTGCGCCGCCTGGAGCGCGCCCGTCGCGGACTGGCTGGCCGAGACCAGGCCGTCCATCGTGGTGCGCGTGCCGTCGATGTTGCCGACGACGCCGGCCTGCACCTGCAAGGCATCCTGAAAGGCGCCGACGCTATCCTCCCAGCGGGCATTGGCGTTGGCGACCATCTGCGCGTGATCGCCGGTCAGCGCCGCGCCCTTGTAGCGGCCGTCGAACGCCTGCTGGATGTCCTGCACGTCGTAGGCGATGCGCTGCGCCTCGTTCAGAAGCTGCTGGGTGCGCTGCACCTGTTGCTGGAGCTGCTGGAGCGAGGAGAAGGGCAGCGAGGTGAGGTTGCGGGCCTCGTTGATGAGGCTCGTCGCTCCCTGCTGGATTTGCTGAATCTGGTTGTTGATCTGCTGGAGCGACCGGGCGGCCGTCAGCACGTTCTGCGCATAGTTGGTCGGGTCATAGACGATGCCGCCGAACTGCGCGTGGGCCGGCATGGGCGCGATCATCGACACGACGGACGCGCTGGCGAGAACGCCGGCCAGGATGGCGCGGCGCAGGGGGAATCCGGTCATAGAGGTAACTCCTGCTGGGGTTGGCCTTGGGGATCGGGGGGAAGAAGCTCGACGGCCCAGGCGCAGCCGCGATGGCGCAGCCATTCGGCCGCGAAGGCGGGCGCCCCGTGGGTTTCGATGATGTCGGCGATGGCGAGCTGGTCGGTCTTCGACGACGCGGCGGAGAAGGCCAGCGCGACCTCGCCCAGCCCCAGCTCGAACAGGCGATTGCCGCGCCGGGACTGGCAGTAATAATCCCTTTTGGGCGTGGCCCGGCTGAGGATTTCGATCTGCCGGGCGTTGAGCCCGAACCGCTCGTAGATGGCCGCGATCTGCGGTTCGGCGGCGCGCTCGTTCGGCAGGAAGATGCGCGTCGGGCAGCTTTCGATGATGGCCGGCGCGATGCTCGACGTTTCGATGTCTGCGAGGCTCTGCGTCGCGAAGACGACGCTGGCGTTCTTCTTCCTGAGCGTCTTCAGCCACTCGCGGAGCTGCGCCGCGAAGGCCGGGCTGTCCAAGACCAGCCAGCCCTCGTCGATGATGATGAGCGTGGGCGAACCGTCGAGCCGGTCGCCGATGCGGTGGAACAGATAGGAGAGCACGGCCGCCGCCGCGCCCGCGCCGACCAGGCCCTCGGTTTCGAACGCCTGGCACCGCGCTTCGCCCAGCCGCTCGGCCTCGGCGTCGAGTAGCCGGCCCCACGGCCCGCCGATGCAATAGGGCGCGAGCGCCTGTTTGAGCTGCTGGCTCTGCAACAGGACCGCGAGCCCTGTCAGTGTCCGTTCCGGCATCGGCGCGGACGCCAGCGAGCCGAGCGCCGACCAGATATGCTCCTTGGCCTGGGGATCGATCGCGACGCCTTCCGACGCGAGGATCGCCGCCAGCCACTCGGCCGCCCAGGCGCGCTCGGCCGGATCGTCGATAGCGCTAAGCGGCTGCAACTGGACGCCGCCATCGCTGTCATCGGATAGTCCGCCGCCGAGATCCTGCCAGTCTCCGCCACAGGCGATGGCGGCCGCGCGGATCGAGCCGCCGAAGTCGAAGGCGAAGATCTGGGCGTTCTCGTAGCGGCGGAACTGCATCGCCATGAGGGCGAGCAGCACCGACTTGCCCGCGCCGGTCGGGCCGACGATCAGCGTGTGTCCGACATCGCTGCCATCGGGGTGAAGGGAAAACCGGAACGGGGTCGAGCCTTCGGTCCTGCCGTAGAGCAAGGGGGGTTCACCGAAATGCTCGTCCCGTTCCGGCCCCGCCCATACTGCTGACAGGGGGATCAGGTGGGCGAGATTGATGGTGGAGATCGGCGGTTGCCGGACGTTGGCGTAGGT
>JBAYPJ010000158.1:0-4278 GCA_041677785.1 Novosphingobium sp. | reverse complement strand
GCCAAGAGCTTCGGCGGCGGCCAGGTGTACATCGTCTCGGGCAAGTTCGTCTTCTCGTGCACCGAGGCCTACCGCATCGAGAACGGCAAGCTGGGCGCACCGATCAAGGGCGCGACGCTGATCGGCGACGGCCCCTCGGTGCTCACCCGCGTCACCGGCATCGGCAACGACATGGCGCTCGACGAAGGCGTCGGCGTGTGCGGCAAGGGCGGCCAGAGCGTGCCCGCCGGCGTCGGCCAGCCAACCCTGCTGGTCGAGGGCCTGACCGTCGGCGGCACGGCCTGAGACGGCGGGAGCGTCGACTCGGGGCCCGTCAGCCCGCGTTCAGCATCGCCGCGCTAGATTGCGGGCCTGCGCCAGAACCGATGCGAAGGAAAGAGATATGCGCAAGATCGCCCTGGCTCTCGCGACCGGAGCTGCGCTGACGGCCGGCGTCGCGGTGGAGGCCAAGCCGCGGCCGAGCGGCGAGGAGCAGCTCGCCAAGATCCTCGAAGGCCGCGTCGCCGGCGAGCCGGTGAACTGCATCAGCCTGTCGCAGGCGCGCGACCAACGCGTGATCGACAAGACCGCGATCGTCTATGGCTCGGGCCGCACGATCTACGTGAACCGGCCCGCCAATGCGCGCGACCTCGACGACGATGACATCATGGTCTCCAACATCCACGGCAGCCAGGTGTGCAGCCTGGACGTGGTGCGGATGCATGACCGCACGGGCCACTTCTACAGCGGCTTCGTCGGGCTGGAGAAGTTCGTGCCCTATCGCCGGGTGGCCAGCGCCGATTGAACGGTGCCGATTGAGCTTCGATTGAACTTGCTTCCCGGCCGGTTGCGCGTCACCCTGCCGGCAGGATGACACGCAACGACGAGGCAATTGCTTCCGCTCCAGGCTGCCGGGCGCGCGGATCGCGCTCGCGGGCGAGGCTGATCGAAGCCGCCTACGACCTCCTCGGCGACGAGGGCTTTCGCGCTTTCAGCGCCCGCCGCGTCGCGCACAAGGCGGGGCTGAAGCCGCAGCTCGTGCATTATTATTTCCGCTCGATGGAAGAACTGGTGGTGGCGGTGTTCCGGCGCTCCTCGGCCCGCTATTTCCGCCTGCACGACGAAGCGCTGTCATCGCGCCATCCGCTGCGCGCGCTCTGGGCGCTCAACAGCAACCTGCCCGAAGGCAAGCGGATGACCGAGTACGTCGCGCTGGGCAAGGTCTATCCGGCCCTGCGCGAGGAGATGCGCCAGACCGGCGAAAGCTTCCGCCGCCTGCAGACCGAGACGATGGAACGCATCTATGCCGAACGCGGCTTCAACCGGGACGTCCTGATCGGACCAAGCGGCATGGTCCTGCTGATGTCGGCGGTGGCGCGCAACTTCGTCATAGAAGGCGAGGCCGGGGTCGTGCAGGGACATGCCGAGGTGCAGGAACTGATCGAACGGCTGCTCGATCACTTCGACCCGATCGACGCGCGCAACGACGGCGAACCGGCGTCCTCACCGCCGGCAGTGCGACATTATTGATACACCCACGTGCAATTTGACCCCGCCGGTCCGCCGCGACGTTGACCCGAACCGGCCCGCTATTAAGACCCCCGATCGACGTTCAGGGCCTCCGGCGCGGCAGGCGAATGCTGCCAGACCGACCGGCCCGCTTCATACTGATGAGAACAGCGGGGAAGTTTGCGATGGGTTTTCAATCAATTATTCGCGTGCGTGCGCTTTGCGGCGCGGCTCTGATCGGCATCGGCGCGGCCGCCGCGCCCGTCCATGCCCAGGACGCGGCCCCGGCATCGGTCGGGCTCGAGGAGATCGTGGTCACCGCACAGCACCGCCAGGAACGCTTGCAGGACGTGCCGATCGCCGTCTCGGCGATCACCGCCAGCGCGCTCCGGGAGTCCGGCGTCGACGCCACCCGCGATCTGCCGCAGGTCATCCCCAGCGTGCAGTTCACGCGCTCGGGCCCGAGCGGCCTGTTCTTCGTCCGCGGCGTCGGCACGACCAATGCCGCGGCGGGTGAGGAAGGCGCGAACGCGGTCTATGTCGACGGCGTCTACATGGCCGACCTTGGGCAAACCATCAACTATTTCAACAACATCGAGCGTGTCGAGGTGCTCAAGGGCCCCCAGGGCACGCTGTTCGGCCGCAACGCCACCGGCGGCCTGATCCACGTCATCACGCGCGAGCCGGGCGATGAATGGGTGCTCGACGGCGAAATCAGCTATGCCAACTACAAGACGGTGTCGGCACGCGCTTATGTCGCCGCGCCGATCGCCGAAGGCCTCAGCGCCGACCTCGCGGTCACGCGCTACCATCAGAACGAGGGATGGGGCCGCAACCTCACGCGCAACGAGAAGAACTTCTTCCAGGACTATTCGGGCCTTCGTTCGAAGATCGTCGCGCAGCCGTCCGATCGCATCAAGCTTACCCTGTCGGGCGACTACCTTGAAAATCGCGACAATCCGGTCGGCTGGCGGATCGCCGACGGGACGATCGGCGCCGGCGGCTTTCCGGGTCCCGACGTGCCGGGCACGCCGGCCGGCACGATCGTGGCCGACAACCACGACACCACCGCCAATGACCTCTCGCTCACCAAGCAGCGGATTTACGGCGGCAGCCTCACCGCCGAGTTCGATCTCGATTTCGCGAAGCTGACCAGCATCTCGGCCTATCGCAATACGCGCACGGATAGCGACTTCGACGTCGATGGCGGCCCGCTCTCGCTGATCCGCATCCAGTTCCTGTCGGGGATGAAGTCGTTCCAGCAGGAAATCCGGCTCGCCTCCACCGGCTCGGGCCCGCTGTCCTGGCAGATCGGCGGTTTCTACCTCGACACCAAGGCGGACAACACCTCGTTCTTCTCGGGCGGCGCTTTCGGCAGCGCGCGCGGTCAGGACGTCCGCGCCAAGCTGAGCAGCAAGTCCTACGCGGCGTTCGGCGAGGTGACCTATGAAATCACTCCGACCACCAAGCTGACCGGCGGCATCCGCTATACCGAGGATCATCGCTCGTTCGACGCCAGCCAGTTCATCATCCTGGCGGACGGCAGCGCGCTCGCGGCCGGCAGCGTGACCAATCCCAGCGGCACGCCGCTGACCACGCCGGGCGTGCAGCACACCAAGCTGAAGTACGACCAGATCACCTGGCGCGCCGCGCTGCGCCAGGAAATCGCGCCCGACGTCAGCGTCTATGCCTCAGCCAACCGCGGCTTCAAGTCGGGCTCGTACAGCCTCCAGAACCCGCTCAACGACCCTTACCTGCCGCAGACCATCATGGCCTACGAAGTGGGTTTCAAGTCCGAGTTGTTCGACCGCCGCCTGCGGCTCAACCTCGCCGCCTTCCATTACGACATCGACGACTACCAGGTCCGTTCGGCCGCCGTCGCCAACCCCGGCTCCTCGCTGGTGCTCAACGCGGCGACGGTGAAGGTCGACGGCGTCGAGCTGGAGTTTGAGGCCGCGCCGATCGAGCGACTGCGGTTGTTTGGCGGCGTCACCTGGCTCAATTCGCGCTACGATACTTTCGGCGGGCCCGGCGCGGCTGTCCAGGCACCGATCGTCTATCCCGTTTACCAAGCTGGCCAGAACCTGGCCAACTCCTGCCTGGCGCCCTCGGTGGGCTCGCGCGATCCCGGCATCGTCACGGGTCCCACCTGGCTGGGCGGCTACGTCACGTGCCTGGGCAACGTTTCCGGCAACAAGGTGTCGAACTCGCCCGAATGGTCGGCAAGCCTCGGCTTCACCTATTCGGTGCCCGTGTCGGAAACCGGGGAACTGCGCTTCACCGGTCTCTATGCCTATAACGACGGCTATTATTTCGAGCCCGACAATATCGCCCGGCAGGACAGCTACCACCTGGTCAACGCGTCGGTCGAATACCGTCCCAACGAAAACCTCGGCATCGAGTTCTGGGGCCGCAACCTGACCAACGCCGATTACGCGGCGCAGAAGATCACCACCGGCACCGGCACGGTGCAGAGCAACGGCGCGCCGCGCACCTACGGCGTGACGGTCGGCTTCAACTTCTGATCATGGCCGCCGTCCGGCTTCCCTGGGCGGCGGACCTGCTGCATTTCTGGTTCCACGAGTTGCGCCCGGACCAATGGTTCGGGCGCAACGCGCATGTGGACGAGGGCCTGCGGCGGCGTTTCGGCCGGACGCTCGCCATGCTCGGGACGCAGCCGGCCCGCGCCTTCCTGGGCGATCCGCGCGTCGCGCAGGCAGCGGTTCTGCTGTTCGACCAGGTGCCGCGCAACCTGTTCCGCGACGATCCCCGCGCCTTCGCATACGATCG
>JBAYPJ010000157.1:0-4395 GCA_041677785.1 Novosphingobium sp. | reverse complement strand
CGACGCGCCGATACCGCTGTTGACGCCGCCATCGGCAAGGCAATCCACGCTCAGGCGTCCCGCAAGGGTCGTGACGCCCGTATAGCTGTTGCCGCAGCCGCTGAACGTCTGCGTGTAGCTGCCCGTCCTCGTATAGCCGCCAGTGCCGGTGATCGTGCCCGTGAAGATCGCCGAGCCGCCGTTTGTGGTCAGCGTCCTGTCGCCCAGAACGACCGTTCCGCCCCCCGTCAGTCCAGCGGCGACAATGTCGAAGCCGCCCAGATCGAGCGTTCCGCCACTATTCACGGTGATGAAGCTGGAGGTCGATCCGAATGCCGTCGTCGACCCCGCCTGCAGCGTGCCGCCGTTGACGATGGTGTTGCCGGTATATGTGTTGGCGCCCGACAGGATCAGCGTGCCATCGCCCGTCTTGCTCAGGCTGGTGCCGGTCAATATGCCCGAAACGGTCAGCACCGTACCGGCATCGGTGACGCCGATGGTGCCACCGCCGGTTCCCAGCTTCATGCCCCGGTCGGTGCTGGTCGTCGTGCCCGTATAGGCCAGAGCGCCGCCCGCCAGCACGATGTTCGCCGAATCGCCCGATGCGGCGCCGATGCTGCTCGCGAGCCCGCCATCGGCCAGCGTGGCGGCCGCCAGCGTGCCGCCGCTGACGGTCGTGACGCCGACATAGTCGTTGCCGGCATTGGCGAGGGTCAGCGTGCCCGCGCCCGTCTTGGTGAAACCGGCGTCGTCCGGACTGGTGACCTGGCCGGCGAAGGTCAGGTTCGCGGCGGTATTCGTGACTTCGATCGTGCGGGACGCACTGCCGTTGACCAGCGTGAAGCCGCGATCCGTGGTGGCGGTTCCGCCCGTATATTGGAATGTGCCGCCCTCGATCACGAGGTTGGAAGCATCGGCCGTCGAAGCGCCGATGCTGCTGGTGACGCCCCCGTTGGAGATCGTGTTCGCCCGCAATATGCCTTCGGTCAGGGTCGTCGAACCGGTGTAGCTGTTCGAGCCGGCCAGCGCGACCGTGCCGGTGCCGCCTTTCGCGAAAGACGTCACCCCCGCATTGTCCGCGATCTGCGAGGCGATCGTGAAGAGGCCTGCGCCGTTCTGCTGCACGCCGAGCGTACCGCCCCCCAGTCCGCTCGACAGGAAACCGCCCGTGATCGTCTGGTCCGCATCGCCAACGCTCGGCGCCACGATGATCGTGCCGTCGACCCCCAGGACGGAGCTTCCCGCGATCGTGACGGTCGAATCCGCGGCCGCCGTGTAGCGAAGGCCGCCAAGGAAGGTATGGCTGCCGACGGTGCCGAAGAAGGCGGTATCGGGAAGACCATCGCTGTCGCTGATGATCTCACCGTCCAGCCATGTGCCGGCATCATCCTTGTTGGTATAGTCCGTGGCATCGAATGCGACGATCCCGCCGCTCAGGACCTTGGCATAGTCCGATCCGTTGATCGTCGCCCAGCCGCCGAGCGCGCCATCGGCATTGCTTGTCGTGATGGCCCCGGTATCCGGCAGCACGAAATTGACGAGGCCGCCGGTGCGGCTGATCGCCCCGAGACTGACGTCAACGCCGCCGCCGGTGCCGCTGACCGCGCGGACGGTATTGCTGCCGGCGCTGACTGTCAGGCCATTGAAGCTCTGGCCGTTGGTTTCGCCATCGGCCCCCTGCACCTCGATCGTGCCGCCCGAAAGGACCAGCGGCGAGGACGCGGAGATGATATTGTCGGCTGACCCGCCGGCGCCGCTGAAATCGAGCTTCAGCGTGCCGCCATTGATCGTCGTCGCGCCGCTGTAGGTGCTGGCGCCGGTCAGCGTCAGCGTGCCCGCTCCGCTTTTGGTCAGGCCGCCGCTGCCGGTGATGCCGCCCGCATAGTTCTGCGCGGTTTTCGCCAGGACGGTCAGCGTCCCGCTGCCCAGCGCGATCTCGCCGCCGGTGCCGCCGAGCGACGGCGTGGTCAGGTCATGGCCATTGAGGTCGAGCGTGCCGCCGTTGACCGTGAAACCCGTCGTATTGCCGAAAGCAGAAGCATTTCCGGCTCGCAATATCCCGTTATCGACGGTGACCGTGCCCGTATATGTGTTCGCGCCGCTCAGCACCCAGGTCCCGGCGCCGTCACTGACGAGGTTGCCGTTGCCGGAGATGACGCCCGAGACGCTGTTGACGCCCGAAAAGCTGCCGCCAAGGGTCAGGTTGTCGGGATTGGGGCTGCTCGTACTGAAAGAGAGATCGCCGCTCAGATCGAGCGCGCCGCTGCCGTTGTTCAGAATGCTGCTCGCGGCATTGATCGTCCAGGTGCGATCGCTGCTCGCGCCGCTGCCCGTATAGCTGAGCGTGCCGGCGTTGACGTTGATGTTGGTGCCGGTTCCCAGTGAGCTGGCGGTGCCGATGTCCGCCAGCACCGAAGCCTGCACAAGCCCGCTGACGCCTGCCGTGCCCGTGAAGGTGTTGGCAGCGCCCAGGGTGATCGTGCGGCCCGCATAGGCGTTGAAACTATAGGATCCTCCGCTCAGAACGCCCAGCAGCTCATAATCGGCGCTTTCGGCGTTGAAAGACCCGGCCGACGAGATGTCGATATCCCCGGTCAGGATCAGGGTGCCTGTGCCCTGATTGCGGATGACCGCGCCGCTGCTGTTCAGATCCCAGTTCCTGTTGGAACTGTCGCCATCACCAATGTAGATGAGACTGTCGGAATATTGGCTGGACTGATTGAAGATGATCGTGCCGTCGGAAACCGTGGTTGGCGCGCCCAGCGAACTGGCTACGCCAAGATCCGCAATCGAGGAAAAATAGGCGCTGCAGACGCCATTGCAGCCATTGAAGATCGTCGCGCCGGTGTAGCTGTTGGCGTCGTTCGTCAGCCGAACGATCGACACATTATTGTTCGATGCACCGACATACACCCGGCCATTGCCGCTGATCAGCGCCGAGCCGATACCGGCACCGGATACCCGCAATGTTCCGCCATCGCCGATCGTGATGGATCGCGCGGTTCCCGCGCCGTCGATTCTCAGGGTGACATCGGCGCCCGCGGCCGTGGAAATCGGGTTGGATGCCGCGCCGAGCGCGCCATCGGTCGCGGCATAGAGCGATCCGGCAAGCAGGGCGATATCGCCGCTGAAGCTGTTCGCGCCATAGAGTTGCAGGGCTCCGCCCCCTGCCTTGGCGAGGCCTGAAGCGCCGGCAACGACCGAGTTGATCCGGGTCGTTCCGGTCGTGACGGAGATTGTCGGCGTCGAACCGCCAAGCGTCAGCGTGCCGCCATCCAGCACATAACCGTTTGTGTTGAAGGTGATATCATGGACCGTAATCGGAGCGCCCAGAGTGACGGTCCCGGCGACACCCCCGAAGATCGCGTCGTCGAGCGCACTATTGTCCCATGGATCGACGTAAGGACCACTGACGCCGTCGCCATTGGGACTCCAGTCGAGACTGGCGAGATCCCATGTCCCGCTGCCACCGCTCCCCACACCGGTTGCGTTCGCGTCCCAGTGCCGCTCCTCGGCATGAACGGAGAGGGGAACGCCTGTGGCGAGGACCGCAAAGAGCGAAGCACTGCAAAGGAGGCTGCGCGGCATGATTCGCGACACCGGGTGGCCGCTGCCCTGCCTGCCGGATTGAATCATGAATCTCCCCCTTCGCAAAAAACAGCACATCGCCACACACCGCGATCCGACGCACCCGAGGCTGATTGGACGTCGCCAAATACATCATAACGATGTGATTTTCTACACCATGACGATGTAAAATCCTTACGATCTGGTTAAGGCAGGCAGATGGAGGCAAAAATTATCTATACCAGATCAAATGCATATGGCAGATTTAGGGTGTTCGCGGCCGGAGGCATGAAGGCGAGATGAGATCATTCGGATGAACGTCCCTGCGGTCGTCACGCAGGCGCTCGAGGCTGGTGATCTGGCGGGCGCCGAGGCGCTTGTCCGCGCAAGCCTGGCACAGACGCCGCGTGATTCAGAGGCCGTGCGCCTTCTTGCAGCGATCACGATTCTGAGAGGTCGCCATGCTCACGCCGAGCGACTTCTTCTGGATAGCGCGCTCGACGAGCGGGCGTTCATCAGCGCCTGCGCGAACCTGTCATCGTTCCTCTGCCGGCTTGGGCGGGCCGACGACGCCATCATGTTTCTCGATCGGATGATCGCCACGGACCCGAAGCGCCTCTGGCCGCTCTCCATCAAATCCGGCGTGCTGTCTTCGGAACACCGTGCCAATGAGACGCTGGAGATCGACCGGCAACTCGTTGAACGAGAGCCCGGTGCCACGGTTCTGTGGATGAACTATGCGAACAGTCTCAAGGTCATGGGCCAGATCGAAGAAGCGCTCGAAGCTTACCGCCGCGCCCTCGAACTGGACCCCGCGAACGGCGCCGCATGGTGGGAACGCGCCAACAT
>JBAYPJ010000156.1:0-4426 GCA_041677785.1 Novosphingobium sp. | reverse complement strand
TTTCGCCCGCGCCGATGAACAGCGTGCCGCGTTCTTCGATGTACCACAGGCCATAGGGTACGGCGTCGCCGTCACCCGTCGAAATCAAGACGCCGTTGCGACGGCCGTCGATTTCGCCGCGATAGGGCTCATAGGCCTTGAAGATACGGTTCATGACGCCTGTGCCGCGTGTATCGGTCAGGAATTCGCCGTGATAGCCGATCAGGCCGCGTGACGGCGCCGAGAACGTGATGCGCGTCTTGCCGCCGCCGGACGGGCGCATGTCGGTCATCTCGGCCTTACGCTGGTTCATCTTTTCGACGACCGTGCCCGAGTGCTCGTCGTCCACGTCGATCACCACGGTTTCGTACGGTTCGGTGCGGTTGCCGGCCTCATCGGTGCCGAACAGCACGCGCGGCCGGCTGATGCCCAGTTCGAAGCCTTCGCGGCGCATCGTCTCGATCAGCACGCCCAGTTGCAGCTCGCCGCGTCCGGCCACCTCGAAGCTGTCCTTGTCGGCGCTTTCGGTGACCTTGATCGCCACGTTCGATTCCGCTTCGCGCATCAGGCGGTCGCGGATCATGCGGCTGGTCACCTTGTCGCCCTCGCGACCGGCCATCGGGCTGTCGTTCACGGCAAAGCGCATCGACAGCGTGGGCGGGTCGATCGGCTGCGCCGCGATCGGAACGGAAACCGCCGTGTCGGCGATGGTGTTCGAAACCGTGGCCACGGCCAGGCCGGCCAGGCTGATGATGTCGCCCGCGCGGGCTTCCTCCACCGGCACGCGATCCAGCCCGCGGAAAGCCATGAGCTTGGACGCGCGGCCCGTCTCGATCACCTTGCCGTCGGCGTCGAGCGCATGGATCGGCTGGTTGACCTTGACCGTGCCCGACTGGACGCGGCCGGTCAGCACGCGGCCGAGGAAGTTGTCGCGGTCGAGCAGCGTGACGAGGAAGCTGAACGGCGCGTCGGCGTCGAGCGCCGGCGGCGGCACATGGTCGACGATCTTCTGGAACAGCGGCTCCAGCGTGCCGGCGCGCAGCGACGGGTCCGCGTTGGCGTAGCCGTTGCGGCCCGAGGCGTAGAGCACCGGGAAATCGAGCTGCTCGTCGGTGGCCTCGAGCGTGACGAACAGGTCGAACACTTCGTCCAGCACTTCCTGGATGCGCTCGTCCGGGCGATCGACCTTGTTGACCACGACGATGGGCTTCAGGCCCAGGGCCAGCGCCTTGCCGGTGACGAACTTGGTCTGCGGCATGGCGCCTTCGGAACTGTCGACCAGCAGGATCACGCCGTCGACCATCGACAGGATGCGTTCCACCTCGCCGCCGAAATCGGCGTGGCCGGGGGTGTCCACGATATTGATGCGCACCGGGCCGTCCGGACTGTTCCATTCGATCGAAGTCGGCTTCGCCAGAATGGTGATGCCGCGCTCCTTCTCGATCTCGTTGGAATCCATCACCCGCTCCTCGACGCGCTGGTTGTCGCGGAAGGTGCCGGATTGGCGGAAGAGTTGGTCGACGAGCGTGGTCTTGCCATGGTCGACGTGCGCAATGATCGCGATATTGCGCAGGGGAAGCGGGGCGGACATGCGGCGGTTTTCCGATTCTGGAGGGGCAGGCAGCGTTTTGCTGCGCTGCAGCGCGGCGCGCAATTATAGGAATAAGGCCACCACGGCAAGCAGGCGTTGCGCCGCCGCTGCAGGTTCGCCTCGCCTCGCACCTGTGCATAGGGAGGGACCGGGTGCCGCTCTACGTATCGAAATATTTAGAATTCGTGGTTAAATTCCCCTAGCCTGGGCCCATGCGACGCCGGCAGGATGTCGCGCAGCCGTCCGAGGGAGGGACGACACGCCAATGATTTCATCCGCCGCAGACTTTGCCACGTCGCTCCGCAGAGCGCTTCTTGCCGGTGCCGCCGGGCTTGCCTTCGCCCTGCCGGCGACCGCGGCCGCACAGGGCATGGACGAGGCCCAGCCCGCCGATGAGGCGCTGCCCGCCGGCGACATGCCGTCCGAATATCATGACTATGGCAACGTCAACGAGATCGTGGTCACCGCCACCAAGCGCGCGCAGACGCTGCAGGCCGTGCCCGTCGCCGTCACCGTCGCCACCGCCGCGCAGATCGAGCGCGAGTTTATCCGCGACCTCAAGGACCTGGGCTCGATCGTCCCCTCGCTGCGCGTCGGCGAGCGGCAGAACTCGGCCAACACCAACTTCTTCATCCGCGGCTTCGGCAACGGCGCCAACAACGCCGGCATCGAGCCTTCGGTCGGCGTGTTCATCGACGGCGTCTATCGTTCGCGCACCGCCTCGCAGATCTCGGACCTGCCCGATATCGAACGGATCGAGGTGCTGCGCGGGCCGCAGTCGACGCTGTTCGGCAAGAACGCCTCGGCCGGCGTCATCTCGATCACCACGCAGACGCCGAAGTTCACGTTCGGCGGCAATATCGAAGCGTCTTACGGCAACTATGACGCCGTCGTCGTCAAGGGCACGGTGACCGGGCCGATCACCGATACGCTCGCGGCCAGCCTCACCGGCGGCTACAATCGCCGCGACGGCTACAACCGGGACCAGAACACCGGCGCGGACATCAACGACCGCAACCGCTGGTTCGTCCGCGGCCAGTTGCTGTACGAGCCGGACAACCAGCTCAAGGTCCGCCTGATCGGCGACTATGGCAAGATCGACGAGGTCTGCTGCGGCGTGGTCAACGTCCGGCAGTCGGCCGCCACCGGGGCGATCCGTGCGGTGGGCGGAAACGTCAACGATCCCGCGGACCGCTTCGCCAATCAGGTCTACGGCAACTTCGTGCCGGCCAACAGGATCGACAACTACGGCCTCTCGGGCCAGGTCGACTACGAACTGGGGCCGCTGACGCTCACCTCGATCACCGCCTACCGCAAGACGGATTCGTTCACCGACTACGACGCCGGCTTCACCAGCGCCGACATCATCCGCACCAATGCCTCCGATACGCGGATCAAGACCTTCACCCAGGAATTCCGGGCCACCGCCAGCATCGCCGACCAGCTGACCGCGCTCATCGGCGCCTATTATTTCAACGAGCATATCCGCCAGGACGGCGCCATCCAGTGGGGCTCGGCCGCGCGGCCCTATATCGACATGCTGGTGCGCGGGGGCACGGCGAACGCGCTCGATGTCGCTTCGCTGGAAACGACGCTGGGCTCGCTGCAGGGCGATTCGGGGCTCTACGCCAATCGCTTCTTCACGGCCGGCCAGGGGCTCGACGAGCACTACCGGATGAAGAACGAGGCGATTTCGATCTTTGCCCAGATCGACTTCAAGGTGGCCGACCGGCTGACGCTGACGGGCGGCATCAACTACACGCACGACGGCAAGACGTTCTCGAGCAACGTGCAGTCGACCGACGTTTTCGCCGGACTGAACCTGCCGGCGCTGCGCGCGACGGCGACCAACGCCGGGATCGCGCAGGCGATCGGGACGATCCTCGGCCCCGGCCAGGCGCCCACAGGATACGCTTCCGCCGCCCAGATCGCGGCATTCGCCGCGGGCGATCCGGCGGCTTTCTCCACGATCTCCAGCACCGCCGCGGCGCAGACCGCGCCGCTGCTCTCGCTGCGGCCACTGCAGTTCCTGCCGCCGTTCCTCAACATCCCCAACGCGGTCGAGCCGGGCAAGACGAGCGACAACAACGTCTCGTGGACGGCGCGTGCATCGTATGACCTGACCCGCCAGATCAACCTCTATGCGGGCGTGGCGACCGGCTTCAAGGCAAGCTCGGTGAACCTTTCGCGCGACAGCCGGCCGCCGCTGAGCGCGCAGGGCGCGATCAGTTCGGCGGGGATCGCGGTGGTCAACCAGACCTACGGCAGCCGCTTCGCCGGGCCTGAAAAGGCGACCTCCTACGAAGCGGGGCTCAAGGCCAACTGGGGCCAGGTCACCACGAACATCGCGGTGTTCAAGCAGATCATCCGCGGCTTCCAGTCGAATATCTTCACGGGTACCGGTTTCTTCCTCGGCAACGCGGGCAAGGAATCGGTCTTCGGCATCGAGTTCGAGGGCACGGCCCGTCCGGCCGACGGCCTCACGCTGGGCCTCGCGATGACCTATCTCAAGCCCACGTACGACGACTTCAAGAATTCGGCCTTCGGCGACGCGACCGGTATCACTCCGGCCGATATCCCGGCGATCTCCTCCACCTTCACCTTCCAGTACGAGCATGAGTTCGGCAATCAGGACCGCCTCATCCTCTACGGCGATTTCCATTACGAATCCGAGGTGCAGACGGTCGAGGGCCTGCCCGCCTTCATCCAGAAGGACCCGCTCACCGGCGCGGTGATCGACTACAGGCCCGGCCTGGACGCCGCGCGGCCGTTCCGGCGCGAGGTGAGCGACCTCAACGGGTCGATCACATACGCCATGGCCAACGGGCTCGAACTCGCGGTCTGGGGCCGCAACCT
>JBAYPJ010000155.1:0-4440 GCA_041677785.1 Novosphingobium sp. | reverse complement strand
GCGTGATCCGGAGCGGAGCGTACTCCAGGTACGTGAGCACCGGAAGCGCGCGAAAGCGCCATTTGCAGGCCGCCAGGGCTGGGGCCGAAGGCGACCGGAGGGCAATGTCGATCCGCCCTAGGGCCGTCCCCTGTCCATTTTTCGGGAGACGCATCATGCATCCTGTCACGCCTGTCGAAGACCGCCATGCCGATGGACGGCTGAAGGCCGAAATATGGCCGCTGCCCATCGACCAGCCCTTCCTCCAATCCCTGTTCCGCGACCTGTTCGAAAATCATTGGGACAAGCTGACCTTCGGCCCGATGATCGCAGGGGGCGCCTATGAACTGCGCTGCCCGCGCGCGCCCGATCGCGTGACGGTCAGCGGCGGCTATCTGACCGTTCACTGGGGCAGGAACGGTCATTTCCACCTGTGCATAGGGGAATCCAACGCCGACGCGGAAACCGTTGCCCATCGCCGCCCGAGCAAATGCGAACTGGTGCGCGGGCGGGACAAGCGCGGCGATCCGGTCACATGGTCGTTGCGGGTCGAAAACGGCCATGGGGAATCGACGCTCAGCATCTATTTCCCCAATCCCTTCCTGACCGATGGCGACGGCATCGCCGACACGCCGGACTGGAGCCGCCTCTCCCTCTGGCACCTCATCCTCAAAAGCTATGCCGGACAGGAAGCCGACGGTCTGGACACGACCGGCAAAGGCTTTCGCGGATGAAATGCCCCGCCGCCCCATCCTGCCCGGCCGGGGCGGCAATGAGGGCGACATCAGGCACGCCCTCCCCTGACTATTGATATCATAAGGAAAATGGACATGAGCAAAATCCCGGCAACGGTCATCACCGGATTTCTGGGCGCGGGCAAGACCACGCTCATCCGCCATCTGCTTCGCCATGCCGGGGGCCGCCGCCTCGCGCTCGTCATCAACGAGTTTGGCGATGTCGGCGTCGACGGCGAACTGGTGAAGGGGTGCAATGACGCGGCCTGCCCGGAGGAAGACATCGTCGAACTTGCCAATGGCTGCATCTGCTGCACCGTGGCCGACGACTTTCTGCCGACGATGCGAAAGCTGCTCGACCGGCCGCAGCCGCCCGAACATATCATCATCGAAACCAGCGGCCTCGCGCTGCCCAAGCCGCTCATCAAGGCGTTTCAATGGCCGGACATCCGCACCCGCGCGACCGTAGACTGCGTCGTCGCGCTGATCGATGCCGATGCGGTCGCCGCCGGGCGTTTTGCCACCGATGAGGAGGCATTGGCCGCGGCACGCGCCGCCGACCCCAGTCTCGATCATGACAGCCCGCTGGAAGAATTATTCGAGGATCAGCTCGCCTGCGCGGATATGGTCGTGCTCAACAAGACCGATCTGATCGACACCGGGGCGCTGGCGGACATAGAGGCACGGATCGTCGCAGAGACCCGTGACGGAGTCCGGATCGTCCGCGCGGCCCATGGCGCAGTCGATGTCGCGGCCCTGCTCGGCATTATCGCCACCGCCGAAGACGATCTCGACGCCCGCCCCTCCCATCATGATGCCGAAGGTGAGGAGCATGATCATGACGATTTCGAAAGCTTCGTCCTCAGCGGCGGCGACGTCGCCGATGTCGAAATGCTGCTTGCCGTGCTGGGCGAGCTGATCGCCGCGCAGGACGTGCTGCGCGTCAAGGGCATGGTCGCGGTTTCCGGCAAACCCGCCCGCCTCGTCGTGCAGGCGGTCGGACCGCGCATCCAACATTTCTATGATCGCGCATGGCTGGCAGACGAACCACGCCAGACCCGGCTCGTCATCATCGGCCAGACGGGGCTGGATCGGGCGGCCATCGATGCTGCTCTGAGCCCGGCCCTGAAGCAGACAGCCGGCTGATGCATCTCCTGTCCGCCACACCCGGCATGATCGCCAGCGGCGAAGAGGCGATCGACCTCGATCAGCCGCCCGGCGATATCGTCATCCTGACGGTGGCGGACAGCGAGCTTGCCTGTTTCGCCAGAGCGGCGGCCCTGCTGCCTCCAGACGCGCCGAGCATCCGGCTCGCCAATCTGCTGCAGCTCCGCCACCCCTATTCCACCGATCTCTATGTCGAAAAAGTGATCGCCCATGCACGCTTCGTCTGTGTCATCCTGCTCGGCGGCAAGAGCTACTGGCCCTATGGCATAGACGAAATCGCCCGGTTTTCCCGCGAACGGGGCATCGCCTTCGCCGCGATCGCCGACGGGCAGGAGCCCGACCCCGCTCTTGACCGCGCTTCCACCCTGCCCGCGGCGGAGCGCGAACGCCTGCGCGATTATCTGGTTCAGGGCGGCGTCCCCAATGCGCTGTCCTTCCTGCGCAGGGCGACGCGTCTTATCGGCGGCGACGCCGGCACTCCGGACGATCCCGTGCCGGTGGCCGATGCCGGGCTTTATCTGCCCGGTGTCGAGCGCCCCGGCCTTGCCGAACTCCACGCACGATGGCAGCGCGAACCATCGGCGCCCCCCTCGGCGGCGTCGGGCAAGGCCCCCAAGGCCCTGTTCGTCTTCTATCGCGCACTGATGATCGCCGGAACGCTCGATGCCGTCGATGCGATGATAACCGCCCTCGAAACGCGGGGGTTCGATGTCATTCCTGTGTTTGTCCAGGCGTTGCGCGCGCCCTTTGCGATCGATTGGATCGGTGCGCTGCTGGATGAGGTCGCGCCCGATGTGATCGTCAACGCGACCAGCTTTGCCGCCTCCTCCGCCGCCGAACCGCGCCAGCCCGGCATATTGGAGCGCGCCGACTGCCCCATTCTCCAGACCGCCTTCGCAGGCATGGAAGAAAGCGACTGGCAATCCTCGGCGCGTGGTCTTGGCCCCCGCGACCTCACGATGAACGTCGCCCTGCCCGAAGTCGACGGTCGCCTCTTCACCCGCGCGATCACGTTCAAGGCGACCGAACGCTTCGATGAACGCACCCAATGCGGCATCGTCATTCCCAGACCTGTGCCCGATCGAGTCGCGTTCGTCGCCGATCTCGCCGCCAACTGGGCGCAACTGCGGCGCACCTCCGCCGCGCAACGGCGCGTCGCGCTGATCCTCGCCAACTACCCCAATCGCGACGGACGGATCGGCAACGGCGTCGGTCTCGACACGCCCGAAAGTGCGGCGGCGATCATTTCGGCGCTGGACGAGGCTGGCTATGATGTCGGTGTGGCCCCGCGCGACGGCAGCGCCCTGATGCGACTGATGACGGGCGGCATCACCAACGACCTGTCGTCGCTCCATCGTCCCGGAGAGGCCGAACTGGCGCTTGCCGACTATGAAACCGCCTTCGCCGCCCTTCCCAACGAAGCCCGCAGGGCCATGCTTGATCGATGGGGCGCCCCGTTCGCCGATCCGTTCCTGCGCGACGGCGCCTTCCGCCTTCCCGTCCATCGCTTCGGCAATATCGCGATCGCGGTGCAACCGGCGCGCGGATATAATATCGATCCCAAGACGAGCTATCATGATCCGGCCCTGCCGCCGCCCCATGCCTATCTCGCCTTCCATGTCTGGCTGGACCGCCGGTTCGGCGCGCAGGCGCTCGTCCATATCGGCAAGCACGGCAATCTCGAATGGCTGCCGGGCAAGGCGGTATCGCTCTCCTCTTGCTGTTTTCCCGAAATATGCGCAGGCCCGCTGCCTCAGCTTTACCCGTTCATCGTCAATGATCCGGGCGAAGGAACACAGGCGAAGCGGCGGATCGGCGCGGCCATCATCGATCATCTGACGCCGCCGCTGACCCGCGCGGAAAGCTATGGCCCGCTGAAACAGCTCGAAACGCTGGTCGACGAATATTATCTCGCCGCCGGCATGGACCCGCGCCGGCTGGAGCATCTGCGCCGCGAAATCCTCGACCTCGCCCGCTCGCAGGGGCTGGACCGGGATGCGGGCGCCACCAGCGAGGATGAGGACGCGCTTTCCGCCATCGACAATTATCTGTGCGAACTGAAGGAATTGCAGATCCGCGATGGGCTGCACATCTTCACCCGGTCGCCGGAAGGGCGCTTGCGGCGCGACCTTCTGGTTGCGCTCACCCGGACGCCGCGCGGGCATGAACATGACGGTCAGGCCTCGCTGCTGCGCGCGCTGGCGGACGATCTCGGCCTTGGGTTCGATCCGCTCGACTGCCGGATGGGGGATCGCTGGGATGGCCCGCGCCCGGACTTGCTGGTGCGGCTGTCCGGCGATGTCTGGCGCAGCCATGGCGACACGGTGGAACGGCTGGAACTGCTCGCGCTCGACCTTGCCGACGGCGCGGGCGCGGTCGGCCCGGCAAGCCGCGCGGTACTGAAATCGCTCCGCACCGACATCGCGCCGCGCATCGACGCCTGCGGCGCGGCAGAGCGGGAGGCCCTGCTCGCAGGTCTCGACGGACGCTTCGTCATGCCCGGCCCGTCCGGGGCGCCGACACGCGGACGCCCCGATGTGCTGCCCACCGGCCGCAACTT
>JBAYPJ010000154.1:0-4610 GCA_041677785.1 Novosphingobium sp. | reverse complement strand
CGCCGCGCGTGGCGGGGCTGTTGCGCTCGGCTTTGCTTGCCTCGGATCTCATCCTCATCCCCGTGCAGCCTTCGCCGCTCGATGGCTGGGCATCGGCCGAGATGCTGGCGCTGCTCGACGAGACGCGCATCTTCAAGCCCGACATCAGGGCGCATTTCGTTCTCAACCGCTATCCCGCCCGCACGCTGATCGGACGCGCCACCGCAGACAGCCTTGCCGACCACGACCCGACCTTGCTGGCGGAACATATCGGCCAGCGGGTCATCTTCGCGGATGCGCTGCGGACCGGGCGCCTTGCCGCCGAACTGGCCCCCGATAGCATCGCCGCACACGAAATCGCCGCATTGGCGCAACAGGTCGGGAATCTCCCATCATGAACGTGCCGGGCAAATCGTCCCGACGCTTTGCAGCGCGTCCACGAAACGTCGATGCCTGGATTTCCGCAGGCGATGGGAAACTGCCGGCGCCGCCAGCGCGAAGCGCCAACACCGCGCGGCTCACCATCGACGTGACGCCGGAAATGCGGAAACGGATCAAGCTCGCAGCGCTCCAGCGCGGACTCACGCTGGCCGACCTGCTGCGCGCGATGCTGGCCGAGGCGTTCCCCGACGATGATCGGGGGGCGCGCCATGAACGCCGTGCCCGATGATCGCACCCGTGTCGATCTGCTGTGGATCGAAAAGAAGATCGAGCGCTGGATACGCTTCGGGAGACCGGTCGAGGATCAGATACTCGACCGCCGCCGTCGCCGCCTCGGCTTTGCGCCCGACAGCCTGTTCGCCTTCGTTCGCTGGGCGTCGAACGACTTCGGAACGGTCGTTTCCCGCATCGATATCCTGCGCGCCGTCCTGCCGGGCGAGCCCTATCAGACCGTGCCCGGCGTCGATCCCGGCGGTGACATTCTGCTGCGGGTTTCAGGCTGGCCCAAGGTGCAGCGGGTGTTCGAAGCGATCGACGCGGTGGACGCGTTCGGCATCGACCCCGCCGACACGGCGCCGGACCATTGGCGCCACGTCCATAATCGCCTCGCTGCCCGCGAGACGCCGCGTCCCTACACGCTGGAGCGCCACCGCGCCTGGCTCGCCCGCAAAGGCTCCCTGCAATGACCCGTCACAGAAAAACACTCGCGGCGGTCCTCGTCGCGGTCAGCCTGATCGGCATCTCGATGTGGATCGAGCCGCCGCCGCGCCTGATCTGGAACGCCAGTCCCAGCGTCCCGATCGGTTTCTACCGAGTGCGCGTCGGCGACACCGTTTCGCACGGCGATCTCGCCGTTGTCGCGCCGCCGCCGGCCATGGCCCGGTTCCTCGACAAGGGCGGCTCTCTGCCGCTCGGCCTGCCGCTCCTCAAGCGCGTGGCGGGTGTTCCCGGACAGACGGTCTGCCGGATCGGCGACACGATCAGCATCGACAGCGAAGCGATCGCACTGGCGCAGAGAACCGACCGGCTCGGCCGTTTGCTGCCGGTCTGGTCAGGCTGCCGAACGCTCGCAGCGGATCAGATTTTCTTCCTCAACGCCGACCGCGAGGACAGCCTCGACGGGCGCTATTTCGGGCCGCTTCCCGCAGCAACCGTGATCGGACGGGCGACGCCGATGTGAGCGCGCAGCGTGCCGCGATTTGACTTTCACCCCGCCAAGCAAAGGAGACTGGCAATGCAACCCAATATCTTCAAACGCACCGATGATGGCTATACGGGCCGCATCCGGTTGTTCGGCATCGACGAGGTTGTCACCCTCGTTCCCGCCGAACCGAGTGATGCAGACAAAGCGCCGGATTTCCGCGTCCTGCTCGATGACGAACATGGCCCGAGAGTCGGCGCCGCATGGAAGGATGTCGGCGAACGCGCGGGCGACTATGTCTCGCTGGAGATCGAGAGCCCGCTGTTTGCCGGTCAGAATCTGCGCGCCCATCTCTTCCGCGCCGATGATGATGGGACCGCGTTCCGGCTGTCGATCAGCCGCCCGCGTGCCCGCGAAGAAAGGGGCTGATCCGATGCGCCCGCGCCGCTGTTCTGCGTGTCGTCGGGCGCTGTCGCTGGTGTTGCTCGCCTGTCTTGCGAGCGCACCGGCGACGGCTTTCGCACGTCCCAAGGACGAACCGTCCGCCAGAGCATCACCCGTCTCGCCGATCGCCGCCCATGTCGCCGAGGCGTCTCGCCGCTTCGCGATCCCGGAACGCTGGATATGGGCGGTCATGCGCGTCGAAAGCGCGGGCGATGTGAGCGCGATCTCGCGCGCTGGCGCCATGGGCCTGATGCAGATCATGCCCGGCACCTGGGCGGACCTTCGTGTGCGCTACCGTCTCGGTCGCAACCCCTATGATCCCCGCGACAACGTCATTGCAGGCACCGCCTATCTGCGCGAATTGCATGATCGCTACGGCAACCCGATCGCAATGCTGGCTGCCTATAATGCCGGTCCAGGACGCTATGACGAGCATCTCGCGACAGGTCGGCCACTGCCGAGAGAGACGCGCGCCTATCTCGCCATGCTCGCGCCGATGGTCGGCGGCGCGCCCGGTCGCATCGCCTCAAGCCCGCCCGCCGATGCGCTCGCCTGGACTCACGCGCCGCTCTTTTCGCGTCCTCTGAGCGTCGCCTCTGGCGCAGCACCCGAGCCGTCCGACGCGCCGCAGGACGATGCCGGACATGCACCTGAAGCAGACGCCTCCGAGGTCGGAGACGGCCTGTTCGTTCCTCTTTCCGGTCAACAGCCGTCATGAGGCGCTCGCTCGCAGGCAGGCGTAATCAGGCGCGCTATGGCGTTCTCTATAGTGGAAGGTGCTGGGAAAGCAGGGAAAAGAAGGAGGCACGGCAAGATAAAAGGACCGCCAGCAGGCTGGGTCCAAATGGTTGGTTGGATGGGGTTTTTGCGTATGGCACCTTGAGAAGCCTGCCAGCATCTTTTCGTGAAATTGCCGATTTCGCCGCAGTTCAGCGTCTGGCAGGCGATTTCGCCATTGGCTTGAGCACCTGATGAGCGACCGCGACGACGAGTTCGATGTCAGACCGGGACGGTCACGCGACGGCGGGACAAAAGGCCGGCAGGCAAAGTCCTTCGTCGGCCAGGTTATGCGCGCGGCGAACAAAGGCGGTCGCGGCGGGCACATTGGGCGGACCTATACTCCTCACCGGAAAGGGGGCGGCGTTTCCCGCTTCGGGCGCGGCAGGGTGGCTGCCCCCCGTCGCGCCCGCGGGGCGACGGATAGGCGCGTCGTCGTCAAGATGCGGATTGTCCGGCATCAGGGCGGCAGGTTCCGGGCGGCGCCACTGGCGCGGCACGCCAACTATCTCGAACGCGAAGGCGTGACCCGTGACGGTACGCCGGGCCGCCTGTTCGATGCGGCTGGCGATCAGGCCGACGGGAAGGCCTTTGCGGAACGCTGCGAGGATGATCGCCATCATTTTCGCATGATCATCTCGCCGGAGGATGCGCGGGAGATGGACGACCTGCGGGCCTTTACCCGCGAGCTGATGGCGGACGCGCAGCGCGACCTCGGCACCTCGCTCGATTGGGTGGCGGTCGATCACTGGAATACCGATGACCCCCATATTCATGTGCTGGTTCGGGGTCGCGGTGACGACGGCCGCGACCTCGTCATAAGCCGGGACTATATCAGCAAGGGCTTCCGCCATCGGGCCGAAGATCGCATGACCCTCGAACTGGGTCCACGGACACAGCGCGAGATCCATGCGGCGCTCAGCCGCGAGGTGCAGGCTGATCGCTGGACCAGCCTCGATCGCAGCTTGCGGGATATCGCCGACCGCCACGGAGGCATTGTCGATCTGCGCCCGGACTCCCATGGGCGCGGACTTGAGAACCGGCACCTGTTGGTAGGCCGTGCGCAGAAGCTGGAGGCCATGGGGCTGGTCGAACCGCTCGGTCCAGCGGCCTGGACTATGAAGTCAGGCCTGGAGGAGAAGCTGCGCGATCTCGCTATTCGCGGTGACATCATCAAGACGATGCACAAGGCGATGGCGCGGGACACGCCGAACCCGGACGTGTCGCGCTTTGCGATCCATCATGGCCCGCCGGTCGATCCCGTCGTTGGGCGCCTGGTCGATCGCGGGCTATACGACGAACTCAAGGGCAGCGCCTATGCTGTGGTCGATGGCGTTGATGGCCACACCCATCATTTGCGTTTCGCGGATATCGACATGACCGGGGACGCAAGGCCCGGCGCGATAGTCGAACTGCGCTCCTGGGAAGATGCCAAGGGGCAGCAACGCCCTTCGCTCGCGACCCGATCCGATCTGTCGCTTGGAGAACAGATCACCTCCGATGGGGCGACCTGGCTCGATCGCATTCTCATCGCCCCGGAACGGCCCATATTGGGTGGCGGCTTTGGCGCGGACGTCGCCGCAGCCATGGAGGCGCGCACCGATCATCTGGTCAATGAGGGACTGGCGGAACGGCGCGGCGCCCGCGTCATATTCGCCCGCGCACTGATCCAGACGCTCAAGGAGCGCGAATTGCTGCACATCAAGACAGACCTCGTGAACCGCACCGGCCTTGCGCCTCTACCGTCGCGGCCCGGCGATCATGTCGCGGGTATCTATCGCCAGCGCGTGACGCTGGCCTCGGGCCGTTTTGCCATGATCGACAACGG
>JBAYPJ010000153.1:0-4636 GCA_041677785.1 Novosphingobium sp. | reverse complement strand
CGAGAGCAGGAGCAGCACCACCGCGCCGAAGATCAAAGCCGCCGAAAACAGGCGGTAGCGCCAGAACGCCGCGGTCGGCCGCGTGCCGTAGGCGCGGCGCAGGATGTCGCGGATCGTCTCGATCAGGCTGGAGACCGTCCACAGGCCGACCACGGCGCCCACCCACAACGGCCAGCCGCTGCGCGCCTCGATCACCTCCAGCGCCACCGGCTCGAGCACCCGGGCGACGACCGGCGGCGCGGTCGAGAGGAACGCATGGATCGAGGCGGCGCGCTGGCCTTCCTCGCCCAGCGCCTTGAACACGGCGGCGATGACGATGAAGAACGGGAACAGCGACAGGATCGCCGTATAGGCAAGGTTCCCGGCGTGGATGAAGCCGTCGGAATAAGTGCCCACGGCCACGCGCCGGGCGACGGTGAAGGCATGGCTGGCCGGCCCCAGGTTGCGGACGACCCGCCGCTGCAGCTTGTCGCGCTCGAACAGTGCCTGGAACCGCCGCGCCTCGGGCGACTGGTCGCTGTGCGCAGCGGGCGGCTGGACCGGGACCTCCTCCATCGGCCGGGTCAGACTCCCAGCCGGGCCCGCAGCGGTCGGCCGTCGCGCCAGCCTTCCAGCCGCCGGGCGAGGTCCTCGTCGCCTTCGGGCAGGACGATCTCCAGCGTCACGAGCTGGTCGCCGCGCGTCCCGTCGCGGCGGGTGAAGCCCTTGCCCTTGAGACGCAGCGTCCTGCCCGAGCTGCTGCCCGGCGCGATCGTGAGCATGACCGCGCCTTCCACGGTGGGCACCTTGACCTTGGCGCCATTGACCGCCTCGTCGAGGCTGACCGGCAGGTCGAGGCGGATGTTGTCGCCGTCGCGCTTGAAGAAGGGATGCGGTTCCAGGTGGATCGTCACCAGCGCGTCGCCGGGGCCGCCAGGGCCCGGCTCGCCCTTGCCGGCGAGGCGCATCTGGGTGCCGTCCTCGACTCCGGCGGGCAGCTTGAGGTCGATCGTCTTGCCATCGGCCAGCGTGACCCGCTGCGGTGCCCGCGTGGCGGCGTCGGCCAGCGAGACGCCGAGCCGATACTGGACGTTGGCCCCGCGCGGCGCGGCGCGGCCGCGCCCGCCGCCGAAGCCGCCGCCCATCCCCGCGCCCTGCCCGCCGCCGCGCCCGCCGAAGATACCGCCGAACAGGTCGCCCAGGTCGATCCCTTCCGCATCGAAGTTGTCGAACCCGCCGCCGAAGCCGCCCTGCCCGCCGCCGCGCCCGCCGAAGCCGGCGCCCGGGCCGCCCGCGCCGAAACCGAAGCCCATGGGGTTGCCGTCGGCGTCGATCTCGCCGCGGTCGAACTGCGCGCGCTTGTCCTTGTCGGACAGGAGGTCGTAAGCGCGCGTGACGTCGCTGAATCGCTCCGCCGCCCTGGGGTTGTCCTTGTTCCGGTCGGGGTGGAGTTCCTTCGCGAGCTTGCGATAGGCGGACTTGATGTCCTTCTCGCTCGCGCCGCGCGACACGCCCAGGGTTGCATAAGGATCTGCTGCCATGGGCGCTAAGCTAGGTGCGCACGTCCCGCACGACAAGCGGAGCTTTCCTCCGTAGCTGCCTGCGGCTATTCGAAATCTCCCGGGCAGGGCGCCCGGTCGGGTCCATCCGATCGATCGGCGTCGCCTCTGCCGTCTTCTTCAGGAATTGCGCGTGGAAGCTGAACAGTTCGCCGACACCATCCCGCACGGGGACCCCATCGCCTTGTTCGACGCCTGGTTCGATGCGGCGCGCGCCAGCGAGCCGAACGATTCCAACGCCATGGCGCTCGCCACCGCAACTCCCGGCGGGCTGCCCTCGGTGCGCATGGTTCTGCTCAAGGGACACGGGCTGGACGGCTTCGTGTTCTACACCAACAGCCGCAGCCGCAAGGGGCAGGAGCTTCTCGCCAATCCCCACGCGGCGCTGCTGTTCCACTGGAAGTCGCTGCGCCGGCAGGTGCGCATCGAGGGGCCGCTGGCGCCCGTCGATACGGCGACCGCCGATGCCTATTTCGCCAGCCGCGCGCGCGATTCGCAGCTTGGCGCGGTGGCGTCGGACCAGTCCGCCCCGCTCGACGCGCGCGCCACGTTCCTGGGGCGCTTCGCCGAGGCGGAAACGCGCTTCGCCGGCCGCGAGGTCGAGCGGCCGCAGCACTGGCTGGGCTTCCGCCTGGCGCCCGAGGCGATCGAGTTCTGGCAGGACCGGCCGCACCGCCTGCACGAGCGGCGGCGCTTCACGCGCACGGCGGACGGCTGGGCGAGCACGCTGCTCTACCCGTGATCATGCCAAAATTTGCCGAGACTGCTCGAACCGAAACGGGTCGGCTCAACCGCAGCGCGGCCTTCGCCAGCCTTGCGGTCGCGGCGCTGCTGGTGGTGCTCAAGGCGCGGGCGGCGTGGTCGACGGGGTCGACGGCCATGCTGGGCAGCCTGGCCGACACCGCGCTCGATCTCGCCGCCAGCCTGGTCACGCTCGCGGGCGTCTGGGTCGCGGCGCAGCCCGAGGATGACAAGCATCGCTTCGGCCACGGCAAGGCCGAGGCGCTGGCGGCGATCGTCCAGGTGACGCTGATCTCGATCTCGGCGCTGGGCCTCGCCGCGCGCGCGATCGAACAGTTCGTGGCCGGCACCCGCACCGAGGCGGCAAGCGAGGGCATCGCCGTTTCGGCCGTGGCGATGATGGCGACGCTGGCGCTGCTGGCCTGGCAGCGTCATGTCATCCGCCGCACCGGCAGCCTAGCCGTGACCACCGATCACGTCCACTACCAGTCGGATCTGCTGCTCAACCTGGCGGTGATCGCGGCGCTGGCGCTCGACCAGTATGCGGGCCTCGCCGGCGCCGACGCGCTGTTCGGGCTGCTCATCGCCGGCTGGCTCGGCTGGGGCGCGTGGGGGGCCTCGCAACGCGCCGTCGACGAGCTGATGGACAAGGAATGGCCCGAGGCGAAGAAGGCCCGCTTCGTCGCGGTCGCCGCGCGCCATCCCGAGCTGCGCGGCATGCACGACCTGCGCACGCGCACGTCGGGCGACCGCGATTTCGTCCAGTTCCACGTCTGGGTCGATCCCGACATGACCGTCCGCGCCGCGCACAAGGTGATGGACGAGATCGAGGCGCGGCTGCAGGCCGAGTTCCCCGACGTCGAGATCCTGATCCACCCCGATCCCGAAGGACTGATCAACGAGCGGGGCCTGGCCGCGCAAGAGGAGCTGCCGCCAACGGAGGAAAACCGGTCCTGACCCGCGCCGCGGCGGCGCGATCCCGATCGAAGCGGCGTTTTCCTACATGAACCGGGCCGGCTATCAGCCCAGGGATGGCACATATCCCATCCCTGAGCGCGAATCCCGCCGGTTCGCTGGGTGCGGTTTTCTTCTCCCTGGACACCGTAAATTTCAGCAACCGGGTGTCAACCAAAGTGCCGAAGCGGCCGCGCCGGAATTTACGCCGCTTGCGTGGAAGCGGCGCCGACGGCCGGGGCGCTGCTGGTCAGCCCGGCGAAGATCGGCGCGCAACCGGGCGGATCGATGACGACGAACAGCGTGACGAAAGCGGGAACAAACAGCTCGAGTATCACGCGCCCGCCGCGACATGCTCGTTGCGGATTTCCTCCATCTGCCCGTCGACCAGCATCCGCGCGGTGAAATCATGCGTGCCGGCGGTATCGGCGGTGACCTGCCAGGCGAGCGTGCCGTCGTCCGAGCGACCCTCGCGCCGGGTGGGATCGAACGGCATCGGCGGCGTCTTCTCGCGCTTGGCCGGCTTGCCGCGCGCATCCTGGCCGGCGGGGCGCGGGCCGGGCCGCCGCTCGGGGCAGGCGGCGACGCGGGCGGCGATCATCTCGGGCGCGGGGAGCGGTTCCCGCGCCGCGCCGTGGTGATCGAAGACCCATTTGTAGCCGCCCTTGGCCTGCCGCTGCCATACGGTGGTGAACCAGCCGTGGCTGTCGCCGCGTTGCCAGGCGCCGCTGGTGATCATCAGCGATCCGTCGCAGCTCGACCAGACCTGGTAGGGCTGCCGGGCGAGCGCGGCCGGCGGGTCGGGCCGATTCTTCAGCCAGTCGTGCGCCAGCACCATGGCCGGGGCGAACATCGCCGCGTCGGGCGCGGCGGCGGCCCTGGCGGCGGTCCACTGCCCTTTGTCCTGCGCGGCCCGCGCCAGCGCGATCTCGGCGGCGATGGCGGCGCTGGGGTTGGCGTAGCCGCGCATCTGTCCGCCGCCGCGCGGTCCGCCCCGGTCCCCGCGACCTTCCTGCGCCTGCGCGCCGGCGGCCAGCGCCAGCAGCGCCAGCGCGGCGAAGAGGCGCTTCAAATGGCCCCCTCGGCCAGCGCGAGGCCGGCGTTGCGGTGGGCGGCGACGACGGTGTTGCGCAGCAGCACGGCGATGGTCATCGGCCCGACGCCGCCCGGCACCGGGGTGATCGCGCCCGCGACCGCGCTGACGCCGGCGAAGTCGACGTCGCCGACCAGCCGGGTCTTGCCTTCCTCGGCCGCGGGCACGCGGTTGATGCCGACGTCGATCACGGTCGCGCCGGGCTTCACCCAGTCGGCCTTGACCATTTCCTGCCGGCCGACGGCGGCGACGACGATATCGGCGCGGCGGACCACTTCGGGCAGGTTCCGCGTGCGGCTGTGCGCGATGG
>JBAYPJ010000152.1:0-4669 GCA_041677785.1 Novosphingobium sp. | reverse complement strand
CAATGGCCTGATGGCACATGGCTATCCGCTCACAGTTGCAGGGGCAGCCGGGGGATTACACCCCGTTCCCATTTTAATCCCCGGTCAGGGGGAACCTGTCGCATCGGCCGGGATAGTGGCTGTTGTACGCAGCGTCAATCGGGAGCGCTTGTCCGGGCGAAGAAAAGCGGCGCGGGATCAGGCTTCGTCCCTGCCTGTTCGCGCCAGTGGGACGATGAAGGGGGCGGAGTCTTCCCCGCCCATGAATATGCGAATGCCATAGACGGAGGAGAGGCGGGCAGGCGTCAGCACCTGCGCGGGGGTGCCGTCGGCGATCAGCCTGCCTCTGTCGAGCAGCAGCAGCCGGTCGCAATAGCGTGCCGCCATGGTGAGATCGTGCAGCACCGCGATGACGAGCGCACCCTCCTGCGCCTGCTGGCGGAGAATCTCCATCACATCGATCTGGTGGCCGGGATCGAGCGAGGCCAGCGGTTCGTCCACGACAAGGCCATCTGCTCCTACGGCCAGAACCCGCGCCAGCATCGCGCGGGCACGTTCGCCCCCTGACAGCGTGGTCGCGTCGCGGTGCCGAAGAGATAGTATGTCGGCCCGGCGCATCGCCTGTTCGATAACGCCATGGTCGTATTCCGACAGTCGGGAGAAAGGCGCCAGATGGGGGAGCCGTCCGAGCGCGACGAGGCGTTCGACCGAAAGTGGCCAGTGCAGCGTCTGCCCCTGCGGCAGATAGGCGAGGCGGCGCGCCATCGCTTTCCGGTCGAGTTCTTTCGCGGGGCGGCCGTCGACGGCTATCATGCCTTCAGCAACGGGCAGGAGCCCCATGATCGCGCGGACGAGGGTGGATTTGCCCGCGCCATTGGGGCCGATCACGCCGATCAGTTTTCCCGTCCCCAACTCCGTCGAAATGCCGGAGAGGATCGTGCGACTGCCCCGTCTCACATGGACGGCTTCAAGCGTGATGGTCACCATAGCCGGCGCTCCCGCATCAGGTGAACGAGAAAGACCGGCACCCCCAGAAAGGCCGTCACGACGCCGAGTTTCAGTTCCGCATGGGTCGGGATCAGCCGTACCGCGACATCGGCGAGCGTCAGCAGCACCGATCCCGCCAGCATCGACGGCAGCAGCAGGACGGAAGGGCTGCGATCGGTCAGCGGGCGGATCAGATGCGGCACGATCAGGCCGATGAAGCCGATGGCGCCGGAAATCGCAACCGCGCCGCCCACGCCGACCGCAATGCCGACGAGCAATGTCAGGCGCAGCCGGGGCAGGTCGATGCCGAGCGATTGCGCGCCGTCTTCGCCGAGGCTCAGCGCGTCGAGCGCCTGCCCGCTGCCTGCCAGCAGTCCGGCGCCGACGATGACGCAGGGCAGGGCGATCCACACATGCTCCATGGTGCGGTTTTCGACCGACCCGAGCAGCCAGCTCATGATTTCCATCGCGGCGAAGGGGTTGGGGGAAAGGTTGAGGGCGAGGCTGATGCCCGCGCCCGACAGGGTAGAAAGCGCGATCCCGGCAAGGATCAGGGTCAGCGGGCTGTCCGAGCGTCCTGCCAGCGCGAAGAGCAATGCCAGCGCGACCAGCGCCCCGAGGATCGCCAGCACCGGCAATATTGCGGCATGGAGTTCGGAGAGGCCGAAATAGAGCGCGATCACCGCCCCCAGCGCCGCCGCGTTGGACGCCCCCAGAACCGAGGGTTCAGCCAGCGGATTGCGGAGATAGCCCTGCAACACCGCGCCCGAAAGGCCGAGCATCCCGCCCACCAGCAGCCCCGCCAGCAGGCGCGGCAGGCGCAGATCGATGATGATCGCATGGGCGATCGCATCCCCTTGCCCCAGCAGCGCATGGAGCAGCCGGTCAGGCGTCAGAGCGACCGGCCCCAGCGCAATTGAGAGCGCCGCCGACAGCAGCAATAGCAGCAACAGGCCCGGCATCAGCAGCCGGTGGCGCGGTTCAGCCGGATCGGGATGGGGGGAATTCACGAACACCTCGCATTGGATCGGTGGCCCCGTCACGCTTGTGTCCCGGGGGTGTGCTGGTAAAGAGCGGCGCATCATGCCGCACAGGAAATATCATTTGTCCATTGCCGCGTTGCGGAGGCCGCTGGCCGCCATCGGCATCCTGTTGATGGCGGGAGCTGTGGTGTTCACGGTTCCGGCATGGGGAGAGCGTTCTTCCGATGGCGCCAAGGAGGCGCCCCGCAGGATCGTTTCGCTCAACCTGTGCGCCGATCAGTATCTTCTGGCGCTGGCCGATCGCGATCAGATTGCGGGCCTGACCCATAATGCGGACAAGCCGGAAATGTCGGCCGCCGCGCGTCAGGTGGGCAGTCTGCGGGTGCTGGGCCAGTCGGCCGAGGAGGTGCTGGCGATCCGGCCCGACCTCGTTATCGGCATGCCCGCCCGTCGCACCGGTGTCATGGCCGCGCTGAAGGGGCAGCATTATCCCGCGCTCGATCTGAAAACAGCGAAAAGTTTCGCCGATATCGTGGCGCAGACTCGTGCCGTCGCCTATGCCGTGGGCCAGCCGGAAAGGGGCGAGGCGCTGGTTGCGCGCATGGAACGGGAATTGTCGCGCCTGCCGAAACCGGGTCGGGGGCGCGTCGCGGCCTATTATCAGCGGCGCGGCTTCCTGACCGGCACCGGGACGCTGATCGATGATCTGATGCAGCGGGCGGGGCTGGTCAATCTTGCCGGAAAGCTCGGCAAACCGGCGCTTTCGCAAATGTCGATCGAGGAGCTGGTGGCCGCGCGGCCGGATTTCATCATCGTCGATGCCGCAACCGACAGCATCACCGATCAGGGGACGGAAATGCTGCACCATCCCGCGCTCCGCGACATAGCGCGCCTCCGCCTGCCGCAGGCATGGACAGTGTGCGGCGGCCCTGCCTATGTGCAGGCTGCGCGCAGCCTCGTCGCCCAGATCGGGCGATAGCGAGAGGAGGAAGGGGATCAGAATTCGATCCCCGGCTGCGCCTTCACGCCAGACCGGAACGGGTGTTTCACCAGTGTCATTTCGGTGACGAGATCGGCGATTTCGATCAGGGCATCAGGGGCATTGCGGCCGGTGACGATGACATGTTTCATCGGCGCGCGGGCCGCCAGCACCGGCAGAACCTCGTCGAGCGGCAGATAATCATAGCGCAGCACGATGTTGAGTTCGTCGGCCAGCACCATGTCATAGGCGGGGTCGGAGATCATCCGCTTCACCTCTTCCCATGCCGCGCGCGCGGTTGCGATGTCGCGGGCGCGATCCTGCGTGTCCCAGGTGAAGCCTTCGCCCATCGGCAGGAATTCCACCTGTGCGGGAAAAACATCGAACACGGCTTTTTCGCCGGTCGTCATTGCGCCTTTCACGAACTGGACTACACCGACCTTCCTGCCATGGCCGATGGCGCGCACGACCATGCCGAGCGCGGCGGTCGTCTTACCCTTGCCCTTGCCGGTATGGACGATCAGCAGGCCCTTCTCCCGGGTCTTGTTCGCCATGATCTTTTCATGGGCGGCCTGCTTCTTCTTCATCTTCGCATTATGGTGTTCGTCGCTTCTTTCGGGCATCAGTCCCTCTCCATGATCCGGGCGAGCAACAGGCCCGCACTGTTCGACTTCGGTTTCCACAGGCCGCGCTCCAGCGCCTCGGCAAGGCGGGCGGCGGTTTCGCGCAGGGCGGCGGGATTGGTTTCGGCCATGAACGCGCGAACGGCCTCGTCTTCGAGGAAGGCGGCGTGGACGGCGTCGAAATGATGATCCTTCACCGCATGGGTGGTGGCGGCGAAGGCGAAGAGATAATCGACCGAGGCGGCGATTTCGAACGCACCCTTATATCCGTGGCGCATCACGCCCGCGATCCATTTGGGGTTGGTGACGCGCCCGCGCACGATGCGGCCGATTTCATCCTCAAGCGTGCGGATGAGCGGCCGTTCCGGGCGGCTATGGTCATTATGATAGCTGAGCGGGGCGGCGCCCCTCAGATGTTCGATCGCGGCGGCGATGCCGCCCTCGAACTGATAATAATCGTCGCTGTCGAGCAGATCATGCTCGCGATTATCCTGATTCTGGATCACCGCATCGGTTTGCGTCAGCCGGGCCGCGAACAGGTCGCGTTCGGCGTCGCCCTCAATGCCCGCGCCATAGGCATAGCCGCCCCAGTCGAGATAGACGGATGCAAGCTCTGCCCGCTCCTGCCACAGCCTCTCGTCGATCATCGCCTGCAATCCCGCGCCATAGGCGCCGGGTTTCGATCCGAATATCCGCGTTCCGGCACGACGACGGGCGAGGTCGCCCGCCGCTCCCGCTTCGATGAGCCGCGCGACCTCGGTGCGATGGCGGGCGGCGGCGGGATTGTCCTCCTCCGGCTCGTCCAGCGCCATCACTGCGCGCGCGGCACTGTCGATCAGGGCGATCTGTTCGGGAAAGGCGTCCCGAAAGAAGCCGGAGACGCGGAAGGTCACGTCAACACGCGGGTGGCCCAGTTCCGTCACGGTCATGATTTCAAAGCCGGTCACCCGCCCCGATGTCCATTCCCAGCGCGGCCGGACACCCATCAGGGCAAGCGCCTGGGCGATGTCGTCGCCGCCGGTGCGCATATTGGCGGTGCCCCATGCGGACAGGGCAATGGCCCGGGGATAGGCGCCTTCCCGCTGGAGATAATCATCGACCAGCAGGCGCGCGGACTT
>JBAYPJ010000151.1:0-4678 GCA_041677785.1 Novosphingobium sp. | reverse complement strand
GCCGCGCGCCTGCTGTTGCGCCGCGCCGGGCGGGCCGAGGGCGCGGGCGCGCTGCTGGTCGCCGCCCCTGCCGCGGTGCTCGCCGCCGTCACGCCCGACTGGCGCGACGAACTCGCCCGCCGCACCGGGCGACAATTGCGCTGGCACGCCGATCCCACGCTTGCACTCGAGGGCGGTTATGCCCAACTGGTGGAACCATGACCCGCAGCCCCAGGAAATGCCCGATCTGCGGCAAGCCCCGCGTCGAGGCGCACGCGCCGTTCTGTTCGACCCGCTGCCGCGACCGCGATCTGCTGCAATGGCTGGAGGACGGCTATGCCCTGCCCGGCCCGGCGGCCAGCCCCGATCTTCCCCCGGAGGACTGATTCCCGCTTGCCAAGCCGGCGCGCGTTCGCCATAGGCGCGCTTCCAATCGCTCGCCGGTCCCCCGCGGGACTTGTCGCAGCAGCGATGCCCGGGTAGCTCAGTTGGTAGAGCACATGACTGAAAATCATGGTGTCGGCGGTTCGATTCCGTCCCCGGGCACCATTTGCTTGCCGCCTAAGGGCGCGCAGAGGCGTTGAAACCCGAGAAACACTAGAGTATTCCCCCTAGCGAGCGGTCGCCTACAGGCGGACGATTTGGAGGCGTCCTGATGGGCGTCCCCATTTTCGTAAGCGATCCGCCTACTTCGTGACAGGGACGAGGCCCCAGTTAGCCTTTGTAGTTTTGACTGGCATGGAGGGTTGTCCAGAACTGGTCTGGACGTAGGACTGTACCGGAACCTCCGTGTATGCAGGGACAACGGGAGCACGGGACGGCCGAGCCGCAACACGAATGGGCAAATCCTGCTTCGTTCGTGCCGTCAACTCGCGTCCCTGCGGAATTGTCGCGCTCTTGCCGGTTACGAATCCGGCAAACACACCGGCTGCAATCACACCGCCGACAGTTGCAACGGTGTTGCCTTCGCCTTCCTGGCGATAGGTGCCTTCAAGCGGAATGCGCCGACCGTTCACCTCGACGTATTCGACTGAAATTTCCATCTTACCGGATTTGCCAAATGCCCCCTTGCTGGTGAGGAAAGTGATCCGGCCCGTGGCCCGCGATCCGGCCGGAATCACCACATAGTCATCAAGATACACATTCTGCGCGACCGTCAGCCCGAAGGTGTCGCCCTGATTGAAGGAATTGCCCTTGCTGGTGATCGTGTCGTTCATGCGCAGCGATACCTCAGTATTCGCCGGCAACACGAGCTGTGGTGCGGCCGATACCACCGACGCAACGGTCATGGGCTCAGCGGCACCGTTTTGAGCAAGAGCGGGCGTGCAGACCGAGACGGCCATCAGGCCGATAAGAAGCTTTTTCAACGTGGACCCCCTTGTCAGTAACGGTTCACGCTTACAGGGAGGCGCTGAAGTCAGGCTAAACGGGCATGCTTAACAAAATCCGTTGGCTCGTTCTCCTGCCACATGGCGCTTGCTCCGGTGCTGTCTCCGCCAAAAGAACCCCCGCTGAAGGCGGCAGCTAAACTGCTGTCCATCATGCTGGCAATTCCATCGTTTCTACTTTCTCAGCGATACGGCTCGCAGGCGATGCCGTCCCCGTCGCCATCCATCTCTGGCCTATATCCCGGCTCGCTCACGTAGATCGGTGCCGTGCCGGCAGCGCGGGCGGCATTGCAACCGCTCCACACGTCGCCAGGTTGAGGCTCCCGTGCGCGAACGAGCCCGGCATCAGCAGCGAACGCCCGCATCGATCGCCAGTCGAAATCCTCAAGCACGACACTACCCAGCCCGCCCGTGGCACCCAGCAGCACGGCACCCGCCAGAATGCCGATGCCTGAGCCCGAACGCTGGCGGCCGGATTTCACGCGGCGAGCCATCGGCCGTGGAGACTTCACGGATTGCGGTATCGTCGGTGGAGGCGTCGCCGTCTGATGCTTCACTGGCTGGGCAGCACCATCGACGGGGACCACGGGCAGCGAAGCCGGGCCGAGCGAGGGCCTGCGCCTCCTTCGCTTCACCATGTATTCCGGATCCGGCTTGATCGGGACCGCGCGGAAGGGCTGCTTGAACCTCATGCGGGCCGGTTAGCAAGGAATGGTTGTCATCCCGTCAACGATGCCTGATAGAATGACCGCCACCGCGTACCGGAACCGCCCCACCTAACCCGTTTGGGGGCCACGCTGGGGGCTACCGCGCTTTTCCACAGTCTAGAAAACGGCTTGTTTCCGCCATTATTCGCGATCAGTTCGAAGCCGTCCCCGACCATCGCTTTCCCTGAATATCCGTATTTTCTTCATTATCCGAAGGTTGGGCAACACCCGGTCCGCACCCGCCATCCGATCGGCTTCGGTCTGCGCAGACCTGCCGTTTTCTGCGGGACGGCACAAGTCGCGCGGCCGCCTTTCAGTGGGCAATCGTTGCGGCAGGGCTACGCTGGACAGGAAGAGCGAAGAAGCGGAAGAGGGATGCCGCCGGGCACAGCATCGCGGGCACCCGGCGGGGGAGCGGCATGAACCTTGTAGCTATCGCCACCGACAGGAACCGCCACCTCGCGGTACGGATCAAGCGGCCGGGAGAGCGGCGCAGCATATCGCGCTCGGCGACGCGGGCGCTCGACGTGCTGGAAGCCTTCGGGACGGCGCGCCGCCCGCTACGGGCCATCGAGATCGCCCGCCTGCTGGACCTGACGCCTTCCACCGCCAACCAGCTCCTCAAGACCATGGCCGATTCCGCGCATCTCCTGTTCGACGCGCGGACCAAGACCTATCGGCCTTCGCCCCGGCTGGCGGCGATCGCCTGCTGGATCACGGAGACCTACGGCCTCGACAGCCGCATGTCCGACCTGGTGCGCGACGTGCAGGCGCGCACCGGCTTCGTTGCGACGGTGGCGATGCAGAGCGACCTGTTCATGCAGGTGATAGAGCTGTGCGGCGGCGAAGGCGCCGGCGGCGAGCGCGGCCTGAAGATCTCGCTATTCGGATCGGCGATCGGCAGCGCGTTCCTCTCCACCCTCGACGACGCCGAGGTTCGCCGCCTGGCCGACCGCGCGCGCGTTCCCCGCGGCGAGCTTCCCGAAGTGCTGGCGACGCTGGCGCGCATCAGGGACACCGGCCATGCGGCAGGCCCGACCGCGGGCAGCGACATCTGCTCGATCGCCATGCCCCTGCCGGCGCAGGTGCTGCGCGGCCAGGCGGTGCTGGGGCTCGCCGGCCCGGCCGGGGCCATGGACGCGCAGATCGACGCTTACGCCACGCTCATGCGGGCGGCGATCGCACGCTGGATCACAACCGGCCAATCCGTACCGGAGGGATAGGCCCGTGCGGCCTGCGGGCCTGCGTAATTACGCATTTGGCCCAGCCGCAGCGGCAGGCGTTGACCCTGCCGCGTGCCGCCTCCAGCCTCGTTCCCGTTCCGCAGGACGGCCGCCGAAGCGGCCGGGGAAGGGAGAAGCAGGATGGATGTCGAACTGGCGCGGTCATTCGCACTCGACGGCCGGGTGGCGGTCGTCACCGGCGCCGCATCGGGCATCGGCCGGGAAACCGTGATCGTGCTGGCCGGGGCCGGCGCGAACGTCGCCATCGGCGATGTGAACGAGGCCGGGCTGGCCGAGACCGCCGCGCTGGCACAAGCGGCGGGCGCGGATGTCCTGGCCCGCAAGCTCGACGTGTCGCGCCGAAGCGAGATCGACGCACTGGCCGACGCCGCCGGCGCGCGCTGGGGGCGGATCGACGCCTGGGTCAACGTCGCCGGCGTCATCCTGCGCAAACGCATCCTCGAAGCACGGGAGGAAGACCTCGACCGGCTGATCGCGATCAACCTCAAGGGCGCCTACTGGGGCTGCGCCGCGGCCGCGCGCGCGATGCGGGAGACCGGCGGCGGCGCGATCGTCAACATCTCCTCGGGCGGCGGCGAATCGCCGGTTCCCGAACTGTCGATCTATTCGCTGACCAAGGCCGGCGTGAACATGCTGACGCGTTCGGCGGCCGCGGAATTCGGGCCGCTCGGCATCCGGGTAAACGCCGTGGCGCCGGGCTGGGTCGACACGCCGATGGGCCTGCACAGCTTCCGGGACGAAAGCGGGACCGTGCCGCCCGAGCGCTACCGCGAGGCGCTCGCCTCGCGGGCCGGCGCCTCGCCGCTCGGCCTGACCGGCACGCCACGCGACATCGCGCTGGCGGTGCTGTTCCTGGCCTCGGACGCCAGCCGGTTCACCACCGGGCAGATCCTGCGGCCCAACGGCGGCGTGGCGATGCCATGAGCGGCGACGGCAACGGCCGGCTGGCGGGCAAGATCGCGCTCGTCACCGGCGCGGCGAGCGGGATCGGCGAGGCGATCGCGCGCGTCTTCGCAAGCCACGGCGCGCAAGTGTTGGTCAGCGATATCCGCGAGGACGCGGGTCGGGCCGTCGCCGCCGAAATCGGCGCAGGCGCCCGGTTCGCGGCACTGGACGTCCGCGACCCCGATGCGTGGACGCGGATCGTCGCGGGCGTCCGGGAGAGCCACGGCGGGATCGACATCCTGGTCAACAATGCGGGCGCCGGGATCGGCGGCGGCATCGAGCGCGAGACGCTGGAAGGCCATCGCGGCGTGCTGGATCTCAACGTCACCGGCGTCTGGCTAGGAAACCGCGCGGCGATCCCGGCGAGGGAGGCGCGCGCCGGAGGCCACACCGTCACCCTCCTGTCGATCGACGG
>JBAYPJ010000150.1:0-4747 GCA_041677785.1 Novosphingobium sp. | reverse complement strand
GTGGTTTTTTACCGGTGCATTCATGATTGGTTTCTCAGTCCCAGTCGCGGGTAAACACGGCGTCGAGTCGCAGTAGAATAGAGGCCGAGCCGCTGCGGCTGTCCTCGAATTCAGGGCGGCGCCAGTGGTAGGCGGGCTGCACTTCAGCGAACAGCCAGTGGCGGTAGATGTTCTGGCGGTAGCGTATTCCCACCCCGTAGCTCGACGTATAGTGGCTAGGTTTGGTTTCTCCGCCGGCAGCAAGAAAATAGCTGAGGGCGCGCTTTTCACTCAATCGTCTGTTGAAAGAAATACCGGTGCGCCACGAAACACCGGGCTCATCCTCATCCCAGTTCACCCGGTTGTACCATTGTATGACTTTGTTCTCGCTGATAATTTTATCCAGCTCGAAACGGGTTCGAGAGGCGAACCCGTCGTCAGTGCGGTAAAGAATTTCCTCACTGAAACGGCCGATCAAGTCCGGTCGCAGGGGATATTCGTAGCGGTAGCGGCCCGATACCTTGGGGTGCAGTGAAGAGCGCAGTCCCACCTTGAAATCAACCCGGTAGCGCTTGCGTTCCCGGGCGGTATATTGCAGGGCGATATCGTCGGGGGAGTCCTGGCGGTCGATCAACAGGCTATCGGTGCCGGTGCGCTCATCATCGTCGGAAAACAACAGCGCAAAACGTTTGTTGAGCTTGGGCAGGTGCACCTTGCCGCGTAGGCTAAGGCCACTGTCCCAGCCGTCCAGCTCATCCCACTCCTGCTCCATGCGCAGACGCAGGGTGGAGTAGGGTGCCTCCTCCTCGACACGGCTGACGCCAAAAAAATTGTCCATCCAGGAGGCAATGTTGTCGGCGTGGTGCACCACATAATCATGGCTGCTGTCGAGCCAGACGCCGTTGTTTTCTGGAGGGCTCTGTTGTGGCTCCTCGGCAACAGCAGCCTGGCAGAGCATTATAAGCACAGGTCCTAGAGCCAGGCACTTGAGCACATGCACTTTCGTTCCCACCATTGCCACCACCCTCTTTTATCATCGGCCTGTTTTCTTGTTGATTGTAGCCCGGGTCGAGGTTTTATTGCTGTGGCGCCCCCTCCAGCAAGGCTACACGCAGTTCTTTCAGGTAATTTTTGATTCTGGCGCGGTTTTCCGGGCCGATGCGCAGCAGTTGCTTCTGTACGCTTGGCAGGGCTTCAAGGCTGGGGTCGGCAAACTGATAGAACACCGATTCCCGCTCCAGGGCAAAGGGACCGTTGTGATCCGGGGTGAGCAGCATGCGGTCGATAGCGGCGATGATGCGTTGGTCGAGACCGGCACCGCTGCGGCCAAGTTCACCGTAAGCCGTTTCCAGCAAGGGCCGCAGGGTGTGAAAACTGTTGGCCAGGGTTTGGGGCGGGATGCTGGTAACGGCATCGACGTAGGTGTCGTAGCGGGCGAAGTTACTTTCGTCCAGCCAGGCGATGTCTTGCTCCATCACAACCTTGAAAGGATCCTCGGGGGCCTGGGTAGGGAGCACCTTGCGGGCGATTTCCCCTTTGGCGAGGTTGTCGATCAGGGCAACGGCTTTGGGCAGCAGGCTGTCGCTTGTCAACCAGTTGGCAAGAATATCAGAGTCGCTGTGAGTGGCGAGCAGGTCGCGGGTAAAGTTGTCGCTGTCCTCAAGGGGAGGCAGGGGCTCTGGTGCCGCTGGTTGTTCCTCGTCCTCAAGTGCTGGCTGGGGTTCCGGCTCGCGCTCGGGAATGGAGGGCGCCGCGCTGATCAGGGGGTCCTCTTCTTCCACCGCTGGCGGCAGCGGGGCCGGGGCATCGGGAATGACCACCGGGGGCGGCTCAGGGTCGCCGGGCTTGGCAATAAACCATACTGCTACGGCAGCGATGATCACAATGATGGCGATCAGCGGCCATCTGCCTTTTTTTTGATTGCGACCACCCAGGCGGTCTTCGCGTTCTGCTCTCAGGTTCATGGTCTTGGTTCTCGTCAAAACTTGATTGTGTTCCACCAGTATAGGGTATCAATCTCTGGGCGGAGCTCTAGGTGGCAGAGCTCCGCACACTATGGTTCGAGTGTGAAGGATTTAATGCTCATTTCATAGGTTGTCCCATCTTCGATCTGCATCAATTTGACGGGCAGGTAATTGAGCTCCGGGGCCAGCCATAACACGGTTTCGCGGTCATCGCTCTCCCGGACCCGTTCGAGCTGAATGGTGCTGAGAGTGCCCAGAGGGGTATCCAGCTCGATGTCCTGTGCTGTCACCTCGTAGGTATAGTCCCGCAGCCGTCCCCGATGAATAACGGTATAGCTGAATTGGTGTGCGTCTTCGATCCCGTTGTGGGTTGCCAGATCTGCGGCCATGGCGATCTGGTAGCTGAGGGGGCCGAGTTGGCCGGGATGGAAGTCGAGTTGTGTTTCTTCCCCCTTGCGGCGGGTGACGGAAGTGCCCGCTGCGCCATCAACGGTGATGGTTTCCTTGCGGGAGGTGCCGAGGATGGAGCGGTTATATACATAACTGACCGGGATCAGCAACCCTTGTTCATCGAGGTAAAAGTTCTCTTCCTCATGAATGCGTCCGAGCAGGTTGCGCGCTTCAGTCACCAGAGAGAAACCGTCTTCCTCGGCCCGCAGGTAGCGGTGGGCTTCAATCGGCATGCGGTTATAGTGCGCCGTGTAAACCGCGTGGTAGGGCTGCAGTGCCGGGTGGTCGGCAGTCAGGGCGGCGGGCGGCTCTGGGGTGCTGTCGCCAGCGAGGGCAGAGGCGAAGAAGAGAGTGGTGAGCAAAAAAAGAAGTAAAGAGCGCATGAATTCTCCTCTCTGACAGAATACAAGCTTGCCGGTGATCAGATAACCAGCGCGGTGGCGGCCAACTACTTGGATCATCGCCAGGCCTGATTGTTCAGTTGCGAGCCATACTCGCCTGAAGCGTCGAGCCGGGAGCAGTTCTGTCTGCAGTCATTCAGCCTGCGACTCGCTGCAACTGGGCGTCGACAACTCCGGTTTCTGGAAGCTGTTGCCCGTCCAATACTGCCCCGCGCTCGTTCATGGTCAGTCGCCCGCTACAAAACAGCTGTACCGCGTAGGGGTAGAGGCGGTGCTCGATGGCCAGAACCCGGCTGGCGAGACTGGCTGCCGTGTCATCCGCAAGTATCGCTACGCGGCCCTGGACAATGGCCGGACCGCCATCCAGCTCCTCGGTGACAAAGTGTACCGTGGCGCCGGCTTCGCTGTCGCCCGCATCAATGGCCCGCTGATGGGTATCGAGGCCAGGGTACTTGGGCAGGAGCGAGGGATGGATGTTCATCAGACGACCGCGAAAGCGGCGCACAAAGCTGGCGGTGAGGATGCGCATAAAGCCAGCGAGGATTACCAGGTCAGGCTGGTGGGCCTCAATCCGCTCGGCGAGAGCAGCGTCGAAGGTTTCCCGGTCGGCAAAGTCGCGATGATTGATCACTTCGGTGGCGATGCCGGCCTTGGCGGCGATAGCGAGCCCGCCGGCATCTGGTCTGTTGCTGAATACCGCCACCACTCTACCGTCGAGCTCCCCGGCTGCAGAGGCTCGGATCAGGGCTTCCATATTGCTGCCGGTGCCGGAAATCAGAATCACCAGGCGCGGGGTAGCCATATCAGCGGATGACCACTCGTGGGGTGTCGGGGTCGGCTTTTTCGATAGTGCCGATCCGCCAGGCCTTTTCACCGGCTTGATTCAGGATGTTCTGAACATTCTCTGCTTCATCGACGGGGACACTGATGACCATGCCGATTCCACAGTTGAAGGTGCGATACATTTCTTCCTCGGCGACATTGCCAGCTTGCTGTAACCACTGGAACACCGGTGGCAGCTCCCAGCTGTCGGCCTCAAGCACAGCGCGGGCGCCGTCGGGCAACACCCGCGGAATGTTTTCCAGCAGACCGCCACCAGTGATGTGAGCGATAGCGTGAACCGGACAGGCACGGATCAGGTCGAGCAGAGGCTTGACGTAGATGCGAGTAGGGGCCATCAGGGCGTCAGCCAGGGTCTGGTCGCCAACCTGGGTGGTTAGCGGATCGGCCCCGGACACTTCGAGAATCTTGCGGATCAGCGAATAGCCGTTGGAGTGAGGGCCGCTGGAGGCAATGGCGATAAGGGCGTCGCCCAGTCGTACGGATTTGCCGTCGATGATCTCGCTCTCTTCCACCACCCCGACGCAGAAGCCAGCGAGGTCATAATCCTCGCCTTCGTACATGCCGGGCATTTCGGCGGTTTCGCCGCCCACCAGGGCACAGCCAGCTTGCAAGCACCCTTCGGCGATGCCGGTGATGACTTCGGCAGCGATATCGACGTTGAGGTGACCCGTGGCGTAGTAATCGAGGAAAAACAGCGCTTCGGCACCGCACACGACGAGATCGTTGACGCACATGGCAACGAGGTCGATCCCGATGGTGTCATGGCGACCCAGGTCGATGGCCAGACGCAGCTTGGTGCCCACCCCGTCGGTGCCGCTGACGAGCACCGGGTTCTTGTAGCCAGCGGGAAGCTTGCACAAGGCTCCAAAGCCCCCCAGGCCGGAGATGACCTCGGCGCGGCGAGTCTTGCGGGTGACACTTTTGATCCGCTCGACGAGGGCATTGCCAGCATCGATATCGACACCAGCATCCTTGTAGCTGAGGGAGACAGAGGGGTTTTGTGGGTCGCTCATTTACTGACATCCTGAGAAAGGCGCTATTTTACCGGCAGTGTGCCAGAAAGCCAGTGCCAGAAAGCCGCTATTGTTACAGCGTGGAATATTGTTACGT
>JBAYPJ010000149.1:0-4903 GCA_041677785.1 Novosphingobium sp. | reverse complement strand
TGTTGGCAAGCGCCGACAAGCTGGTGACGACCATGCGGGCGGCGGGCCAGGGCCGCGCCGGTGGACTGATGATCGGGCACAACAGCGCGATCTCGGCCGGCCATCTGCGCGCAACAATGCTGAGCTGGCGCGCGGCCCATCCCGATGTCGAGGTGGACGGGGTGGAAGCCGACCGCAGGGCGCTTCTTGCGGGTCTCGATACGAGCAATATCGATATCGCGATCCTCGTGGGCGAAGCGGACCACACCGACTTCCGGCGCGAGGCGTTCTGGAACGAACGCGTGATGATTGCCCTGCCGGCCGGTCATCCCCTGGCCGAATCCGAGGCGGTTCACTGGACCGATCTGCGCCGCGAGCGCTTTCTGCTGCCCGCCGCCGATCCCGGCCCGGAAATCCGCGACATGCTGCTTGGCCGCATTACCGTGGCCGGCGAGGCTCCCGATATCAGGATGCACCAGGCCAGCCGCGAAGCGATTCTGAGCGTGCTGGGCGCCGGACTGGGCATCTCGGTCATCTGCGAGGGGGCAACGGGCGCGCGCTATCCCGACGTGGTCTATCGACCAATTACGGGCGAGCAAGGACCGGCCTTCATCAGCTATTCGGGCTACTGGCGGAAGGACAATGGCAATCCCCCGCTGCGGCGGTTTCTCGCCTTCGTGCGCGACCGTTATGCGCTGTCCTTCGACATCCCGTGAACACGCGAGACAGTGACATGCGACGTTAACAAGCCGGATCGCAACCAATGGCCGGCCTGATTTGCAACCGGAGAAAGGAGTGCGTCATGGCGCAAGGCAAGACACTCATCATCGTGCTGGTCACTCTGTTCGTCGGGTTCGGAGCGGGTTTCGTGCTGCGGCCGGTAATCGCGCCGCTTGGGCAGGCGGCGATCGTCGTCGGCCCGACGCCCGCCGCTCCAGCTCCGGCGGAGCCGCGCGGCAAGCAATATTTCGCGGCGCATCTCGACGAGGCGCGGCAGGTTCTGACGCAATGCGCGGAAGGCTCGGTGCGCGGCCACGAATGCTTCAATGCCGAGATGGCCGTCACGGAGGCGGACGGCAGGGCGCGGCACAAGCGGTTCTTCGGCAATTGAGGCAGGATTTACGCCGCCTTCAATTCCCCTGCGCGCGATGCCGGCGAAAAGCGCGGTCGGTCGCCATGAAGCGGTCCAGCATCGGCGCGACCAGCTTCTCCGGTGCGAACGGCTGCTGCCCGGTCTCCTTGGCGAGCGCGTCTGAATAGGCGACGAGATCGCGATGCACGGCGGCGGGCAGTTCCACGGCGAGCTTGACGGGCTTGTCCTCGGGGATCGCTCCCAGCTTCAGTTTCGTCATCGTGTGCCTCCAACGGGCTCCAATACAAGGTCGCGGGTCAGGACGATCCTGAGCGGATGCCCCGGCCGGATGGTGAGTGTCGGCTGCACATTCAATTGCCGCCGCACAATCTGCTGGCCGGTCTGATTGATGGTGTTCTGCGAGCCGCGACGGAGGGCACGGGTCAGGTCGTCCTCGCTGTCGGCGCCCAGCTCGGCGCCGACGCCGAGCAGCGTCGATACGGCGGCGGCTTTCAGCAGATTGCCCCAATGCTGGTTCACGCGGTCCTGCAACCCGGCATAGCCGGCCGGATCGGCGCCGGGCTGGCGCTCGAGAACGATCGAGCGGCCATCCGGCAATATCAGCCTGTCCCAGGCGAGCAGCACGCGGGTCTGGCCGGCCGCGACCTCGCTGTCATATTCGCCGATCAGCCGCGCGCCCTGCGGTATAAGCAGGATGCGGCCGGTGATGCTGTCATAGACGTTCTGCGTCACCTGGGCGGTGATCTGGCCCGGAAGGTCGGAACGGATGCCGGTGATGAGCGCGGCGGGGATGATGCTGCCGGCCTGCACGATGTTGGGCGAAGCCGGCGCGGTCAGCCGCTCGGCGCTGACCGTGCGCTGGTTGGCGGCCTGCGCCATGAACGCCCGCTTTCCGGCCTGATCTCCCTGCGTCGCTGAACCGTCTTGCCGTTCCGGGGATTGCGGAGCAGAGGTTTCCGGCGCTGCTATCGCCAGTCCGGGCAAGGACGGCATCGCGCCGGCCCCGGCGCCGCTTTGCCCAAGGAACACCGTGCTGGTGCGGGCGGCGTCGCGTTCCTGGGCGATGCGTTGGCGAGCGGCTTCGGCGGCCTGGGCGCGCGGATCGGGCTGCGCGCCGATCGGCGGCGCGGGCACGTCTTGCCCGCGCTGCTGCGCCGAGACGATCGGCCCGCCGAGATCGCCGGGGAGCGGCTTTCCGAGTTTCGGAACCTGACCGTAATCCTTCGGCCCCGACGTGATTGTCTCCGCCGCGGCGCGGCTGTCGGTATTGTAGAGTTCCCTAGCCGCCTTCTCCCCTTTGGGCGCGAGCGCATAATAAAGCGAGCCGCCGATGCTCAAGCCGGCTACGACGCCGAGCGTGGCAAGCGCCTTCCGCGACAGGCGCATGACGCGCGGTGCCGGCCCGCGAAGCTGGAACGCGGCGGGATTCGCGGATGCGGGTTGCGGCGATGCCTGCGACGCGGCGGGGGCAGGCTGCACGGGGGTGTCGGCGGGATCGGCCATCACCGCCCCCTGCGGCGCAGTTCCGCGCCATCGCGCACGATCCGCACGCGCCGCTCGCTGCGCTTGTCACCCAGGCGCAGTTCGGCGGCGGCGAACAGCCGGTCCACCACCATGTAACGGCCCTGCACGCGGTAATTGACCAGCTCGGCGTCGCCGGCCGGGCCGGTCACGAACAAGGGCGGCATCTCGCCCTGCGAGATCCCGGCCGCAAACTCGATGAACACCTGGGCGGAATCGTCGAAGGCGCGAACGGGCTTCCACGGCACGCGGTCGCCCTCGATCCGGTAACGGAAATTGAGCGCGGCGAGGTCGAGCCCGCTCGCCACGGGGGCGGCGGATGCCGCGGCGGCATTGGCCCCGCGCAAGGCGATCAGCGCGTCCCGCGGATAGGTCCACGACACCGACGCCATGTAGGTCGAAGCCGTCGCGCGCAGCTCGATATGATATGTGCGACGGTCGGTGTTGATGACCAGATTCGTGGAAATGTCGGGCCGCGTGGGCTTCGCGAGGATATGCACGCGCGCGGTTGCGCCCGTGCCGCTCACCGTGTCGCCGATGATCCAGCGCACGGTGTCGCCGGCCGCGACCGGCCCCGGCCCGACGAGCTGCTCACCTTCCTGAAGCGCGATATCCGTCACCTGGCCGGGCGCGGCATAGACCTGATAGAGCGCGCCGTCCGACCACGGATATTGCTGGATGGCGTTCACATAGCCGTCGCGGGTGGGCTGCACGCGGGCGGCGGCATTGGCCGCGCCCACTCGCCTGCGCGGATCGGCGGGCTCGGAATTCGCCGCCCCGGCCGCGACCGGCTTCAACTGGCCGGGAAGCGGCAGCGGTTCGGGGATCGTCACCACCTCGACGGCGCGCGGCGGCTGCGCGGCCGGCGTCGCGGCGATCTCGCGTGGCGGATCGTCGTAAGTGATCGCGGGCGGCTTCGCCGATGAGGTGGCGCAGCCGGCGAGCGCGGCGGCGGAGACAAGCAAGACCGCCGAGGCGGCTCGACGATACGGTGGACACGTCATTGCGACAGCTCCTTCGACCAGTTGAGGGCGTTGACGAAGACGCCGAGCGGGTTCTTGCGCAGCGCATCGGGCGTGCGCGGAGTCTGCTCGACGACGGTGAGGATGGCCGACCAGCGGGTCGTCTCGGCGAGACTCCCGTCCTGATAGCGGCGCTCGGTCCAGGCGACGCGGAAGCTGTCTTTGGACGCCCGTATCACGCTGGAGACGTCCACCGCGACCTGCACCTTCCCGACCTGCGTGAACGGATCGTTCGACCTTGCATAGTCATTGAGCGCGAGCGCACCCTTGTCGGTGGTGAAGTCATAGGCGCGCAGCCAGTTCTGGCGGACGATGACCGGATCGGCCGGGATCGCCCTGACCTGCTCGATGAAGCGCGCGAGCTGGAAAGCAATCTGCGGGTCGGTCGGCCGATAGCCGGCTTCGGCCGGGGCGACCGCCTGCGCTTCACCCAGCCGATCGACCTCGACCACCCAGGGAACGATGTGGCCGCGGGCGGATTGCCAGACGAGGCCGGCGGTGAGCCCGCCCGACAAGGCAAGCGCGCTGAAGAAGGCGAGGCGCCAGTTCCTGGCCTGCACGCGGGCGGAGCCGATGCGGTCGTCCCAGACCTGCGCTGCGCGCTGATAGGGCGTGGCGGGCTCGGGGGTCTGGCCGTAGCGGATGGTGGGTCGTCGGAACATGTCGGATCATTCCCTTTCCTTGACGTCGGGACCGCCGCCGCCGCCGTGGCTGTCGCCGGCCTTCATCGTGTGAGCGAGGACGGTCGCGCCGTGGGTTGCGGACTGGCGCTGCTTCATGGCCGATGCCCATGCGGGCGGCGCGGAAGGCGGGGCCGCGGGTGATGCCGCGGGCGCGGGGCTTGCCCGTGAGGGAGCAGCGCCGAGGCCGGCGCGGGCGCCCGTGCGGAAGTTATCCTTCATGGACGCGCCGGCTTTTCCGGCGATCCGGCGCAGCGGCGAGAACGCGGCATTGGCCGCGCCACTCGCCGCCTTCTGTCCGACAGCGGCCATGCCGCCCGCCACCGCGCCAGCGCCGCTCCTGCCGAGCGAGCCGACGCTGTAAGCGCCCGCCGCGCCGCCGGCCATGCGCGCGCCTCCCCGTGCGGCGGCGCCGGTCATCCGGCCGGTCGCGCCTATGGTCGAGGCGGCAGCGCTCACACCCAGCTTCGCGGCGGCTGCGCCACCGACCAGCGCGCCGCCCGCCGCCAGCACGGTTCCGGCCGCCGCGCCCGCGCCGAGCTGTGGTCCGCCCGAGACGATGCCGTTGGCGATGCCGGGACCGAAGATCGACAGGCCGAGCAGCGACA
>JBAYPJ010000148.1:0-4980 GCA_041677785.1 Novosphingobium sp. | reverse complement strand
GGCGTGCTCGCGCTTGCCGCGCCGGGCGCGCGCCTGATCCACGTCGGCAAGCGTTCCGGCCGCCACTCCCGGGACCAGGCGACGATCGACCGCCTGATCGTCGAAGCGGCGCTCGCCGGCGAGCGGGTGGTGCGTCTCAAGGGCGGCGACCCCGCGATCTTCGGCCGCGCCGCCGAGGAGTTGGACGCCTGCCGCGCCGCCGGAGTGCGCGTACGCATCTGCCCGGGCGTAACCGCCGCCAGCGCCGCGGCGGCCTCGCTCGGCACGTCGCTGACGCTGCGCGGCCTTGCCCGCAAGCTGACGTTCGTTACCGCCCATGTCCGGGCCGGCGAGGAACTGGCGCTGGACTGGTCCGCCCTCGCCGATCCGGAGGCGACGCTGGCGGTCTACATGGGCAAGGTGGCCGCACACGAAGTCTCCCGGCGCCTCATCGCGGCGGGCCTGCCCGGCGATACCCCGGTAGCGCTGGTCGAGAACGCCAGCCTTGCCGACGAGCGCGTGTTCCTCACCCGGCTCGACCTGCTGGGTCTCGGCAGCCGCACGGCGCTGGGAAGCGGGCCGGCGCTGCTGCTTATCGGCGAAGCGCTGCGCCGCGTCCGGGCACCCGCCCGCCGCGTGCTCGAAGCGCAGGCGGATTGAGGCGCCATCGCTTCGTCCCGGTGCAAACTCCGGCCGGCGCAGAGTGATTGTCTATTCTTATAGTAGAGATTATGTCCCGAAACGTCGGGACGTATACCGAGTCGACCGGCCAGCTTCCCTTTCCATGGAGAAAGACGATGGCCCATACCCCCGCAATTTCCCCCCAACTCGAGCCCGTCATCCTGACGGTGCCCGGCATCGACAACAGCGGACCGGATCACTGGCAGACGCGCTGGGAAAAGAAGCGCCGGAACTGCCGGCGCGTCGACCTCGGCATGTGGGATGCGCCGCATCGCAACACCTGGGTCAACAAGCTCAACCTGGCGATCCATCGCGCGAACCGGCCCGTGGTGCTGGTCGCCCATAGCCTGGGCTGCGTGACCGTGGCCTGGTGGGCGGCGTTCGAGCAGCCGGCATTCGGCGCCCCCGTGATCGGCGCGCTGCTGGTGGCGCCGCCTGACATCGAGCGTCCCGGTCGCGATCCCCGGCTCGCCCGCTTCGGCGCCTGCCCGCGCCAGCCGCTGCCGTTCCCCAGCTTCCTCGTGGCGAGCCGGAACGATCCCTATTGCCCGCTGCCCATCTCGATCGCGCTCGCGCGGGATTGGGGCGCCCGCTTCGTCGACGCCGGCGAGACCGGCCACATCAATGCCGAGAGCGACCTCGGCGACTGGCCGGAGGGCGAACGCCTGCTGGACCGGTTGCTGCACGATCGCCCCGCCCCTGCGGCGGCGAAGGCCGGCTCCTGGCCGCACGCCGGTGCCCCGGCGGCCGGCGGCGGCAGGCGCGCCGGCCTGCACCGCTGAGGCGGGCCGCACCGGCCATGGGTCTCGAGTAATCGAAGGGGCCGATCATTGATGCGATCGTTTCTCGTTAGATATCGTCGAGCGAATTTCCTATCTCATTCCTGGTTAAACGCCACGTTCAACAAAGGAATTCGAGACCCATGGCACTTATCGGCACCCAGATTAAGCCCTTTTCCACGCAGGCCTACCACCAGGGCAAGTTCGTGTCCGTGACCGACGCGGATGCCAAAGACAAGTGGTCGGTGTTCTTCTTCTATCCGGCCGACTTCACCTTCGTTTGTCCGACCGAGCTTGAGGATCTGGCCGACCAGTACGCAACGCTGCAGAAGCTGGGCGTCGAAGTCTATGCCGTGTCCACCGACACGCATTTCAGCCACAAGGCCTGGCACGACAGCTCGCCGGCGATCGGCAAGATCAACTACTACATGCTGGGCGACCAGAACCACGTGATCAGCAACAACTTCGGTGTGCTGCGCGAGGGCCAGGGCCTGGCCGATCGCGGCACGTTCGTGGTCGATCCGGACGGCGTGATCCAGGTGATGGAGATCACCTGCGAAGGCGTCGGCCGCAACGCCGAGGAACTGGTCCGCAAGATCAAGGCGGCGATCTACGTCCGCGAGCATCCCGGCCAGGTCTGCCCGGCGAAGTGGGAGGAAGGCGCCGAGACGCTCGCGCCCTCGATCGACCTCGTCGGCAAGATCTGATCGGAGCACGGCCGGGCGGCACACGCCCGCCCGGCCCTCCTTTCCCGCCGACGATGCGAAGCCACCAAACCCTCCGTTCGTCCTGGGCTTGCCGCAACGCTGCCGCATAGCCGCCGCAGCGCTGCGGCAATCCCAGGACTCCCGCCCTTTTTCCGTTTGACCGCCATCAATGCGGCGGACGCGCGGACACGCCCAGGAAAGACGCCATGCCCATACTCGACGCTGCCACCACCGCCCAGCTCAAGAGCTACCTCGGCAACCTGCGCCGGCCGATCGAACTTGTCGCCAGCCTCGACGACAGCCCCAAGTCGGCCGAGCTCAGGAGCCTGGTGGAAGAGATCGCCGCCCAGTCCGACAAGGTCTCCGCCCGTTTCGACGGCGCTGACGCGCGCCGCCCCTCGTTCGCCATCCGCGCCGACGAAGCGCGCGCGGAAGCGGTCTTCGCCGGCCTGCCGCTGGGGCACGAGTTCACCTCGCTGATCCTCGCGCTGCTCCACGTCGGCGGCCATCCGCCCAAGGAGGACGCGGAGCTGATCGACAGCGTCCGCAAGCTGGAAGGCGAATACCGCTTCGAGACGTTCTTCTCGCTCTCGTGCCAGAACTGCCCCGACGTGGTGCAGGCGCTCAACATCATGGCCGCGCTCAACCCCGGCGTTCAGCACGTCGCGATCGACGGCGCGCTGTTCCAGGACGAGGTCGATGCGCGCAAGGTCATGGCCGTGCCGATGGTCTTCCTCAACGGCGAGCCGTTCGGCCAGGGCCGCATGGACCTTGCCCAGATCATGGCGAAGCTCGATACCGGCGCGGTCGCCCGCGCCGCCGAAAAGATCGCCGCCAAGGACCCGTTCGACGTGCTCGTCGTCGGCGGCGGCCCGGCCGGCGCGGCGGCGGCTATCTACGCCGCGCGCAAGGGCATCCGCACCGGCGTCGCCGCCGAGCGCTTCGGCGGGCAGGTGCTCGACACGCTGTCCATCGAGAACTTCATCTCGGTGCCGCACACCGAGGGCCCGAGGCTCGCGACCCAGCTTGAACAGCACGTCCGCGACTATGACGTCGACATCATGAACCTGCAGAAGGCGGTGGAGCTGGTTCCCGGCCGGCCCGGCGGCCTGCACGAGGTCCGGCTCGAAAGCGGCGCCAGCCTCAAGGCGAGGACCGTGATCCTCTCCACCGGCGCGCGCTGGCGCAAGATGGGCGTGCCCGGCGAGGACGAGTACCGCAACCGCGGCGTCGCCTATTGCCCGCACTGCGACGGCCCGCTGTTCAAGGGCAAGCGCGTGGCCGTGATCGGCGGCGGCAACAGCGGCGTGGAGGCGGCGATCGACCTTGCCGGCATCACCGCGCACGTCACGCTGATCGAGTTCGACAACCAGCTCCGCGCCGACGCGGTGCTGCAGGCCAAGCTGCGCAGCCTCGCCAACGTGACGATCATCACCTCGGCGCTCACCACCGAAGTGCTCGGCAACGGCGAGAAAGTGGTCGGCCTGCGCTACCGCGATCGTCACACCGAGGAAGAGCGCCTGGTCGAGCTGGAGGGCATCTTCGTGCAGATCGGCCTCGTCCCCAACAGCGAGTGGCTCGACGGCGCCGTGTCGCTGAGCAATCGCGGCGAGATCGAGGTCGACGCACGCGGGGCGACGAGCGTGCCGGGCGTGTTCGCGGCGGGCGACGTCACCACGGTGCCCTACAAGCAGATCGTCATCGCCATGGGCGAAGGCGCGAAGGCTTCGCTCTCAGCCTTCGACCACCTCATCCGGTCCGACGTCCTCGAACCGGCCTGAGGGCCAGGCGTTCCGGTCCGCCCTCCGCGATGCCCCGGTCCGGGGACGTGAAAATCGCGGGGGGCAGACCTTGCCCGCCCCCGTTGCCGCCTACAGGTTTGCCGCTTACAGGGCGCGCGTGTTGTCCTGAATCAGCCGCCGGGCCTCGCTCACCGCCTTCGCCGTCTTGATCCTGCCCGCCTGGATATCCTCGGCAAGCTGCATCAGCCGGGCACTGATGACGGTGCCGGTATCGGCCTGCTCCTGCACCCCGATACCGCCCTTCTCGTTGGCGATCCGGCTCCACTCGGCGCGCACCGCGGCCCAATAGTCGCTGGTGGCGGCCCAATAGTCATCGGCGGCCTTCACGTTGTAGCCATCGAACTTCGTGTAGGTGTTGAGCAGGTATTCCTGGACGATCGGCGCGAGCTTGCCGTCCTTCAGGCCCATCTTGATGTTGTCCTGCCAGTGTATCCAGCCATCGGGGCCGTTCTGGTGGCGATTGATCGCGAGGTAGCGGTCGTAGACCGGATTGCGGACCGCGTCGCGCCGCGCAAGCGGGCGCCAGGTCCAGTTGGAGCGCCAGCGGCGCACGCCGCCCTGCGTCGTGAACTGGCCCCAGCCGCCATAGCGCGGGCTGTCGTCGACCTGCCAGACCGTCTGCGACCAGCGCCCCGCGCGAACGTTCTCGGGCACGTCCTCCCACTTCCAGGTATGGCGATCGGCATAGACCAGCACGCGGGCGGGCTCGTATTCCCAATCCTGCCGCCAGTGCTTGATGACCATGTCCTTGCCTTCGTGCCTGGCCACCAGCATGTGCTGCAGGACGATGCGGCGTCCGGTATCCTCGATCACCCGGACGACCTCGTGGCCGCCCGAGGTCTTGCGTTCCAGCGGCGTGTAGGCGGGGTCCCAGCGAGTCGATTCCTGCATGTCGAAGCGAACCTTGTAGTTGCCCGCCATGGCGAGGATGTCGGCGCGGTCCTGCTCGAAGCCGGCCGTCGCCTGCTCGGCGGCGATCGGCGGATGGGCCAGCGCGGGGCCGGCCACGCAGGCGAGCGCCAGCAGGCCGGC
>JBAYPJ010000147.1:0-5026 GCA_041677785.1 Novosphingobium sp. | reverse complement strand
TGTTCTCGGCCGCGATCGACGGCCGCGCCTATCGCAAGCATGGCACCACGACCGACACGCGCCTCACCGTAATCGACCGCATTCCCGCCGATGATCGGCGTCAGTTTCCGCAAGCGCCCGGCGTTGCGCCTGATGCCGCCACATTACTCGCATGGGTGATCGACCAGGTGCCGCCGCGCGCGCCCGCACCGGATACGCCGCCTACCGCGCCCTTCGCCATCCAGAAGATGACGACGCCGCCCGTCGCCCGCCGGGTCGAGCGGGTTGCAGCAGCGACCATTACCGTGGACCGTGAGGATGCCGCGGCAATCGATTATGAGACCTGCGACTGGGCGCCGTCCGGTCCGGGGACGCTGACCGAAGCGATCTACGAACCCTATGCGCTTCAGTCGATGCGCATCTCCGGCGCGAAGCCGCATCCGACCCCGCTCGTGCAATCGGCCGCGATGGCGTCGATCGCTCCACCCCGGCCGAGCTATCGCCCGATGCTGCCCTCGCGTCTCGTGACGGACGGCGTGCTGTCCGATGCCCAGCTTGAATCCATCATTCTCGCTGGCGAGGCGCATAGCGATCATCTCGCCGGGGCCTGGACCGTCAATGAGCATTGGGATGTGGTGACGGCGGCCGCGGACGATGCCGAGAGCGCCGTGCGCTTCCGCCGTGGCTGGATGCTGGGCGACGGCACTGGTGCTGGCAAAGGCCGCCAGGTCGCCGGGATCATTCTCGACAACTGGCTGCGGGGACGCCGCCGCGCCGTCTGGGTCAGCCGCTCCGAGACCCTGCATGAGGATGCGATGCGCGACTGGGAGGCGCTCGGCCAGGAGCGATTGCTGGTGACGCCGCTGTCGCGCTACCGTCAGGGCACGCCGATCACGCTCGACGAAGGCATCCTCTTCGTCACCTATGCAACCCTGCGCTCGCAGGAGCGCGGCGCCAAGGCGAGCCGGGTGCAGCAGATCGTCGACTGGCTCGGCGCTGATTTCGACGGCGTCATCGTGTTCGACGAATCCCATGCGATGGCCAATGCCATTGGCGGCAAGAGCGAGCGCGGCGACCAAGCCCCGTCACAGCAGGGCCGTGCGGGCCTCAGGCTCCAGCACGCACTTGCTGATGCGCGCATCGTCTATGTCTCCGCGACAGGCGCGACCACGGTGCAGAATCTTGCCTACGCCCAGCGTCTCGGTCTGTGGGGCGGTGCGGATTTTCCCTTCGCCACGCACGGCGAATTCATCTCCGCCGTCGATAATGGCGGCGTTGCCGCGATGGAGGTGCTGGCGCGCGACCTCAAAGCGCTCGGCCTCTATTCGGCGCGTTCGCTGTCGTTCGACGGCGTCGAATATGAGATGATCGAGCATGAGTTGACCCCTGCACAGATCACGATCTACGACGCCTTCGCCGAGGCCTTCCAGGTCATCCATAATAATCTCGACGCGGCGATGCGTGCCGCAAACAGCAATCTCAACAGTCAGGCAAAGTCAGCCGCGCGCAGTGCCTTCGAATCCGCCAAGCAGAGGTTGTTCAACCACCTCATCACCTCGATGCAGACGCCTGCCGTCATCGCTGGTATCGAGCGCGATCTCGCGGCGGGCCACGCCGCTGTGGTGCAGATCGTCTCGACCGGCGAAGCCCTGCTCGAGCGGCGGCTTGCGGACATCCCGACCGAGGAATGGGACGACATCCGGGCCGATATCACGCCGCGCGAATATGCTCTGTCTTATCTTGAGCACAGCTTCCCGGTGCAGCTCTATGAGATGTTCACCGACAGCGAGGGCAATCTCTCCTCGCGGCCCGTCACCGACGCCGAAGGCAATCCCGTCATCTCGCGCGAGGCCTGTGAACGCCGCGACCGGATGATCGAGCGGATCGCGTCGCTGGCGCCGGTTCCAGCGGCGCTCGACCAGATCATCCACCATTTCGGGACCGACATGGTGGCCGAAGTGACCGGCCGCTCGCGCCGGATCGTCAAGCGCCGGGGAACGGACGGGTTCGACCGCTTCGTGGTCGAGAACCGCCCCGGCTCCGCCAATATCGCCGAGACCGACGCCTTCCAGAGCGATGCCAAGCGCATCCTCATCTTCAGCGACGCCGGCGGCACCGGGCGCAGCTATCATGCCGATCTCGGCGCACGGAACCAGCGGCTGCGGGTCCATTATCTGCTCGAGGCGGGCTGGAAGGCGGACAGCGCGATCCAGGGCTTCGGGCGCACGAACCGCACCAACCAGAAGCAGCCCCCGCTGTTCCGGCCGGTGACGACCAATGTGAAGGCGCAGAAGCGGTTCATCTCGACCATCGCCCGGCGCCTCGATTCCCTGGGCGCGATCACGCGCGGCCAGCGCCAGACCGGCGGCCAGGGTCTGTTTCGGCCAGAGGATAATCTGGAGTCCTGGTATGCGTGCGATGCCCTTCTTCAACTCTATCGGCTGATCTACGCCGACAAGGTCGAAGGCTGCTCACTCGCCCGGTTCGAGGCGGCGACGGGCCTGACGCTGAGTGATGCGAATGGCCTCAAGGACGATCTGCCGGCGATCACCACCTTCCTCAACCGGATGCTGGCGCTCACCATCGACCTTCAGAACATCCTGTTCACGGTGTTCGAAGACCTGCTTTCGGCGCGCATCGAAGGGGCGATCGCATCGGGAAGCTATGAGCTGGGCCTTGAAACGCTCCAGGCCGAAAGCTTCTCCGTCGTGGACGCTGCCGTCATCTACACGCACCCCGGCACAAGCGCCGAAACCCGGTTGCTGACGATCGAACGCAAGGATCGCAACCGCCCTCTGACCGTGGAGGAGGCGTGCGACCATCTCACCGATCGGCGAGCCCGATTGCTGGTCAACGCCCGGTCCGGCCGCGCCGCCGTGCAGATACCGACGCGCGCGGTTCAGCTGGACGATGGCAGCATGGAGAAGCGCATCCGGCTCGTGCGCCCGATGGAATCGACCTCGATGCCGCTTGCGGCCATGGCCGATACGCAGTGGGCCGAAGCCGATCGTGCCGAGTTCGCCCGCTGCTGGGAAGCTGAACTTGCCGATATCCCGGAGTTCCACACCAGCACCATGCACGTCGTCACCGGCCTGCTGCTGCCGATCTGGAAGCAGCTCCCGGACGATTCCACGCGGGTCTATCGGCTCCAGACCGATGCGGGCGAGCGCATCGTCGGCCGCCGCGTGTCGCCCGCCTGGGCGGCATCCGCCACTGCCAATGACAATGCGCCGATCGTGCTTTCCCCGGAAGCCGCGCACCGGGCCTTATCCGATGGGCAGGCCATCCTGCGCCTGACGGAAGGCCTTCAACTGCGCCGCACCCGTGTCATGGCGGTCAATCGGATCGAGCTGGAGGGGTTCGATGAGGTGATGCGTGATCGGCTCAAGGCCATGGGACTGATGTCCGAGATCATCTCGTGGAAGCTGCGTCTGTTCGTGCCGATCGGCGCCGACGGCGTTGCCGTGCTTGCCCGTCTGCTGGAGCGGTATCCGATCCAACAGATCGGCGAACGCCGCGCCGCGTAAGGAGACGGAGCCATGAATAAATCCGCCACCGAAATCGCCCAGGCTCTTGCCGATAATGCCGAGGGCGTTTGCCGGCGCTACCTTTCGAAGGGGCATCGCGACGGCCGATATTGGCTGGTCGGCGATGCCCGCAACACGCCGGGCCAAAGCCTCTATGTCCGTCTTGTCGCGTCCCCGGATGGCCGGGGCGCGGCAGGCAAATGGACCGATGCCGCGACCGGCGACCATGGCGATCTGCTCGACATCATCGCCATCGCCTGCGGCCATTCGCATCTCCGCGATACGCTGGCCGAAGCCCGGCGCTTCCTAAGCCTGCCGCAGCCGCCAGTCGGCAAGGATGGCCCTCGCCATGCCCGCAAAGGCAAGGCGCCAGCCGGATCGCCGGAAGCCGCCCGGCGTCTGGTCGCCATGGGCCAGCCTGTTCAGGGCACGATCGTTCAGTCGTATCTCGGTGGCCGTAGCATCTCCCTGCTGCGGCCGGGCGATCCGCTGCGCTTTCATCCCCGCTGCCATTACAAGCGTTCGAAACGGGATCGGCCTGATGTGCGGCGGAGCTGGCCGGCGATGATCGCGATCGTCACCGACCTCGCGGGCGCGATCACCGGAGCGCATCGCACCTGGCTCGACCCGGCGACCCTCGACAAGGCGCCGGTCGCCTATCCCCGGCGCGCGATGGGCCATCTGCTCGGAAACGGGGTTCGCTTCGGCAAAGCCGGACCCATCATGGTCGCCGGCGAAGGCGTCGAGACGATCCTGTCGCTCCGCATGGTGATGCCCGATATGCCGGCGATCGCCGCGCTCTCGGGCGCCCATCTGGCAGCCATCCAGTTTCCGCCAGGGCTTCGGCGCCTCTATGTCGCCCGCGACGCTGACCCGGCGGGCGCCGCCGCTGAAACGATCCTCACGCGCAGAGCCCTGGAGGCCGGCATCGAGACGGCGCCGCTCGATCCGATGCTCGACGATTTCAATTCGGACCTGTGCGGCCCCGGAGCGGAGGCGCTTGGCAGCCATCTGTTGCCCCAGCTTCGGGACGATGATGCGGGTTATCTCCTGCGGACAAGCGGCTGAACACCGGGAAGAGATGCCTGGATGGGATCACCGTGCGGGTCTGTGCGTCGTTTGCGGGAGCCTCTTCGTCTGAAGAGACCGCGCCCCGGCCTTCCTAGAGGGCGACAGGAGCAGCAGGCGTTCGCCGCGTGCAACGGACAGACGGGGACTATTTTCCGCCGCGGCCGCGAGCGGCCGCTTTGCATCGCGAAGCAAAATAGCCCCCGCTTGTCCGTCCTTCGCTTCGCTGCGGCCGCCAGTGCGCGCCCGAAAGGCGCGCGCACCCGCTGACGCTTGGCGGTGCACGCGTCGCCCGGCCTGCCGCCTTCCGTCGCCACGAAGGCCGCGAGGGTCGCGGTCCAGATCGAAAAGGCGACACCCATGACCGACAGCAACGACAATCCCGTCGATGAACCCGAGGCCCAGGAATCCCAGATGGTCAGCCTCATTCAGGAGATGCAGCTCTATGGCTA
>JBAYPJ010000146.1:0-5031 GCA_041677785.1 Novosphingobium sp. | reverse complement strand
TGCGCGTGACCTGGGCGACGACGGGATCGCGGTAAAGCCCGAGAAACGACATGGCGGTGGAGAGCACGCCCGAGCGTTCGTTATCGCTCTTGTTGAGCAGTTCGCGCGCGGCCGATGCCACCACCGGATGCACGCCTGCTTCGCCGAGATGCGGTGTCGCCATCATCGCGGCCAGCGTCTGCTCGATCGTGCGCGCCGGATCGGACAGGAAGGCCGCGACGCCGGCAAGCGTCTTGTCGGGCTCGGCGTAGAGCACATGCAGGATCGCGCCGACCAGCAGCGCATGGCTGGTCTTTTCCCAGTGGTTGCGTTTCTCCAGCGAGCCTTCCGGGTCCACCAACACGTCGGCCACGTTCTGCACGTCGCGGACTTCCCACTGGCCGCGCCGCACCTCCAGCAGTGGGTTGTATGCGTCCGACGCCGCGTTGGTCGGGTCGAACAGCAGGACGCGGCCATGCTGCGCGCGGAAGCTGGCGGTCAGCGTCCAGTTCTCGCCCTTGATGTCGTGGACGATCGCCGACGCCGGCCAGGTCAGGAGCGAGGGCACCACCAGGCCGACGCCCTTGCCGCTGCGGGTCGGCGCATAGCACAGCACATGCTCGGGTCCGTTGTGGCGCAGATAGGCGCGGCCCAGCTTGCCGAGCATCACGCCGTCGTCTCCGAGCAGTCCGGCCGCGCGCACCTCGTCCTCGGTCGCCCAGCGCGCCGAGCCATAGGTTTCCGCGTTCTTCGCCTCTCGCGCGCGCCAGACCGACATGCCGATAGCGACCGCGACCGCCACGAACCCGCCCGACGCGGCGATATAGGCGCCGGTCTGGAAAATGCCGGGCGCATAGGCATCGAAGCTGAACCACCACCAAAAAAAGGCGTAAGGCGGATAGACCGGCCAGCCGAGCGCCATGAACCAGGGTTCGCCAAGCTCGGGTTGATACGCCAGCGCCGCCGCCGTCCATTGCGTGGCGCTCCAGATCGCGGCGAGCACGATCAGGATTACGACGATGATCTGGCCCCAGAGGATTTTGGTAGCGGGCATGGTTTATCTCCTTGTTCAGATGCCGAGGCCGCGCTTGCGGCCCAGCGACCAGCCGATGCCGCCGCCGTCGCGGGCAACGCCTGCGATCTGCCGGCCTAGCTGGCGTTCGAGATCGTTCGACCAGGGGACGAGCCGGAAGCCCAACCCGTCGTCGATCATGGCGAAGCGGCCGGAGGCGAGCGCGAGGCGCTGGCGGCATGTGCCGACCACCCTGTCGCCGGGACTGGTGGGCCGGTAGGCGAGCCCCGTCCGGCCCGCGATCTCGGCGCCGGCCGCGTCGAGTTCACGGCGGCGCAGCGTGTCGAGAAGACCCCGCTGGAAGACGACGCGATCGCCGTAGCGCCGCACCAGCCCTTCGCGCACGAGATGGTCGGTGCGCTCGTCCATCGCCCGGCGCACCTCCGCCCCGAAGCCGCCGTCCGCGACGCCCGCACCGCGCTCGATCAGGCGATGATCAAGCCAGGTCGCGCCCGGCGCCTTCATCTGCGCGGCAAGATCGAGATCGGAGCGCGTGGCGAGGAGCAGCGTCGGCTTCCGCTCGCCCGGCCTGCCGATGGAGCGCATCTCGACGATGCCGCCGATGTCCGGGCTGTTCTCCAGCGCCTCGATGCCCGGAAGCCGGACATGGTGGGTGCGCCCGTCGATGCCGTCGATCACCGCATAGGCCGAGCCATGCAGCTCGTTATGCAGCCCCTTGTCGATCAACCGGCCGACGATGGGTTTTTGCGGCGCCGCGCTGACGATCTCGTAGCTGTCGAGCGGACGCTGCAGGCCGCGATCGTTCAGCGCCTTGCCGATCGTGCGGATGATGTCGCCGCGCGTGCCCAGATCGCGCAGCTTCGCCTGCGCGCCCTCCGCCACGACCCATTGACCGGGCTCGGCCTGGGCGGCGAGCCCCATCGTCTCCAGATGCTGCAATCGGCCGATCATCAGCCGGCGCACGCGAGGATCGTCGGGGCCGCGCTGCTCGGGGCGAAGGTCGACGACGCCCAGCTCGTCGGCCGAGCGTGTGATCTCGGCGTCCAGCCTCGTCCAGCGTTCGGCCGTCACCTCACGATCGAGCGCGCGCTGGATTTCATGTTCGGGCTTCGGACCGAGTTCGGCATAGGCCAGTTCTTCGGCGCGCGAGCGGAGGTTGTGGCTGATATACTCCCGGTTGATGACGAGGTCGGCCCCCTGGTCATCGACGCCGCGCACCAGCAAATGGACGTGCGGATTGTCGGTGTTCCAGTGATCGACCGCGATCCATTCGAGGCGCGTCCCGAGATCGGCTTCCATCTGGCGAACGAGATCGCGGGTATATTCGCGCAGGTCGGCGAGGTCCGCCGCGTCCTCTGGCGAGACGATGATCCTGAAATGATGCCGGTCGTCCTTGCACCGATCGGCGAAGACGCGGTCGTCGGCGCCGTCGCCATAGGCGTCGAACATCCGCGCGGGAGATCCGTCGCGGGTGACGCCCTCGCGCTTGAGATAGGCGATGTGCGCGGACAGCGGCGCTCTCGGCCGCCCACTCGGCGTGAAACGGGTGACGGGCACGATCTTGACCAGCACGCGCCGGCCTGATCCGAACAGCCGGCTGCGCGCGAACGATGTGCGGCCCCGACCGAAGTTCGATTGCCCGCGCGGGCGCGAGCCACCCCAGCCGGCCGTTCGCCGGCCTCCGCCGCTACGCGCGGCGACGCGGAGCACCTGGACGACAAGTCCTTGCGCCTTGCGGCCCTGGCCGGCTCCCCTGTTCCTGACCTTGCCCGGCCGGACGCGGAAATCCTCGTCCTCGCTCACGGCCGGGCAGCTTTCCGCCGAAAATGGCCTGTGGTGCCATTCGGCGCTTTGATATTACTTGCTTTTTTCTTCCGAGCGGCACGCTCGCCGACCGACGCACCCGCGCCAAATTGTTGAAAGACAACGGCTTTCAACGAATTTGGGGTGCGCTTTCTATCTTGCCGTCCCTTCCTTCGGCTTTTCCCTGCCCTTCCAGGCACCTCCACCTTCCAACCGCGCAATCTGAAAACGGGGGCGGTCATGGTGCGCCGGCCTGCCGCCGGCTTGCGGACGGCGCGCTGCCGAGCCGCGGCGATGCCGCAACGGGATCGCCCGGCAGCGCGAATTTGAGGCGCCAGGTTCGCCACGCTTCGGCGACGGCGCCGGTGCCGGGAAACAGGTCGTCGAGCGTGTCGTCGGGGCGCGCGGCGGCCATTTCGAATGCCCAATGACAGACCGCTTCGGGCTTGGCGCCTGTGAGGCCGCGGCGCAGCGTGATGGAGCATTCGATCCAGTCGCGCATGACCAGCCGCTTGCTGACCACCGGCTTGCGCGCGGGCTTCACGATGACGGGCTCCCACGCATAAGCGACCGGGACATTGCGCTTGAACGCGGCGAAGCCTTTCACCCAGGCCATCCACCGCGCGCCGGTTTCGCGCACGAGCGGCGCGAGCACGGCGACCGATTCCGGCGTCGCGGCGGCGTGCAATATCCAGCCGTCATAGTCGCGCTGGAGGCGCTCGATCAGCGCGCCATGATCGACCTCGCCGGCATAGTCGGGATGGCCGCGATAGAGATGCGCGCAGCCGATATAAGGCGGATCGGCGTAGGCGATCTTCACGGCTGCCTCCGCCCCGACAGCGCGACGAACAGGCTGTTCGCGGCCGGTTCGACCGCGGCGCGCATATCGGCCGGTCGTTCATCGGGTGCCGGTTGCGGTGCGGCCGGATCGTCGTTCGGCCGCACCGCAAACAGTGCGGCTCGCCGCCATGCGAAGGGATCGGACTGCGGCGCGGCGGCAAGCTGGCTGTCGCCCGCGCTGCCCGTGATGGCCGCCAGCTTTGCAAGATAGGTGCGCGTTTCGGCGGGCAGCGGACGCCCGCGCGAGAGGTATTCGTCGTAGCGGCCCGGCCCCGCATTATAGGCCGCCAGCATGGCCGTCGCGTTGCCGTAGCGGTCGTGCATCGCGCGCAGATAGGCTGCGCCCGCCATGATATTGTCGCGCACATTGTAGGGATCGCGTCCCAGCCCATGACGAACGCGCAGGTTCGCCCATGTGCCGGGCATGATCTGCATCAGGCCTATCGCGCCCGCCGAGGATACGGCACGGGAATCGCCGTTGCTCTCGACGCGCATGACGGCCCATATCCACGCTTCCGGGATGCCGAAGCGCCGGGCCGCGTCGGCGACGTGGACGGCATAAGGGTGGCGCGCAGCCGCCCGTTCGGGCGGCGAAGACTGCGCGGCGGCGGCACCGGAAAACTGCACGACCGCGACCGCTGCCAGGACCAAATGACGGATGAATCGGGGCATCCGTTCAACCTCCGCTGGCGGTTTCGGGCGGACGGTTCCAGACCAGATAATGAACATCGCCATGTCCGGCGGTGAGCAGCATGGCGTCGATCGGTCGCGGAAAGAGCGGGCCGTCGATGCGCACCGCGATGTGGAATCCGCCCGGTCCACCGGGGCGATGCCGCGCCTCGCCGATCGGAAAGCCCTCGGCGCTGTAGCCGAGATGCACGCGCATGTCGGGACATTTGCCCTCATTTTCGCGTGGATCGACTTCGGCGAGAAAGAGGGGCGCGTCGAGGCCGGGCGTCTGGATACGACCTTTCCAGGAGCCGTTGTCGCGGCGGAACGTGCCGATGGTGATCTGGTTCATGGGTTAGCCTTTCGTTTGTTGGGAGAGAAGAGGGAGCGTCAGCGCCGCGGCTGATCGGCGCGATCATCGCGCCGCCGAAGGCGCGTCCACGACAGCCGGAACGTCCGTCCATCGTCATCGGCACGGAACAACACCGGCCGGAACGGTGCCGAGAAAAGCGGGCTGTCGATCTCCAGAGCGATGTAATTGCCCGCGCGTTCGCCGACCCGTTTCCAGGCGCCGCCGATCTCGGGGCCGTCCTCATCGTCGACGTGGACGCGGTAATCGGGCGCGTTTTCGGCATCGCTGGGTTCAAGCATTACGAGCACGATCTGCTCGTTGATGCCGAACAGTCGAACGCGGCCGGCATAGCCAT
>JBAYPJ010000145.1:0-5048 GCA_041677785.1 Novosphingobium sp. | reverse complement strand
GGCCGACGGTGCGGCGCTCCCAGGCTGCATGGGTTTCATGCAGTCATCGGCGCTCATCTTCATCATGTCGCAGTCGCAGTTCGCCATCTGCGGATGATCGGGCACCCAGACCCGCTTGTGCGTCGGGCCGGTGCTGCGCGGGCCGGGTTGTGGCGCGTCACGCCATTCATAGTGGCCGGAGCCTCGCTCCTGCGGGCTGTCAGCGGCAAAGGCTGTTGCGGGGGCAAGCAAGGCCGCGCCGAGCGCGGCGGCAATCGTGAACGTCTTCATGACGAATATCCTTAGGTGATCTGGAACTGGCCGGACGCGAGGCGAATGGCCCGCGACCATGCGGGCGCCGCGTTCGCGGCGCCCGGCGGCGATCAGCCGAGGATGATGGGGGGTTCGGGCTCGGGAGTGAGATCGTGCCCGAGGAGCGCGGACGAGATAGACCAATAGTCTTGTTTGCTCACCATGGGCGTGGAGCCGACCAGCTTAGCTGGGTCTTTCAGGAGCGGCAGCGCGCAGCCCATCGCAAATATGCAATCGAGCGTCAGGCCATTGCAGGGCTTCTTCTCCTGTTTGGCGGGATGCTGGCCCATCATCTCCATGCAGTCGGCGCTCATTGCGGCAGCCGGCGCGGCTGCGGCCACTGAGACGGGCGCAGCAGTGGCTACGGTCTGTTCTCCCAGCAAGCCGAACAGCGCTCCAAGGAGGAGCAGGAGGGGAAGCGCGCGTTTCACGACGTGCTACGTTTAGCCGATCGGCGCGGGAGCGGCAACGAAAAGCAGGGATTTCCGCCGGCGGTCATGCCACTTTGCGCAATCGGCGATGGGTGCCGTGGCAGCGATGCACCTCTACGGTCACATGGACGAGTTCCTCGTGAATTTTCAGGCGGTCAGCATAATCGGCCGGGGCGAGCGGGTCGGCGACCACCAGCGAAATGATCGCCGCGTAGCGGCCCGGACCGACGCGCCAGACATGGAGATCGGCGATCTGCGCATCACCATCGGCAAGCGCCTCGCGGATCTCCGACTCCAGCGCCGGATTGGTGGAGACGTCGAGCAGAATCGCGGCGGTATCGCGCAGCAGTCCCCAGGACCAGCGGGCAATGACCAGCGCACCGACGATTCCCATCGCCGCGTCCATCCACACCCAACCAAGGAAGCGACCCGCGAGCAGTGCGGCGATCGCGAGCACCGATGTCAGCGCATCGGTGAGCACATGCGCATAAGCGGAACGCAGATTGTTGTCGGCATGCGCATGGTGGTCACCATGGACATGATCGTGCGACTGACCGTGATGATGTCCGCCACCAAGCAGCCAGGCGCTCGCGAGGTTGATCGCGAGCCCGAGGCCCGCGATCCACAACGCTGGTGCATAGTCAACCTTGGCGGGCGCAAACAGGCGGCCGACAGACTCGACGCCGATGCCGAGCGCAATCAGCGCCAGAATGAGAGCGCTCGCGAAGCCCGCGAGATCGCCGACCTTACCGGTTCCAAAGGTGAAGCGCGGATTATCGGCATGGCGCCGCGCGAAAGCATAAGCGAGCGCCGCTACACCGAGCGCTCCGGCATGCGTCGCCATGTGCAGTCCGTCGGCCAGCAACGCCATCGAACCGGTGATCCATCCGGCGGCGATCTCGATCACCATCATCGCCGCGGTCAGCGCTACCACCCAACGCGTTCGGCGTTCATGCTCGTCGTGGGCGTCGCCGAGGAAGATGTGGTCGTGCCGGTGGTTTGAGAGGGTTTCGCTGTGCATCGCAGTGCTCTCTATCCGTTGTGGCGGGCAAAAACCTTCTTGCCGCCCGGCCCGAAGGCGACGACGGTGAAGGACTGCGGCCGCTGACCGGGGACTTCCATGCCCGGCGAACCGAGCGGCATGCCGGGGACGGCCAGACCGGTCACTCCGCGCGGGCGCTGCGCGAGTGCGCGCTTCATGTCGGCGATCGGCACATGTCCTTCGAACACGATGCCGTCGATAATCGCGGTATGACAAGAGGCAAGGTCCGGCGACAGGCCGTAGCGCCGGTGGAGCGCGGCTCGGTTCGTATCATCCGTCATCTGAACCTGCCGGCCGAACTGCGCGCGCACCTGCACCGCCCACTGCTCGCAGCATCCACATCCAGGATCGCGGTGGACAGCGATCTGCTGCGCCGCCAGCGCGCTTGCCGGCACGGCGAGCGCAACTGCCGTCAGAAATGCCTTGATGGGTCTCATTTGCATTCTCCTTGTCCCCACCACGCCCGCTCCCTGCAAAAATGGGCGGCATCATGGCGAGCTTTATGTGCTCAAAGTTCCTCCGCGTATTTTATTTGCGTGCGAGGACCGCATTTATCGGATCGATCTCCTGCACCTCGACGATGCTGGTGGATGCTCATCTGTCCACCTGTCCCTTGTCGGCATCGGCTAGCCTGTCGATGATCGGGCAGTCGGGGCGCGCATCGCCGTGACATCGCTCGGCAAGATCGAGCAAGGTGCGACGCATCGCTTCGAGCGCTTTGACCTTGCCGTGCAGTTCTGCGGCACGCGCGCTGGCCAGCGCCTTGACCTCCGCGCTCGACCGGCTGCGATCGCTCCATAGCGCCAGCAATGTGCGGATTTCCTCAATGGGGAAGCCCAGATCACGCGCATTGGCGATGAAGCGCAGGCGATGCACATCCGATGGCGAATAATCGCGATAACCGCTGTCGCGCCGCGCCGGCGCCGGCACCAGCCCGATCTTCTCGTAATGGCGGATCATCCGCTGCGAGACCCCGCTCGCGTCCGAGGCATGGCCGATGTTCATATGACCTGCCGGTTCAGCCGCAAGGCGTTCGTAACCACGCTCACCGATGAGAGTGCCATCGCCGCCGCCGCGATAATCGGCGACAACAGGATGCCGAACACCGGATAGAGCACACCGGCTGCCACCGGCACGCCAGCCGCATTATAGATGAACGCGAAGACAAGGTTCTGGCGGATGTTGGACATGGTTGCCTCGGACAACCGCCGCGCCTTCACGATTCCGGTGAGATCGCCTTTCAGCAGCGTCACGCCAGCGCTCTCGATGGCCACGTCAGTGCCCGAACCCATGGCGATGCCCACGTCGGCCACAGCCAGCGCCGGCGCATCGTTGACGCCATCGCCAGCCATGGCGACTACACGTCCTTCGTCCCTGAGACGGGCGACTACGGCGCTTTTCTGGTCCGGCAGAACCTCGGCCTCGACATCATCGATACCCAGGCGTTTGGCGACAGCTTCCGCTGTCCTGCGGTTGTCGCCCGTCAGCATCACCACCCGGATGCCCTCTGCTTTCAAAGCGGCTAAAGCTTCCGGTGTTGTCTGTTTGACCGGATCGGCAATCGCGAAGACGCCAGCCACCTTGCCATCGACACCGATGAAGATCGCCGTCGCACCGTCACGCCGCAGCGTATCGGCCTGTGCAGCAAGCGCTTCGGTTGCGATCCCTTCGTCCGCAAGGAAGCGGGCATTGCCGAGTATGATCCGGCGACCATCCACGACGCCGAGGGCGCCGCGTCCGGTTGGGGAATCAAAATCGCTGACCTCGGCCGGCGCGATGTCGCGCTCTTTCGCGGTTTCGACGATCGCCAGTGCGAGCGGATGCTCTGAGGCGCGCTCGACCGATGCGGCGAGCCGCAGGATTTCCGCATCCTCAAATCCAGGGGCTGGCAGGATTTCGGTGACGGCGGGGCGTCCTTCGGTGAGCGTGCCGGTCTTGTCGACAACAAGCGTGTCGACTTTCTCCATATGCTCCAGCGCTTCGGCATTCTTGATGAGGACACCCATGCTCGCGCCGCGACCGACGCCGACCATGATCGACATGGGCGTGGCAAGGCCGAGCGCACAGGGGCAGGCAATGATGAGCACGGCGACTGCGGCGACAAGGCCATAGGCGAAGCGCGGCTCCGGTCCCCAGATGCTCCAGCCCGCGAAAGCGAGGATCGCGACGAGAATGACAGCGGGGACGAACCAGCCTGAAACCTGGTCCGCCATGCGCTGGATCGGCGCGCGAGAGCGCTGCGCTTCAGCGACCATCTGGACGATCCGGGCCAGCATCGTGTCACGGCCCACCTTGTCGGCAGTGATGATGAGCGCGCCGGTCTGGTTCAGCGTGCCGCCGATGACCTTGTCGTCCTTCGCCTTGGTGACGGGCATCGATTCCCCCGTCACCATGGATTCATCGAGCGAAGAGCGGCCATCTTCGACGATCCCGTCAACGGGCACTTTCTCCCCCGGACGCACACGCAAGCGGTCGCCGACTGCCACGAGATCGAGGCTGACCTCCTCCTCGCTGCCATCGGCGGCAATACGCCGCGCCGTCCGTGGAGCGAGATTGAGCAGCGCCTTGATCGCGCCGGACGTGCGTTCGCGGGCGCGCAGCTCAAGCACTTGCCCTAGCAGGACAAGAACCGTGATGACCGCCGCCGCCTCGAAATAAACGGCGACCATGCCATCGTTCCCGCGAAAGGCCGGGGGGAATATCTGCGGCGCCAGCGTTGCGACGACGCTGTAAGCCCAGGCGACGCCGGTCCCCATCGCGATCAACGTGAACATATTGAGGTTGCGCGTCTTGAGCGATGCCCAACCGCGCTCGAAGAAGGGCCACCCGGCCCAGAGCACGACCGGGGTTGCCAGCACGAACTGCACCCATATCGAAACCTGCATGGGAATGAGATGGTGCAGTATCGGAAAAAGATGCCCGCCCATTTCCAGCGCGAAAACCGGAATGGCCAGCGCAAGGCCGATCCAGAAACGCCGCGTCATGTCGATAAGCTCAGGACTCGGCCCGGCATCCGCCGTCACTTGTGCCGGCTCCAGCGCCATGCCGCAGATCGGACAGGCTCCCGGATGATCCTGGCGGACCTCGGGGTGCATCGGGCAAGTCCAGATCGTGCCCGCCGCCGCGTCTTCGTTGGGCGCGGAAGCCGGATTCAGATAGCGCGCCGGATCAGCGACAAATTTCTCACGGCAGCCAGCGCTGCAAAAATAATATGTCTCGCCATCGTGGTCAGCACGATGCGCGGCAGTCGCAGGATCGACGGTCATACCGCACACCGGGTCCTT
>JBAYPJ010000144.1:0-5120 GCA_041677785.1 Novosphingobium sp. | reverse complement strand
CGGTTGCGGCGCAGGGCCCGCTTGACCGCGTACATCGCGGTGTCGGCGTAGGCGAGCAGGGCCGCCGCGGTGCGACCGTCGCGCGGGGCGAGGGCGATGCCGATCGACACGCCGACCGAGCAACTGGTGCTCGTCATCACCACCGGCGCCGAGATCGCCTGGACCAGCTTGTCGGCCACCGCGGTGGCGTCCTCGATCCGGTCGATCTGCTCCAGGACGACCACGAAGGCATCGCCGTCGAACCGGGCGATCAGGTCCTGGCCGCGCAGCATGTGCTGCATCCGCTTGGTGACCACGCACAGCACCTGGTCGCCGAAGGCGTGGCCATGAGTGTCGTTGAGTTCGCGAAAGCCGTTCAGGTCCAGGCACATCAGTGCGATGGGGTGGCGCTGCAGGTCGCGGCGCAGCAGGCGCTTGAGTTTCTGCTCGAAGGCGCGCCGGTTCAGCGCTCCGGTGAGCGGATCGCGCGAGGCGGCCCGCTCCAGCGCCTGGCGCCGCAGCCACTCGGAGGTCTGGTCGCTGACCGACCAGAGCAGGCCGCGCGAGCGGTGCAGCGGATCGAAGCGACGGATCTGGATGCTGTAGAAGCGCGGTGTCGGGCCTTCGAGCAGGACGTTGAGCGCGACGCTGCGATGGCCGCGAACCCGCGTGTCGGCGCGGGCGATCAGGCGGTCGAGCTGGGCACGCGAGCGCCCCAGGGTATGGGCGAGATCCGACAGCAGGGCCTCACCGCTGCCCTCGCCGAACATCTGCCGGAAGCGGTTGTTGGCCTTGTCGATCTGGCGATTGCGGGTGAGCGCGATCGCGAGCTGGCCGGTCGAGAACAATGACCACTGCTGGGCGAGCAGGCCGCGCTCGCGCAGCTTGGCGGAGATCGACTCGGACTTGGCGCGCAGGACCGAATAGACCACGTCGACGAGCAGCAGCAGCATCAGGGCGAAGACGACCAGGGCGTTGTTGCGTACCGCTTCGGGCAGGGCGGCGATCGCGGCGATCGAAGCGATCACCAGCGGAGTGGCATGGGCGAAGAACACGAGCGGGCTCGCGCCGACGGTGCGCAGGGAGGCGAGGGTGCCGATCAGGGCGATGCCGGCGAGCAGGTACTGGCGTTCGATCGACAGGGGCGGCGGCCAGGCGATCAGCCCGGCGAAGACCAGTCCGAGCAAGGCGCCGGCGATCGCGAGATGGGTTTCGTCGCGGGTGGCGCGGGCGTGGATGCGCTGCTCGGCGCGCACCGCGGCCGAGCGCGCGAGCAGGGCGCGCACCAGGGCGAGGGTGCCGGCAAGCGAGGCGGCGCCGATCAGCGTCTCCGAAGGCACCTTGGGGGAGATCAGCAGCAGCACGCCAGCGAGCAGCAGCAGGGACTGGGCCAGGCCGCGCCAGGCCCGGGCGCCGAGTTTCTGCAGGCGTTCACCGACGAGTTCGAGGTCGTCCCAGCGCAGCAGCCGCCGCGCAGCGCGAAGGAGCTTCGGATCGGGCATTGAGGTCATCATTATCGAGGACGCGCCAGTATGGAACGTACCCCGTTCACGGTGGCGCCGAAACGGTGCGGCCGGACGAAGCCGCCGACGGGCGGTCATGGTCCGGGAAGGCCGACGCAAGGAGCGTTCCCTCCTGACGGATCGTACCGTCGATCATCGGCGAAAACCGGCCGGTCGGCGCCGGCGCGTGGTCATCCGGGGGATGGTGGATCCGATGGATGTACGGTACGATACCGTACAGGGAGTTTCGCCATGACGATTGCTGCCGATCGCCTCGACCTGCGCCTGAGCGTGGAGGACAAGAACCGCCTGCGCCGTGCCGCCGGACTGCACGGCATGTCGGTGGCCGCGTTCGTGCGCGAAGCGGCCCTGCGCGAGGCGGATGCCATCATCGCCCATCCACCCGGAGCGCGTCACCGCAGCCTGGCTGCACGTCTGCGCGGGCGCGCCACCACGCGCCTGGATACCGACGAGATCATGCAGCTGACCCGCGGCGCATGAAGCGGGTCCTGGTGGATGCCAACGTCCTGCTGGACGTGCTGACCGACGATCCAAAGTGGTACGACTGGTCGGCCGGGCAACTCGATATCTGTGTGGCCGAAGCCGAGTTGTGCATCGACCCCATCATTTATGCCGAAGTATCGGTCGGCTTCCAGCGTATCGAGGACCTGGACGATGCCCTGCCGCCCGATGCATTTACTCGTCTGGAGCTTCCATGGGCCGCCGGGTTCCTGGCCGGCAAGGCTTTCCTGCAGTACCGCCGTGCCAGGGGTGGCAGTAGCTCGCCGCTGCCTGACTTCTACATCGGTGCGCATGCCGCCATCGAGGGGATGGCGCTGCTGACACGGGATGCGAAGCGCTATCGCACCTACTATCCGAAGCTGGAGCTGATCTGTCCTTGATCCGGGGCCGATCCCGGAGTCCTTCACGACACCGTAGAATGCGGGCTGCGATTCACGCGGGCCTCTAGCTCATGTTGGTTAGAGCAGCGGACTCATAATCCGTTGGTGCGGGGTTCGACTCCCCGGGGGCCCACCATCTTGCGGACCAAGGGCAGGCCGGGCTGAACCGGTCTGAACCAAGCCTTCGCCACCATGCCGGCCCGCTCGGCTTCTTGTCTCCGACTTCCCACTCTTGAACCGTCGACAGGCTGGTGTTCAGCACGGCGGCGAAAACCGCCTGGCTTCATCTTCACTTCACACCAGCTTCATGACGGGCACATCCAATGCCCGTCATGCCGAACGCGAATCCCACCAACGAGTCTTCCTCGCATGCCTGCGTCGCCGCCTGGTCCGCGACGGGCGGCTTGCGCCGACCCCGAATCCTGGTCGTCAAGCTCACTTCGCTCGGCGACGTGGTGAAGGCGCTTCCCGTCGTCGACGACATCCGCTGCGCACTGCCGGGTGCCACGATCGACTGGGCGGTGGAGCGGCCCTGCGATGCCCTGGTCGCGCTCCATCCGGGGATCGATCGGGTCATCCCGTTCGAGCTGCGCCGCTATCGCAAGGAGCGTCGCTACGGGGCGGGACTGGGGGCCCTGGTGCGGGATGTCCGGGAACTGCGGGCCCGTCGCTACGATCTCGTTGTGGACCTGCAGAGCCGCATGAAGAGCGCCCTGGTCGGAGCGGCGGCCCATGGTCCGGCATTCGGGCTCGCCTGCGGGCCTACGAGCGAGCGGCACTATGATCGGCTGTACCGCCGGGCCGTCCCCCGGGATGCGATCGCCGGTCTCGACGCGGTGTCCGCGTACCGGGCGCAGGCTGCCTGGTCTTGCGGCTACCCGCGGCCGACCGGGGAAGCGAACTACGGCCTGCGTGAGCCCGGTCGGATGCCGGCCGCGCCGGGACTGATCCTCCCATCGAGCGTCGCGGTCCTGCTCCACGGCAGCTCCGGCAGCGAGAAGTGCTGGCCGGAGGAACGCTGGGTCGGCCTGAGCCAGGCCTTGCACGAGCGCGGTATTCGAAGCCTCCTGCCCTGGGGCTGCCCGTCGGAGCGGGAGCGCGCCCATCGGCTGGCTGCGGGCATCCCGGGTTCGTCCGTGCCCGGGCGTGTCCTGGAGCTGGTCGACTGGGTCGGCGTGCTGGCCAGGGCCGGGCTGGTGGTCGGGGTCGACACCGGGCTCACCCATCTGGCCGCGGCCTGCGCGGCACCGACAGTCGCGATCTTCCGTGCGACCTCGGCTGCACACTCGGGCATCCACGGCAGCGTCCCCCACCGGAACCTCGGCGGCGAGGGTATCGATGTCCCGGTCGAGCAGGTCGTGCTTGCCGCCGATGCGATCCTGGCCGGCCGGATGCCCCGGCGCGAGCTGGATGGGCTGGACCATCACCGCGTACTCGCTCGGCTTCGTGCGAGGCCCTGCCCATCACCGGCATGATGAGCGAGCGGTACGGCGCGAAAGCCCCGCACATGAGGCTCGACGACACGTACACCGTCGCGGAACTGCTCGGCGCCCTGCGTACGGCGGGCGCCAAGTCCTCAGTGAGCCAGCTTGCGTCGCTGTTCGCCGTGCGCCCGGTAGCGAAGCGGCGCCAGCCACAGCGAGCGTGGGGGCCGTTTCACTTCAGGTGCCTGCCAGCGCACCGTCCAGACGCGGGACTGCGGCGAGCAGGCTGCGGGTGTATTCGTCTTGCGGCGCGCGCAGCACGGTTTCGGTGCGCCCGGTCTCGACCAGGCGACCCGCGTGCATCACGGCCATGCGATCGGCGAGATACTCGACAACGCCCATGTTGTGGGTGATGAAAAGCAGCCCCAGGCCCTCCTCGTCCACCAGGCGTCGCAGCAATCTCAGGATGCCGGCCTGAACGGATACGTCGAGCGCTGAGGTGATCTCGTCGCAAAGGATGAAGCGCGGCTGCAGGACCAGTGCACGCGCGATCGCAAGCCGTTGACGCTGGCCGCCGGAGAACTCGTGCGGATAACGCCACAGGCTGTCGGGCGGCATCTCCACGCGCTCCAGCAGCGCGAGGGCACGCTCATGCCGCTCGTCGTCGTTGGCGCCGATGCCGTGCACCCGCATCGGCTCGATCAGGGTCGTGGCAATGGGCAGGCGCGGATTGAGGCTCGAACCGGGATCCTGGAACACGACCTGCATGCGCCGGCGCAGACCGCGCATCGCCCGGCGCGACAGGTGCGTGATGTCGCGCCCTTCGAGCAGGATGCTGCCCGACGTCGGCTCGAGCAATCGCAACAGGGCACGGCCCAGGGTGGTCTTGCCGCAACCGGACTCCCCGACCAGCGCCACGACCTCCCCGGCCCGCACATCGAGCGACACGCCATCGACCGCCCGGAGATGATCGACCACACGGCGCAGGAAGCCGTGCCTTACCGGGAAGTGCACCTCGAGGTCACGGATCTCGACCAGCTGCTCGTGTTCCGAGGCGGGACGCGCGGGGCGCTCCAGGCGCTCCGGCAAGGCCGCGATCAGGCTCCGCGTGTATTCATGCTGCGGGCGACGCAGCACTGCCTCGGCCGCGCCGCACTCGACCAGCTGGCCTCGGCGCATCACCGCGACGGTGTCCGCGATCTGCCCCACCACGCCGAAGTCGTGGGTGATGAAGAGCACGCCCATCCCGCGACGCTCCTGCAACTCGCGCAGCAGCCCGAGTATCTCCGCCTGCACCGTCACGTCGAGCGCCG
>JBAYPJ010000143.1:0-5132 GCA_041677785.1 Novosphingobium sp. | reverse complement strand
GCTCTCGGAACTGGTATCGCAAAGCCAATCAGCGACTGGCGACTTGCAGGCGCAACAGGCGACCAACCAGCTCATTGCGCTGTCCACCAAGCAGCAGCTCCAAATCCAGAACATGATGGCGGCCCAGTATCGTGCCGATGCGATCGAGCGCGCCCGCCAGCAACAGGCGCTCGAAGCCGCGCGTGAGACCACGCGGCGCTTCATCGGCGAACGCGACATCTACACGCGCAACTGACGGCGACCGGAAAGGCGGCACACGGCCATGAACCCCGATCTCAACATCATCGACAACTTCCTGGCCGTCTTCACGACCTACATCGACAGCGGCTTTGGCCTCCTGTCCGGGGATGTCGCCTTTCTTACCACCGTCCTGATCGGCATCGACGTGACTCTGGCCGCGCTCTGGTGGGCGATGGACAATGATTCTGACGTGCTTGGCCGCCTTATCAAGAAGACACTCTATGTCGGTGCCTTCGCCTTCATTATCGGCAATTTCAACACGCTTGCCGACATCATCTTTCGCAGCTTTTCCGGGCTTGGCATCACCGCGTCGGGAGGCGGTATGTCGGCCGCCGACCTGCTCCGTCCGGGCGCGATCGGGGGCACGGGGTTCAAAGCAGCGTGGCCGCTTCTGGTTAAGGTCGGGACGCTTTCCGGCTTTCCCGAGTTCTTCGGCAACTTCCTCACCATCGCCGTTCTGCTCGTGTGCTGGTTTCTGGTGGTGCTGGCCTTCCTGGGCATGGCCGTGCAGGTCTTCATCACCATTATTGAGTTCAAGCTGACGACGCTCGCCGGGTTCGTGCTGGTGCCGTTCGCACTGTGGAATAAGACCAGCTTCCTCGCCGAGCGGGTGCTGGGCGGTGTCATATCGTCAGGCATCAAGATCATGGTGCTGGCGGTCATTATCGGCATCGGCACCAACTTCTTCGCGCAGCTCAACAGCCTGGTCGGAGCCGATCCCGGTATCGCCGAAGCCTTGAGCCTGTTGATGGGCGCGTTGACGCTGGTCGGCCTCGCCATCTTCGGTCCCTCAATTGCCTCCGGTCTCGTTACGGGCGCACCGCAACTCGGCGCGGGTGCGGCCGTCGGCACGGTGGCGGGCGCAGCGCTGGCCACTGGCGGCGCGGCGATGCTCGGCACTCGCGCTGCGATGGCTGGCGCCTCTGGCGGCATGGCTGCGATCCGGGCCGGAACCGCGATGGGCTCCGCCGGCGCCACCGCTTATCGGCTCGGGCAGGAAACTTCCGGCAGCAGCACGATGCGCGCCGGTATGGGTGGCATCGGCACCGCAATCGGTGGCGCGACATCGCAAGGATTGAAGGCAGCGGCCGCGCGCGTCACGGCACCATTCAGGGACGCTGCCGGTCGCGGGCAGCAGGCTGCATGGCATGCCGGCCGCACGTCTTCGCCGTCTAGCGCATCGCCCGGCGCTTCGGTTGCGGGCGCGGCCGCCGGAGCAGCCGGCGGCGCTCCGGCCTGGGCGCGCAATCTGCGCTCCGAACAGGCTGCACGTCATCGCCGCCACATGGCGATGCAGACGGTCAAGGACGGCGATCGTCCCGGTGGCTCGGCCAATCCCGACCTTAGCGACAAGGAGTGATTTTTCATGATCTTCAAGCGATCCATCCAGCGTTACGGGCGCACGCCCGAACCGGAAACCCCATATCAGCGTGCCGGCCAGCTCTGGGACGAGCGCATCGGCTCGGCGCGCGTGCAGGCGAAGAACTGGCGGCTCGTCGCCTTCGGATGTCTTGGTCTGACCGGCATCCTGATCGGCTCGAACGTCTGGCAATCGATGCAGAGCCGCGTCGCCCCCTACGTCGTTGAGGTGGACCGGCTCGGTGAAGCCCGCAGTGTAGCGCCGGCGATCCAGAACTATCAGCCCACCGACGGGCAGATCGCCTGGTTCCTGAGCCGGTTCATATCGAACGTGCGGTCGGTCTCCACCGACCCGGTATTGGTCAAGCGCAACTGGCTTGATGCATACGACTTCGCTACCGACCGCGCGGCGATTTTCCTCAACGAATATGCCCGTAGCAACGATCCGTTCGCGGGTATCGGCCAGCGCAGCGTATCGGTGCAGGTGACGAGTGTGGTCCGCGCCTCCGACACCAGCTTTCAGGTTAAGTGGACCGAAAGCATCTACGAGCGTGGCAGCTTGGCCAGAACCGAACGCTGGACCGCCATGCTGACGGTGAAGATGCAGCCGCCCAAAACTGCCGATGCGCTCCGCAAGAATCCACTCGGCCTGTTCGTCAACGCTATCGACTGGGCACGGGAACTCGAAGGCCCGCCGGCGACGGCGGACCAGCAGCCTCCGCAGCAGCCCATCGTTCCGGCTCCAACAACGCCGACCGCAATGCCCGTGCAGGATAGCGCGCCGGTTCAGGCCGCGTCGGCCAGTCCCGCCAATGAAGGAGATTCCGCCCCATGACCCGGATCATTGCTCTGTCCGTCTCGGCACTGGCGTTGTCCGCCTGTGCCGGCAAGACGACACCGCCGGCGATCAGCTATGACACCGCTGACTTCCAGCCCGCGCACCAAGAAGCCGAACCGCCCAGGCCGGTCGAGATCGTCGAACAGCCAGTGCCGCTTCCCTTGCCGGGGCAGCTATTGCCGCCGCCATCGGTGAAGGCCGACAACAGCCCTCCCACCGCACGGGTGGAAGCCGCGAACCGCGCCGCCACGCGCGAGCCGTCGAGAGCGGGTTATATTAATGCCGTGCAGGTCTATCCCTGGACCGAAGGAGCACTTTACCGGCTCTATGCCGCACCCGAACGGGTGAGCGACATCGCGTTGCAGCCTGGCGAGAAGCTGGTGGCGGTTTCGGCCGGTGACACGGTGCGTTGGGTTATCGGTGACACTGCAAGCGGCGCTGGAGATCAGGCCCGCGTGCATGTGCTGGTCAAGCCGTTTGCGCCGGGGTTGGCGACCAACATGGTCATCACCACCGATCGCCGCGCCTATCATCTGGCGCTCGAAAGCACCGACAGGACGGCGATGGCCGCTATAAGCTGGACCTATCCGCAAGACCGGCTTGTGGCGCTTCAGCGCCAGAACCAACAGGCCGAGCAGGCGCAGCCGGTGGCCGATGGCATATCGCTCACCAACCTGCGCTTCCGCTACGCGATCACGGGTGACAGCCCGCCGTGGCGGCCGCTCCGCGCGTGGGATGACGGGAATAAGGTCTATATCGAGTTTCCCGCGCGACTCGATCAGGGGGAAGCGCCACCGTTGTTCGTGGTCGGCCCGCTCGGTGACAGCCAGCTCGTCAACTACCGCGTCAGCGGCAACCATTACATCGTCGACCGCCTGTTCGCGGCGGCTGAATTGCGTCTCGGCGAAAACCCGCAAGCCGTCGTGCGGATCAGCCGAACTGACGGTCAGGCCGGGAGGACGCGGAAATGAGCGAGCCGCCCGTTGATCCGATCGCGCCGGAGCCGGAAGCGCAAGCCGCGTCGCCCGCGCCGCCCTCAAAAGCCGCGCCCGACACCTTGGTTCTGCGCGCCAGCCCCCGCCGTGTGGTGCGCTTCCGGCGGGGCGTCATCATCGGCGGCGCGGCCGTCGGTTCGCTCGCCATTGCCGGCGTCGCCTGGATGGCGCTGGGGCCGAAGACGCTCCAGATCGTCGCGGCCGGCGAGGACAAGGCCATCACCGACCGGCATACTCCCGCCGATCAGGTGATGAACCTGCCGGGCAGCTATGGCGAGGTCGCGCGCGGCGTCCCGGTGCTGGGAGCGCCGCTCCCCGGAGACCTGGGTAAGCCGATCCTTGATCGCCAGCGCCAGCTTGCAGGCGATGACCCCACACCGGCGATGACCCCTGAGGAACAGGCCGCAGAAGCCGAACGCCAGCGTCTCGCTGGGCAAGCCGCGCAGGTCCGCGAGGCCGGCGTCATGGTGCAGTCGTCGGGCCGTTCGACGGGCACTGCCATGGCCTTCAGCCAGAGCGCCGCTGACGTCCCTATCGCTCCGGAGCCACCGGCCGCGAGCGATCGCCTCGCGCTCGACCCGGAGCACGATCAGAACAACCAGCAGCGCAAGCTGGATTTTGTCGGGCGGCAGGCGTCGGGCGGGATCTATAACGCCCATGTGCTGGAGACACCGGCATCGCCCTATCAGGTGATGGCGGGGAGCGTCATCGCCGCCAGTCTGCTCACCGGGCTTAATTCCGACCTGCCGGGCATGGTCATCGCGCAGGTGACGGAGAATGTATTCGACACCGTGACGGGGCGGACCCTGCTCATTCCCCAGGGCGCCCGTCTGATCGGTAGCTATGATAGCGTCGTGGCGTTTGGACAGAGCCGTGCGCTGCTCGTCTGGCAGCGGATCATACTGCCCGATGGCTCCTCCATCCAGATCGACAATCTGCCTGCTACCGATGCGGCGGGCTATGCCGGCCTTGAGGACAAGGTGGATTTCCACACCTGGCGCCTGCTCAAAGGTGTGGCGCTCTCGACGCTGCTCGGCGTCGGCACCGAAGTGTCGATCGGCGACGATGAAAGCGATCTTGTCCGCGCCGTCCGTCAGTCGACCCAGCAGTCCGCCAATCAGGCAGGGCAGCAGATCGTCACCAGGAATCTCAACATCCAGCCCACGATAACCGTCCGCCCCGGATGGCCGCTCCGCGTGATCGTTCACAAGGATTTGCAATTGCGGCCCTGGGGTGGCGCTCGCTGACAGGAGAACGCCCCATGCTCAAACTCGCCAAACTTCCAGACCGCACGCCGGTCAAGATCGCGATCACGGTGACACCGGACCTAGCGCACACCCTTGCCGACTACGCCGCGATCTACAATCGGGCCTATGCCGACAAGGCGGCGGTGGCCGACCTGATACCGGCGATGCTCGAAACCTTCCTCGCCAGCGACCGCGCATTTGCGAAAGCGCGCCGTGATGTGGAGAGCGGGACGTGAGGCGCCGCAGAGTCATCGGCCGTTTCAAGCGGTCGAAGCAAGGCGGTTGGGAGGGCGAAATCACCACGCTCACCATCCAGCGAAAAATCCGTCTCGTCCCCAACGACAATCGGGTCAGCGACAACTCGCCCGCGTTTCGTGTGATGCTGGGGTGGCAGACGATTGGCGATGCCTGGGAGAAGGAATCGCGGAGCGATCCACCGCGCGATTATCTACG
>JBAYPJ010000142.1:0-5210 GCA_041677785.1 Novosphingobium sp. | reverse complement strand
CGACGTGCCCGACAGCCTCAAGGATCGCCGCCTGATGGCGCTCGACATGGGCAGCCTGATCGCCGGCGCCAAATATCGCGGCGAGTTCGAGGAGCGGCTGAAGTCGGTGCTCGACGAGGTCAAGGGCGCCGAGGGCGACATCATCCTGTTCATCGACGAGATGCACACGCTGATCGGCGCGGGCAAGGGCGAGGGGGCGATGGACGCCTCGAACCTGCTGAAGCCGGCGCTGGCGCGCGGCGAACTGCACTGCATCGGCGCGACCACGCTCGACGAGTACCAGAAGTACGTCGAGAAGGACCCCGCGCTGCAGCGGCGCTTCCAGCCGGTGTTCGTCGGCGAGCCGACTGTCGAGGACACGATCTCGATCCTGCGCGGCATCAAGGAGAAGTACGAGCTGCACCACGGCGTGCGCATCGCCGACAACGCGATCGTCGCGGCGGCGACGCTGAGCAACCGCTACATCGCCGACCGCTTCCTGCCCGACAAGGCGATCGACCTGATGGACGAGGCCGCCAGCCGCATTCGCATGGAAGTGGAAAGCAAGCCCGAGGAGATCGAGAACCTCGATCGGCGCATCATCCAGCTCAAGATCGAGGAGATGGCGCTGGCCAAGGAGACCGACCAGCCCTCCAAGGACCGGCTCGCCGCGCTGCGCGACGAACTGGCCAACCTGGAGCAGCAGTCGAGCGAACTGACCACGCGCTGGCAGAACGAGCGCGACAAGATCGCGTCGGAAGGCAAGATCAAGGAAGCGCTAGACGCCGCCCGGATCGAGCTGGAGCAGGCGCAGCGCGGCGGCGACTATGCCAAGGCCGGCGAGCTGACCTATGGCCGCATCCCCGAACTGGAAAAGCAGCTCGAAGACGCGCGGGGCCAGGCGGGCAACGCGCTGCTGCGCGAGGAAGTGACCGCCGACGACATCGCCGCCGTGGTCAGTCGCTGGACCGGCATCCCGGTTGACCGGATGATGGAGGGTGAGCGCGAGAAGCTGCTCAAGATGGAGGAGGTGCTCGGCAAGCGGGTGATCGGCCAGAAGGACGCGGTGGTCGCCGTGTCCAAGGCCGTGCGCCGCGCGCGGGCGGGTCTGCAGGACCCCAACCGGCCGCTCGGCTCGTTCCTGTTCCTCGGCCCCACCGGGGTCGGCAAGACCGAGCTGACCAAGGCGCTCGCCGGCTTCCTGTTCGACGACGACAGCGCGATGGTTCGCATCGACATGAGCGAGTTCATGGAGAAGCACTCGGTCAGCCGCCTGATCGGCGCGCCTCCGGGCTATGTCGGCTATGACGAAGGCGGCGTGCTGACCGAGGCGGTGCGGCGCCGGCCCTATCAGGTCGTGCTGTTCGACGAGGTGGAAAAGGCGCACGGCGACGTGTTCAACGTGCTGCTCCAGGTACTCGACGACGGGCGGCTGACCGATGGGCAGGGCCGGGTGGTGGATTTCACCAACACGCTGATCATCCTGACCAGCAACCTCGGCAGCCAGTACCTCGCCGGTCTGGGCGAGGACGAGGACGTCGAGAAGGTCGAGCCGCAGGTGATGGAGGTGGTGCGCGGCCACTTCCGGCCCGAGTTCCTCAACCGGCTGGACGAGATCATTCTCTTCCACCGGCTGGGCCAGGAGCACATGGGCCCCATCGTCGAGATACAGGTGCAGCGCGTTGCGAACCTGCTCAAGGACCGCAAGATCACGCTCGATCTGACCGACGCGGCGAAGCGCTGGCTCGGCCGGGTGGGCTACGATCCGGTCTATGGCGCGCGGCCGCTGAAGCGGGCGGTGCAGCGCTATCTGCAGGACCCGCTGGCCGAGAAGCTGCTCGGCGGCGAGATTGCCGACGGCACGACCGTGCGCATCGACGAAGGCGACGGCGCGCTGAACATCGCCGTGGCGTGAGCGCCGCCTTCGCGGGGATGATGGGCCTTTCCGCTGTCCGGCCTATCGCGCAACGATCTTCCGACGAGAAGGTGAGGGGCGCTCATTTCGTCTCCGCGCTTGTCCGCAATCCCGTTGACCGGCTGCATCGTGGCGATTAACCGACTGCTTAAACCCGCGCAGTTTCGCGAAACGAAAGGAAGAGTTGCATGAAGCTCGACAGCAGCGTCGCCGCCGTCGTCACCGGAGCGGCCTCGGGCCTGGGTGCGGCCACCGCCAGGGCGCTTGCCGCGCAGGGCGTCAAGGTCGCCATCTTCGATCTGCAGGAAGAGAAGGGCAAGGCCGTCGCCGAGGAGATCGGCGGCATCTTCTGCGAAGCCAACGTCACTTCCGACGAATCCATCGACGCCGCCTTCGTCAAGGCGCGCGCCGCGCACGGGCAGGAGCGCATCCTGGTCAACTGCGCGGGCACGGCCAACGCGATCAAGACCGTCAGCCGCGACAAGCAGACCGGCGAGATTCGGCATTTCCCGCTCGAGGCGTTCAACTTCATCCTCCAGATCAACCTGGTCGGCACCTTCCGCGTGCTCGCCAAGTCGGCGGCGGGCATGCTCACGCTCGATCCGCTGAACGAGGACGGCGAGCGGGGCGTCATCATCAACACCGCCTCGGCCGCGGCAGAGGACGGGCAGGTCGGCCAAGCCGCCTATTCCGCGTCGAAGGGCGGCGTCGTTGGCATGACCCTGCCGATCGCGCGCGACCTGATGAACGACGGCATCCGCGTGAACACGATCCTGCCGGGCATCTTCAAGACCCCGCTGATGATGGCGCTGCCCGAAAAGGCGCGCGAGGTGCTCGACGCCTCGGTGCCGTTCCCCAAGCGCATGGGCAAGCCCGAGGAATATGCCCAGCTCGCGCTGGCGATGATCACCAACCCCTATTTCAACGGCGAGGACGTGCGCCTCGACGGCGCCATCCGCATGCCGCCGAGGTAGGCATCGCGATGGGGAGGGGCAGCGACAAGGGATTCACGCGGAGGCGCGGAGGCGCGAAGCTTCGTTCCGCGCAGAGACCGCAGAGGACCGCAGAGATGTATCGCTTGCGGCGAAGCTGGCCTCTCGTCGCACCGATGCGGCAGACGCGAGGTCGGCATGTTTTCGTGAGCCTGCGGCGCGTGGAAACCTCTTTGCGTCCTCCGCGTTCTTTGCGCGAACCGACCCATGCCTGAGGCTGCCCTCGGCGCGCCGGCCGGGGCGCGGGCGCAGCTGCTCGAGACGGCGAGCGCGATCATGCGCGAAGGCGACGTGATCGACATCTCGCTGTCCGAGCTGAGCTTGCGCTCCGGTCTCAATTCGGCGCTGGTGAAATACTATTTCGGCAACAAGGCCGGGCTGCTGAAGGCGCTGCTCGACCGCGACTGGCAGGCCATCGTCACCAGCGTCGACGCGCTGATCCACAAGGACGGCTGGGGGCCGGAGGCGAAGCTGCGGCGGCATATCTCCAAGGTCGTCGATACCTTCTACCAGGTGCCCTACCTCAACCGGCTGACCATGCGGCTGGTGCGCGAGAGCGACGATGCCGAGGCGCGGCGCATCGCCGACTGCTATCTTTCGCCGATGTACCGCGCCTACGAGGCGCTGATCGACGAGGGGGTGAAGGCCGGCGTCTTCCGCCCGGTCGATCCGCAACTGTTCTATTTCACCGTCACCGGCGCGGTCGACCGCTTCTTCTCGGCGCGGCTGATCCTCAAGCACTGCTTCGATCAGGATTCGTTGACCGAGGAACTGCGCGACCGCTATCGCCAGCACACCGTCGACATCATCATGGCAGGTATCCTTGCACGCTGAACATCCGAACCGCCGGGAAAAAGCGGACCGCTGGCACATCGGCATCATCGGCGGCTCCGGGCTGGCCGACGGCATCGGCCTCGACGACGCGCAGCAGATCGAGGTCGCCAGCCCGTTCGGCGCGCCTTCGGGGCCGGTCACGGTCGGCACGCTGGGCGGCGTGCGCTTCACTTTCCTGGCGCGGCACGGGGCGGGGCACCGCCTGCCGCCGAACGCGGTCAACTACCGCGCCAACATCGATGTGCTGAAGCGCTGCGGCGTGACCGACGTGCTGGCGCTGTCCGCCATCGGTTCGCTGCGCGAGGAACTGGCGCCCGGCCACTTCGTCGCGGTTGACCAGTTCATCGACCGCACCGTGCACCGCGCCCACAGCTTCTACGGCCCCGGCATGGTCGCGCACGTGAGTCTTGCCGATCCGGTCTGCACGACGCTCAGCGGATTCATCGCCGCCGCCGCCGAGCGCGCCGGCGCGACCGTGCATCGGGGCGGCTGCTATCTCGCCATGGAAGGGCCGCAGTTCTCGACACGCGCCGAAAGCCGGCTCTACCGGCAATGGGGCGCTGACGTGATCGGCATGACCGCGATGCCCGAGGCCCGCCTCGCGCGCGAGGCGGAACTGCCCTACGCGCTGCTCGGCATGGTCACCGACTACGACGCCTGGCGCGAGGAGGAGGACGGCGTCGAGATGACCGAGATTCTCGAGGTGATGCACGCGAACGCGGCGACGGCGCGAGGCGCGGTCCGCGCGCTGGCGGAGCTGCTGCCCGAACGGCGGCCGCCCAGCCCGATCGACCAGGCGCTGCAATATGCCTTCGTCACCGCACCGGAAGCGTGCGACCCCGCGCTGCTCGCGACGCTGGACGCGGTGGCGGGCCGGGTGCTGGGCTAGCGGCATTCCGGTTCTGATCGAACCGAAACGCCTCTAGATTTTCCTTTATTTGCCGTGATTTCCGAGTCGCCAGATGATTCCATCTGGCTCGAAATCACTCTTGCCGGGAAACCGGACCCTCCCCTTACAGGGGAGGATCGAGCCAACTTCTCCGCCCGTTAGTTCGAGCCCGGTCCGCCGCCCGAGAAGGCGTCGCTGATCGAGCAGGCCGCGGGGCCGAGGATGACGATGAACAGCACCGGCAGGATGAACAGGATCAGCGGCACCGTCATGATCGCCGGCAGGCGCGCGGCCTTTTCCTCGGCGCGCATCATCCGCTCGTTGCGGAACTCGGCCGAGAGTACGCGCAGCGCCGATGCCAGCGGCGTGCCGTAGCGTTCCGTCTGGATCATGGTCGTGACCACGCCTTTCACCGAATCGAGGTTCACGCGGTAGGCGAGGTTCTCGAACGCCTGGCGGCGTTCGGTGAGGAACGATAGCTCGATCGAGGTCAGCGCGAATTCGTCGCCCAGTTCGGGGAAGGCGCGGCCCAGTTCCTTGGCGACGCGATTGAACGCGGCGTCGACGGTCAGGCCGGCCTCGGCGCAGATTACCAGGAGAT
>JBAYPJ010000141.1:0-5333 GCA_041677785.1 Novosphingobium sp. | reverse complement strand
CTGCGCCTGCGCCCCGACCGCATCCCGATCGGCGAGGTGCGCGGGTCCGAAGCCCTCGATCTCCTCAAGGCCTGGGGCACCGGCCACCCCGGGGGCATCGGCACCATCCATGCCGGCACGGGCATCGGCGCGCTGCGCCGCCTCGAGCAGCTCATCCAGGAAGCCGTCGTCACCGTCCCACGCGCCCTGATCGCCGAGACGATCGACCTTGTCGCCGTCCTCTCCGGCCGCGGTTCCGCGCGCCGGCTCGCAGAACTCGCCCGCGTCGAAGGCCTCGGCCCCGACGGCGACTACCGCATCACCCCTGCCACCTCAACCACAGGAGACAACACATGATCCGCACCTTCGCGCGCGGCTGCCACACCATGGCGACCGCCGCTGCCGCTGTTTCCATCAGCGTGCTTTTCACCCAGGCCGCTCACGCCTCCGGCTCCTCGATGCCGTGGGAAGCGCCGCTGCAATCCATCCTCCAATCGATCGAGGGGCCGGTGGCGAAGATCATCGCCGTGATCATCATCATCGTCACCGGTCTGACGCTGGCATTCGGCGACACCTCAGGCGGATTCCGCCGCCTGATCCAGATCGTCTTCGGCCTGTCGATCGCGTTCGCGGCGTCGAGCTTCTTCCTGTCCTTCTTCTCGTTCGGCGGCGGGGCGGTGATCTGATGACCGCTGGCCTCGAACAGCTCGCTGAGGTGCCGGGCTTCACGGTTCCGGTCCACAGGGCGCTGACTGAGCACATCATGCTCGGCGGCGCTCCGCGTTCGATCGCGATCATGAATGGCACGCTGGCCGGCGCGGTCGGCCTCGGCTTGCGCCTCTGGCTCGTCGGCCTCGCTATCTGGGCGATCGGCCACTTCGCGGCGGTCTGGGCGGCCAAGCGCGACCCGCTCTTCGTCGAGGTGGGACGCAGGCACCTGCGCATCCCCGGTCATCTGTCCGTCTGACGGAGTCATCGCCATGATGAACCTCGCCGAATACCGCCGCACCGGCACATGCCTTGCCGACTATTTGCCCTGGGTGGCGCTCGTCGAAGAGGGCATCGTCCTCAACAAGGACGGTTCGTTCCAACGCACCGCACGATTCCGCGGACCGGACCTCGATTCTGCTGTCGCCGCCGAGCTGGTGGCCGTCGCCGGCCGCCTCAACAACGCCTTTCGTCGCCTTGGTTCTGGCTGGGCGATCTTTGTGGAAGCGCAACGCTACGAGGCTTCGCACTATCCGTCCGATCTCTTTCCTGATGCCGCGTCCGCGCTCCTCGACGCCGAACGCAAGGCTGATTTCGAAGAAGCGGGCAGCCATTTCGTATCGAGCTATTTCCTCACCATCACCTACCTGCCACCGGCCGAGGACGCAGCACGCACTGAAGCTTGGCTCTACGAAGGGCGCGAGCATAGCGGCGTTGATCCGCATGAGGTCCTCAAGACGTTCATGGACCGCACCGATCGCGTCGTGGGGCTGCTTGACGGCTTCATGCCCGAATGCGCATGGCTCGATAGCTTCGAGACGCTGACCTATCTGCATTCAACGGTGTCGACGAAACGCCACCGCGTCCGCGTCCCTGAAACGCCAATCTATCTCGACGCGCTGCTCGCCGATCAGCCACTGACCGGTGGGCTCGAACCACGCCTCGGGGCGTCTCACCTGCGCGTCCTGACCATTGTCGGATTTCCGACCGCGACCACACCCGGCATTCTCGATGATCTCAATCGTCTCGCCTTTCCTTATCGCTGGTCGACCCGCGCGATCCTGCTCGACAAGACCGACGCCACCAAGCTGCTGACGAAGATCCGCCGCCAATGGTTCGCCAAGCGCAAGTCGATCGCGGCGATCCTCAAGGAGGTCATGACCAACGAAGCCTCCGCGCTCGTTGATACCGATGCCGCCAACAAGGCGGCGGACGCCGATCTGGCCCTGCAGGAGCTGGGCGCCGACTTCGCCGGTCAGACCTATGTGACCGCGACCATCACCGTCTGGGACGACGATCCGCGCCTCGCCAGCGAAAAGCTGCGGCTCGTGGAGAAGGTCATCCAGGGCCGCGACTTCACCTGCATGACCGAAACCATCAACGCCGTCGATGCCTGGCTCGGTACACTGCCAGGCCATGTCTACGCCAATGTGCGTCAGCCTCCGATATCGACGCTCAATCTCGCTCACATCATTCCGCTCTCGGCGGTGTGGGCGGGACCGGAACGGGACGAGCATTTTGCAGGGCCCCCACTGCTCTTCGGCAAGACCGAAGGCTCGACCCCGTTCCGGCTTGCCCTTCATGTCGGCGATGTCGGCCACACCCTTGTCGTCGGCCCCACCGGCGCCGGCAAGTCCGTCCTGCTGGCCATCATGGCCTTGCAGTTCCGCCGCTACGCCGGCTCCCAGGTCTTCGCCTTCGACTTCGGCGGCTCCATCCGGAGCGCCGCCCTCGCGATGGGCGGTGACTGGCACGATCTGGGCGGCAACCTGTCCGAAGGCCTCGACTCCTCGGTCTCGCTGCAGCCGCTTTCCCGCGTTCACGACACTCCCGAACGCGCCTGGGCTGCCGACTGGCTTGTCTCCATCCTGACCCGCGAGGGTGTGCCGATCACACCCGACGTCAAGGAGCACATCTGGTCGGCGCTGACCTCGCTCGCGTCGGCTCCTGTTGAGGAACGGACGATCACCGGCCTCACGGTCCTGTTGCAGTCCAACGACCTGAAGCAGGCGCTGCGACCTTACTGCGTCGGCGGTCCCTACGGCCGATTGCTGGACGCCGAATTCGAGCAGCTCGGCTCGGCCTCGGTGCAGGCCTTCGAGATCGAGGGCTTGGTCGGGACTGGGGCGGCACCGGCCGTCCTGTCCTATCTCTTCCATCGTATCGGAGACCGCCTCGACGGCTCGCCGACCATGCTCATCATCGACGAGGGCTGGCTGGCGCTTGATGACGACGCCTTCGCTGGCCAGCTCCGCGAATGGCTGAAGACGCTGCGCAAGAAGAACGCCAGCGTCATCTTCGCCACGCAGTCGCTGTCGGACATCGACAACAGCGGTATCGCGCCAGCGATCATCGAGAGCTGTCCGACACGGCTGCTGTTACCGAACGAGCGCGCGATCGAACCGCAGATCACGGCGATCTACCGCCGCTTTGGCTTGAATGACAGACAGATTGAGATCTTGGCCAGGGCGACGCCCAAACGCGACTACTACTGCCAGAGCCGCAGGGGAAACCGCCTCTTCGAGCTGGGCCTTTCCGAAGTCGGCCTCGCGCTCGCGGCCGCTTCTTCCAAGACCGATCAGGCGCTGATCGCCCGCACCGTCGCCGAGCACGGCCACGACGGCTTCCTTGCCGCCTGGCTGCGCCTGCGCGGCGCCGAATGGGCTGCAGACCTCATCCCCGATCTCACCAACCTCATCCCCCAGCAGCCCGAGAAGGAGGCTTGACTATGAAGACCTATCGTTCCCCCCGGCGCGCGCTCATGCTCGCGGCGACCACGCTGGCGACGCCGCTCGCGGTCTCGCCAATACTCTCGACTCCGGCTGCCGCGCAGTGGGTGGTCTATGACCCCACCAACTACGCCCAGAATGTCCTGACGGCAGCGCGTTCGCTCGAGCAGATCAACAATCAGATTCGTTCGCTCCAGAACGAAGCGCAGGGCCTCATCAACCAGGCGCGCAATCTCACCAGCCTGCCGTATTCGTCGCTCCAGCAACTCCAGCAAAACGTCCAGCGCACGCAGCAGCTCCTGCGGCAGGCACAGAACATCGCCTACGACGTCCAGAACATCGACCAGATGTTTCAGCAGCAATACGGGAAGGCCTCGCTCACCGCGTCCGACACCGAACTCGTCAATGGCGCGCGCTCACGTTGGCAGAATACGGTGGGTGGACTTCAGGACGCCATGCGCGTGCAGGCAGGCGTGGTTGCCAATATCGACACCAACCGCGCGCAGATGTCGGCGTTGGTCGATCAGAGCCAAGGCGCGACCGGCGCGCTGCAGGCGACGCAAGCAGGCAACCAGCTTCTCGCGCTCCTCGCCCAGCAGCTCGCCGATCTCACCGCGGTCGGCGCCGCCAACGGCCGCGCCCAGGCGCTCACCGAGGCCGAACGCGCCGCAGCGGCAGAGCAGGGCCGCGAGCAGCGTCGGCGATTCCTGACGCCCGGCTCCGGCTACCAGCCGGGCAACGCCCGGATGTTCGGCAACCGCAACTGAGGACTCCCCGATGGACGGCAAGATGCTGGCCCGGTTGGGCGCCGTCGTCTTCATCGCCGTCGCCATCACGGCGATGGCGATCGAGATGACCAGGAAGGAGCGCGCGCCGGAGCCCGTTCCGGTGCGCCTCCTCGAACCTGTGCGTGATCCCCTTCGCGACGGCCAACGTCGATGCCAGCAGCTCGGTCAGGCCGCGGCCAGCGATCCCGACTGCATGCGCGTCTGGGCCGAAACCCGCGATCGTTTCCTCGGCCGACCGGCAACTCCTGCCTCTCCGCCAGCAGAAGGACGCTGAACCATGGGCGGCGCAGGCGTCATCGACAATTTCCTCGAGGTCTTCACCTCCTACATCAACAGCGGCTTCGGACTGCTCGGCGGCGAAGTGGCGTTTATCGCCACCACCCTGATCGTCATTGATGTCACGCTCGCGGCGCTGTTCTGGAGCTGGAGCGCCGACGACGACATCATCGCGCGACTGGTCAAGAAGACGCTGTTCGTCGGGATCTTCGCTTACCTCATCGGCAACTGGAACAATCTCGCCAAGATCATCTTCGACTCCTTCGCCGGGCTCGGCCTCAAAGCCTCCGGCACCGGCTTCACCGCGCAGGATCTCATGCGGCCCGGCAAGGTCGCGCAGACTGGTCTCGATGCGGCGCGGCCGCTCCTGGAATCCATCTCCGACCTGATGGGTTGGATCAGCTTCTTCGAGAACTTCATCCAGATCGCTTGCCTGCTCTTCGCCTGGGCGCTGGTCATTCTCGCCTTCTTCATCCTCGCCATCCAGCTCTTCGTCACCCTGATCGAATTCAAGCTGACGACGCTCGCTGGTTTCGTCCTCATTCCCTTTGGTCTCTTTGGCAAGACCGCATTCATGGCTGAACGCGTTCTCGGCAACGTCGTATCGAGCGGCATCAAGGTTCTCGTTCTGGCCGTCATCGTCGGCATTGGATCGACTCTGTTCAGCCGCTTTACCGCAGGTTTCGGCGGCGCGACGCCGACCATCGATGACGCCATGGCCGTCGTCCTCGCGGCCCTGTCCCTTCTCGGCCTTGGCATCTTCGGCCCAGGGATCGCGGCTGGCCTCGTCAGCGGAGGACCTCAGCTCGGCGCCGGCGCTGCCGTTGGAACAGGCCTTGCCGTCGGCGGCGCG
>JBAYPJ010000140.1:0-5336 GCA_041677785.1 Novosphingobium sp. | reverse complement strand
TACTTGACCCAGAATTTCTCGCCCGCGGCGTTGATCCACATATAGGTGTGCGAGCCGTAGCCGTTCATGTTGCGCCAGCTACGCGGCAGGCCGCGCTCGCCCATCAGGTAAGTGACCTGATGTGCGGTTTCGGGGTTACTGGTCCAGAAATCCCATTGCATGTGGTTGTCGCGCAGACCCGAGTCGGGAAGCCGCTTCTGGCTGCGGATGAAGTGCGGGAACTTCATCGGGTCGCGCACGAAGAAGACCGGCGTGTTATTGCCGACCAGGTCGTAATTGCCCTCGCTGGTGTAGAATTTCAGACTGAAGCCGCGCACGTCGCGCCAGGTGTCGGGGCTGCCCTGCTCGCCCGCGACGGTGGAGAAGCGCGCCAGCATCTCGGTCGAGGCACCCTTCTGGAACAAGGCGGCCTTGGTGTAGCGCGATACGTCGTGCGTCGTTTCGAAAGTGCCGAACGCGCCCGAGCCCTTGGCGTGCGGCTGGCGCTCGATCACCTTCTCGCGGTTGAAATGCGCCATCTGCTCCAGGAAATGGACATCGTGCAGCAAGATCGGGCCGTCTGCCCCGATCGTCAGCGAGTTACGGTCACTGGGCGCGGGCGCGCCGGTGGTCATCGTCGAACCGGTGGTGGTGTCTGTATATTTCTGTGCCACGAGCCGTCTCCTGTTCCTGGTTATTGTCCAAAGGACAGGCTGTCCCTTTTCGCCCCGGAAGTCGAGGACAACCGCCCCGAAGGGCCAAAATCGATTGCCGCAGTTCGGCGACATTCCCGTGACAGGCGTCGGAGCACATATAGGTCGAGCCAAAAAAGAGCAGGCGCGCACCACGCGAATGGCGGCCATTTCCCGGCGTCTTGCATTTTCCCGGCGTCACGGCTATATGAATTGAAATTCAATTCAAATCACTTTGCCTCATGACGTCTGCCCGATCCTCTCAGCGTGCCCGGTTCGGCATCCGCTTTTCCCTGCTGGCGCGGCGGTGGCGCCGGACGCTCGATGCGCATCTGGCGCGGCAAGGCCTGACCTCCACGAGTTGGGTGCCGCTCATTCATCTGGAGGAATCCGGTGGCGGCATCAGCCAGAAGGAACTGGCGCGGCGCGTCGGCGTCGATGGTTCCAGCCTGGTGCGCGTGCTCGACATGCTCGAACGGGATGGCCTGATCGAACGGCGCCGGGACCAGGACGATGGCCGCACGCGGCTGATCCATCTCACCGCGGACGGACAGCGCCGGGTGGCGGAGATTCGCGATGAACTGGGCCAGGGCGAGGAGGAGCTGCTGGCAGGGATATCCGATACCGAGATCGCTGCGATGCTGGACTGTTTCGCACGGATCAATCACCGCATGAGCGATCTTGAGCATCCGGTTGGATCGAGCGCCGTCTGATGGGCTGGCCGTATAATCGCGACAGACGGCTTGCCGGGCGCAGCGCATGGCCGGTTCGGCGAATCGATGCGGTGCGCCATCTGCTGCATCCGCGACAAATGCGCGACAGCCTGACCCTGGCCAGCCAGCCTTATTGGCGCAATGCGTCGCTGGCCGGCATGCAATCCGCGCTGGCTGCGGCGATAGCGCTTCCCCTTGTCTATTTGTCGCCCTGGTCGCATCTGATCGGCTACGCCGCGCTGGGCGCGCTGGTCGCGCTGTTTGGTCGCTACGCTCCCGAACGAAGCCGCAACCGCATCCTGCTGCTGTGCGCGCTTGTCCAGACGCTCGCGGTGTTCGCCATGTCAATGGCCGGCTGGCTTGGCTTTCCCCTGGGCGTGAAGCTCGGCTTGCTGGCGCTTGCCTGCGGCATCTTCTTTTTCGTCGCGATCGGCGGGCGCTTCGGGCCGCCGGGGCCGCTGATCTTCATTTTCGCCGCCGGAGCGGCCATGGCCGATGTTGCGTCGTTTCAGGACGTGCTGGAGCGGAGCGCCGCCACCGCTGGCGTGGCATTGCTGGCCGCGGCCATCTGTGCGGTGAGCGAGCATTTTCGCGAGCATCCGACGCCGGACCGGGCCTTGCCTGCCGAACCGCTCCGGCCGTTGCGGCAACTGTCGATCGCATCGGCGCGGAGCGTCATCGCCGCTGCCGTGGCGATCTTCGCGGCCCATGCGCTTGGCGCGGACCATCCCGTCTGGGCGGCCATGGGCGCGCTTGCCGTCTTGCAGGGGGCGCATCTCCATATCAGCATGCATCGTGCGCTACAGCGCATGGCGGGCACGGTTGTCGGAGCGTTGCTGGTCTGGTTCGTTCTGGATCAGAACCCGTCCGTCTGGACGATTCTCGCGCTCCTCGTAGTCATGCAATATGCAACGGAACTGATCATCGGCAGCAACTATGCCCTGGGTCAGATCCTGGTCACGCCGATGGCCCTGCTGATGACCCACCTCGCGGCGCCGGACGCGCTGGGAACCGCCATGGTGCCCGAGCGTATCCTGGATACCTTGCTGGGGGCGGCGACCGGCATTCTGATCGCCATTCTCTGGTCGTCACTGGATGAGCGGCACCGGCTTGTCCGCCACGTCGCGCGCCGCCGCTCGCAATCCTGATGGTCGGTTAGATATTGGTCTGGTCGGACGGTACGCCGGGCGGCAGGCCCGCTGCGCCCGCTTGCGTGAGCGCCGGACAATCCGCCGCGCCGGCCTGGTAGCAGGTCATGGACAGCGAGCCCATTGCGTAGCCGCGCACGAGCGGTTCGACCACGGCTTCCCCGGCCGCCGCCAGGCCGGCGGTGTATAGCAGCGGGATGAAATGATCGGGCGTCGGGACGGCCAAATCGTAGTCGGGATGCTCGGTGAGCTTGAGGACGGCGGAGGGATCGTCTGCAAGTTGCGCGGCGGCTGCGTCGTCGAACCGCTCGGCCCAGTCGAACACGGCGTCGGGCTGCTTCCACCGAACCTTGCTCAGGTTGTGCACGACGTTGCCGCTGCCGATGATCATGACCCCGCGTTCCCGCAGCGGCGCGAGGCGGGTGCCGAGGTCGAGATGATATTCGAGTGGTTTTAACGCATTGATCGAAAGCTGCACGACCGGGATATCGGCCTCGGGATAGAGGTGAGCCAGCACGCTCCACGTCCCGTGATCAAGGCCCCACTGGTCGCGGTCGAGGCCTACCCACAAGGGCTTGGCGATCTCCGCCACCTCGCTCGCGATGTCCGGGGCGCCGGGGGCGGGGTAGTCGAAATCGAACAACGCCTCGGGAAAGCCGTAGAAGTCGTGGATCGTGCGCGGGCGGGCCATGGCGGTGACCGCGGTGGCTCCGAAGAACCAGTGCGCCGAGATGGCGAGGATCGCGCGCGGGCGGGGAAGGCGCTGGCCGAGTTCGCGCCAGGTTTCGGTAAAGCCGTTGCGTTCCAGTGTGTTCATCGGGCTGCCATGGCCGATGAACAGCGCCGGCATGAGGGGCGTATCGCTCATTTGCCGGCCCTCCCGGCGCGCTGTGCGTTCATGCCTGTTTTCCTTTCCCGAGGATCGTGAATGCCACACCCCGTAGACCACGCACGCGGCGAATTGAAGCGCGGCGGTGCCGGACAGCACGGGCAAAAGCGCCCGAAGTGCCTCCGTCTGCGCGGGAGGATGGATTCGGGTCAGGCCAGCGCTTCGGCGAGATAGTCGATCATCACCCGGACCTTGGCGGGTGGGCGCCGCTCGGGCGGATAGAGCACGTGGATGCCGCCGAGGTCGACCGGCGGCCGGTCCAGCTTCAGCTCGACCAGTGCGCCGGTGCGGATCGCCTCGCCGACGATGAAGTCCGGCTGGTAGATGATGCCCTGTCCGCCCAGCGCGGCCGCCAGCAGGGCGTCGCCGTTGTCGGCGATCAGGTCGCCGCTCACCGCCGCGCGGATGTCGCCGCGCTTGCCGAAGGACCAGTGCCTGGCGGACTGCATGGCGGATAGCGTATAGCTGAGGCAGTTGTGCTGGATCAGGTCCGCCAGGCGGCGCGGCACGCCGCGCCGGTCGAGGTAGGCCGGCGCGGCGCAAACCCGCATTGCGCTGTCGCCCAGGCGCCGCATGTGCAGGGGGCTGTCGCTCAGATGGCCGATGCGGATCGCCATGTCCCAGCCGCCGGCGACCAGGTCGAACTGCGCGTCGCTGAGCCCCAGCTCCACTTTCACTTCCGGGTGGCGCCGCGCGAATTCCGGAATCAGCGGGGCGACGAAGCGCGCGCCGAACGACAGCGGCACGTTCATCCGCAGCAGGCCGGTAGCCTTGATCCGCTGCGACGCGGCTGCGGCGTCCGCCTCGTCGATCTCGGACAGGATACGCTGGCAGGCCTCGAGGTACTGGCTGCCCGCCTCGGTCAGGCTGAGCCGGCGCGTGGTGCGGTGGAACAGCTTGACGCCCAGCCGCGCCTCCAGCGCATTGACGTGCTTGGTCGCCATCGCCGGCGACATGCCGAGCCGCCGCGCCGCCGCCGACAGGCTGCCGTCGGTCGCCGCCCGGACGAATACGCGCATGCTGGTGATCCGGTCCAATGCCGCTTCCTGCCCTTGGTATGAGACCTTGCGTGACGCGGGCCGCTTATATCCGCATTGCGCCGCAATAGACATGGGCGTCGCGGATGCCAGGCGACACAAGGCCATAGCGGACGCACTTCATTGCTAAGGCGGCGTTGCCGTTGCTATGCCGGGGACTGACCGAACAGAGGAGACCGTGCGATGCAGGATACGGCCGAAGCCAAAGCTCGCCTTGAAGCGCAGCTTGCCGAACTCGAGGGGCGGCTCGAACGCATCGGGGAGGCGCTGGCCGAACCGCTCGATCCTGATTTCTCGGAACAGGCGGTCGAGATGGAGGACGATGCCTCGCTCGAAGGGCAGGGCGCATTGATCACGCGGCAGATTGCCTCGGTGCAGCGCGCGCTGGATCGGATCGACAACGGGACTTACGGCGAGTGCGTGCGCTGCGGGGCCGACATCGCGCCGGGGCGCCTCGACGCTCGCCCGGAAGCGGCCCTCTGCATCGATTGCGCCCGCCAGGAGCAGTGATGCGGGCGGGCGACCCGTCGCGCGGCAGCTTCCGGAAAACATGCGCGCGCGGCCGGGCCGGGCTTTTGCCGGATCGTCCATCAGGCCGGCAAGGAGGCTGACATGCGGGCCACGCCCGACTTCGATTTCGACCTGCCCGAAAGCGCGGTGATGATCCGCGAGGCGGCGGCGCGTTTCGCCGATGAGCGGATCGCGCCGCTGGCGGCCGGGATCGACGCCGAGGACCGCTTCCCGCGCGAGCTGTGGCCGGCGATGGGCGCGCTGGGCCTGCACGGGATCACGGTGGAGGAGGAATATGGCGGGCTGGGCCTGGGCTATCTCGACCACGTGATTGCGGTCGAGGAAGTCAGCCGCGCCTCGGCCTCGGT
>JBAYPJ010000139.1:0-5473 GCA_041677785.1 Novosphingobium sp. | reverse complement strand
TGCCCTGGTTGAGCGCGTCGAGGCCCGAGAACGGCTCGTCGAACACGACCAGGCGCGGCTCGTGCACCAGCGTGGCGAGAATCTGCACCTGCTGCGCCATGCCCTTGGAAAGCTGGCGGATCTGCCGCTCGGCGGCATGGCCGAGGCCGTGCGCCTCCAGCAGCGCGCGGCCGCGCCGGCGCCCTTCGGCCAGCGGCAGCCCGCGCAGCGCGCCGACGAAGGCGATCGCCTCGCAGGCCTTCATCGCCGGGTAGAGCCCGCGCTCCTCGGGCAGGTAGCCGATGGCGTGGGCGACGTCGTGCGGGCGCTCGGCCCCCAGCACGCGGCGCAGCCCCTCGTCGGGGTCGATGATGCCCAGCAGCATGCGCAGCGTCGTCGTCTTGCCCGCGCCGTTGGGGCCGAGGATGCCGTAGATCGCGCCTTCGGGCACCGACAGGTCGACGCCGTCGACCGCGACGGTGCCGTCGAACCGCTTGGCCAGCCCCCGCGCCTCTATGGCCAGCGGCCGCGCGCCCCGCCCGGCGCCCCGCCCGGCACCGGGCCCGGCACCCGGCCCGACGCCCCGATTGTCTGCCGCGCCGCGATCTCCTAGGTCCATCTTCATAGCCTGCGCCATTATCCCGAGCCTGTGAATAGGAGCGTCAGAAAGTTTGGTTAACACCGATGCCATGACCCTGCTGCGCGCCGATCTTCGGGGCGAGGCCCGGCGGCTGGGTTTCGCCGCCTTCGGCGTGGCGCCGGCGGCGGAGAATGCGCAGACGGCGGCGCGGCTGGACGCCTGGCTGGAAGCAGGGCTGCACGGCTCGATGGGCTGGATGGCCGAGCGCGCGCACCACCGCCGCGCGCCGCAGGGGCTCTGGCCCGAGGCGCGCAGCGTCATCGCCCTGGGCATGAGCTATGCGCCGGGCGCCGATCCGCTGGCGCTGGAGTGCCACCCCGATCGCGCGCGCCTTTCGGTCTATGCCCAGGGCGCCGATTACCACGACATCGTCAAGAAGGCGCTGAAGGCGCTGGCCCGCTGGCTGGTCGACCAGGCCGCGCGGCGCGGGCTGGGAGAGGTGGGCGTCAAGGTGTTCGTCGATACCGCGCCGGTCATGGAAAAGCCGCTGGGCGCGGCGGCGGGGCTGGGCTGGCAGGGCAAGCACACCAACCTGGTCAGCCGCGATCACGGCTCCTGGCTGTTCCTCGGCGCGATCTACACGACGCTGGAACTGGCGCCCGACGCGGCCGGCGAGGACCGCTGCGGAAGCTGCCGCGCCTGCCAGGACGCCTGCCCGACGCAGGCCTTCCCCGAACCCTATCGCCTCGATGCCCGGCGCTGCATCAGCTACCTGACCATCGAGCACAAGGGGCCGATCCCCGAGGAATTCCGCGCGGCCATGGGCAACCGCATCTACGGCTGCGACGATTGCCTGGCGGTCTGCCCGTGGAACAAGTTTGCCGACGCGGCGCACCGGATGCGCGCCTTCCTTCCCCGCGCCGAGCTGACCGCGCCCCGGCTGGCCGATCTGCTGGCGCTCGACGACGCGGGTTTCCGCAAGCTCTTCGCCGGCTCGCCGATCAAGCGCATCGGCCGCAACCGCTTCGTGCGCAACTGCCTGATCGCGGCGGGAAACAGCGGGGACGCGGGGCTGGCGGCGCCAGTGGCAGCGCTGCGCGCCGATGCCGATCCGGTCGTGGCCGAAGCGGCGGCGTGGGCGGCGGGCCGGCTATCGGATTCGCTCAGAGTCGCGGAGGCGCGGAGATAGGAAGGAAATCGGTCTCCGCGCGAACCGGTCCCTACAGCAGTTCCTTCAACGGCACGCTGGCGTCCGCCAGCCGCTCCGGATCGGGCGTCGCCCCCGCTTCGACCAGCTTGCGCCCCTGCACGTAGTCCTTGACCATGTTGACGCAATCGAGCGCGATGACCTTGCCGCCCTTGAGGTAGACCACCGAGAACGCCCGGTCGTCCGGATTGCCGCGCACCACCGTCTGGTCGTAGCCCACCGAAAGGCCGGCGGTCTGCAGGCGCAGGTCGTACTGGTTCGACCAGAACCAGGGGAAGGCCTTGTAGGGCTGCTCATCGCCCAGGATCGCCTTGGCGACGCAGGTGGCCTGGTCGTTGGCGTTCTGCACCGATTCGACGCGCATCACGGTGCCGCCGGCATAGTCGGCGGCGAAGGCGGCGCAGTCGCCGATGGCATAGATGTCGGGCAGCGAGGTGCGGCAGTATTCGTCGACGTCGACGCCGTTGCCGCCCGCCGCGCCCGCGGCGATCAGCGCGCCCACGGCGGGCACGATGCCGATGCCGACGATCACCGCGTCGGCCGGGATGACGGTGCCGTCGGCCAGCCTGACGCCGGTGACGCGGCCCCCTTCGGCTCCGGGGGTGCCTTCCAGCCCCTCGACCGAAGCGCCGGTGCGCAGGTCGACGCCGTGGTCGCGATGCTCCTTCTCGTAGAAGGCGGACAGCTCCGGCCCCGCGACGCGCGCCAGCACGCGCGGCAGCGCCTCGAGCAGCGTCACCTTGCAGCCCAGCTTGGTCAGCACCGCCGCCGCTTCCAGCCCGATGTATCCGCCGCCGATGACGACGATGTTCTTCACGCCGCCGTCGATCTCGCCCATGAGCTGGTCGCAATCGGCGCGGGTGCGCACCGGATGCAGGCCGGCAAGGTCCGAGCCGGGGCAGGACAGCCGCCGCGGATCGCCGCCGGTCGCCCAGACAAGCTTGCCGTAGCCCAGCGTCTCGCCGCTGGAGAGGCTGACTTCCTTCTTCGCCGGGTCGACCGCGGTGACTTCGGTGTTGAGGATCAGCTCGACGTCCTTCTCATCCCAGAACTGGGGCGGGCGGATGTAGAGCCGGTCGAAGGTCTTTTCGCGGGCGAAGTATTCCTTGGACAGCGGCGGGCGCTCGTAAGGCGGCTCGGGCTCGCGGCCGACCAGCACGATCGATCCGGTGAAGCCCCCCTGCCGCAGCGCGATGGCGCACTGCGCCCCGCCATGACCCGCACCCACGATGACGACGTCTGCTTGCATAGTGATCTTCCCCTCCAGCGGACGGCTCGATTGGTCCGATTCCATCCGCTGTCAATGGCGGGCGGCGATAGGGCAATCTTTGATGTCCCGCAAATCATCAGCGCGCGAGCAGGTTCCGCGCCTGCCCGGCGAGCTGGGCGAGAATGGCCGGCGTGACCGTGACCGCGGCCTGGGCGCGGCCGATCATCGCGCGGAACTGGCGGACGGCCGGGGCCTGCGCCGCCGCCCAGCGCTCGACCGCGGCGGCGGGCTTCGCCTTGCGCGTGACCGTGCGGCGCAGGAAATCGAGCCGCATCTGCTGGAAATCGCGCGCCAGCCCGGCGACGAGCAGCCGCTCCCAGCTATCCGAGGGATTCATCGCCACCGCCCGCGCCTGCGCCCAGTCGAGCCCCAGCCGCGCGCCGAGGTCGACGAACGCGGCGGCCAGCGTCGGCGCCGTCACGCCCAGGTCGCGCGCCAGGCCGGCGAGGCCGACCGCGCCGTCCATGTCGAACAGGTGCGCGACCATGCCCGCCTCCGCCTCGGGCACGCCGGCGCCGGTCAGCTCGCCGCGCAGCCGGGCCGACGCCGCGCGCCCCTCGCCGCCGAGCAGCTTCTGCGCCTTGCGGGCAAGCTGGTCGATGCCCGGCCCCAGCGCCTCGACCAGCGCCGAGGGCGCCGCCCGCCCGGCGCCCGCGCGCAGCAGGTCGGCGATCTGCGGACGCAGCGCCGCCGCGGCGCGGTCGAACAGATGGATGCGCGCGGCCTCCGGCATCGCCGCGGTCTCCAGCGCCTGCCAGACCACGCCCATGCCGAACAGGCGCTCGGCCGCGACGAAGGCCATCGCGATCTGCGCCATCGTCGCGCCTTCCTGCTCGACCAGCTCGAAGGGGTGGATCAGGCCCAGCCGGTTGATCATGCGGTTGGCCAGCCCGGTGGCGACGATCTCCCGGCGCAGCCGGTGGCCCAGAATGTCGCGGCGGAACTTGCGCTGCATACGCGGCGGGAACGCGGCAACCAGATCTTCCGTCAACGCCGCGTCATCGGGCAGCGCCGCCGCCTCCTCCAGCGCGGCCTGAAGCGACAGCTTGGCGCTCGACAGCAGCACGGCCAGCTCGGGCCGGGTCAGCCCGCGCCCGTCGGCCGCGCGGCGCGCCAGCGTCTCGTTGTCGGCCAGGCCTTCGGTCCTGCGGTCCAGCTCGCCGCGCTCCTCCAGCATCTCGATCAGGCGGATGCACGATGGCGTGGCGGCGGGACCGGGCGCCTCGGCGATCGACAGGCCCAGCGTCTGCAGGCGGTTGTCCTCCAGCACGATCGCGGCGACCTCGTCGGTCATCTCGCCCAGCAGCCTGACCCGCGCCTTCTCGGCCAGCCGGCCGTCGCGCCGCGCCGATGCCAGCGCGATCTTGATGTTGACCTCGTTGTCCGAGCAGTCGACCCCGGCCGAATTATCGATGAAATCGGCGTTGATCCGGCCCCCCGCGCCGCCGGCGCCGCGCAGCGCGTATTCGATCCGCCCCGCCTGGGTGCAGCCCAGATTCGCGCCCTCGCCGACCACGTGGGCACGGATCTCGCCGCCGTTGACGCGCAGCGCGTCGTTGGCCGGATCGCCCACCTGGACGTTGTTCTCCGCCTCGGCCTTGACGTAAGTGCCGATGCCGCCGAACCACAGCAGGTCCACCGGCGCCCTGAGAATCGCCGCGATCAGCGTGTCGGGATCGACCGTCTCGGCTGTCACCCCCAGCACCGCGCGCGCCTGCGCGCTCAGCGGGATTAGCTTGCGGCTGCGCGGAAAGACGCCGCCACCGGGCGAGATCAGGCCTTTGTCGTAATCGTCCCAGCTCGATCGCGGCAGCTCAAACAGGCGCTTGCGCTCGGTCCAGCTCGCCGCCGGATCGGGATCGGGGTCGATGAAGACGTGGCGGTGGTCGAAGGCGGCGACCAGCCTGATCGCCCGGCTCTGCAGCATGCCGTTGCCGAACACGTCGCCCGACATGTCGCCGCAGCCGACGACGCGCACGCTCTCGCTCTGCACGTCGACGCCGCGTTCGAGGAAATGCCGCCGCACCGAGATCCACCCGCCGCGCGCGGTGATGCCCATCGCCTTGTGATCGTAGCCCTTCGAGCCGCCGCTGGCGAAGGCATCGTCAAGCCAGAAGTCCCGCTCGGCGGCCAGCGCGTTGGCGGTATCGGAAAACGACGCGGTGCCCTTGTCGGCGGCCACGACGAAATAGGGATCGTCGCCGTCGCGGATGACCATGCCCGCCGGATGCACGACCTTGCCGCCGACGATGTTGTCGGTCAGCGCCAGCAGGCTGCGCACGAAGACCTGATAGCTCGCCCGGCCTTCCGCCAGCCAGCCCTCGCGGTCGCGCGCGGGATCGGGCAGGCGCTTGGGATAGAAGCCGCCCTTGGCGCCGGTGGGGACGATGACCGCGTTCTTGACGCGCTGCGCCTTCATCAGCCCGAGAACCTCGGT
>JBAYPJ010000138.1:0-5496 GCA_041677785.1 Novosphingobium sp. | reverse complement strand
TCGGTGCCGTAGCCGCCGGCGATCTGCTCGTCGCAATTCAGGCGCATGCCCACCGCAAACTCGCTGCCACCACCGTCGCGCGCCGCCTGCAGCGCCTCTGCGACGAAGCGCATCCGGTTTTCCGGGCTGCCGCCGTAGGCGTCGGTGCGTTCGTTGAAATAGGGCGAGAGAAACTGCTCGATCAGCGCCGCGTGACTGGCATGGAGCATGATGCCGTCGAAGCCTGCTTGCGCCATGTGCCGCGCCGTCACGCGGATCGCATCGAGCATTCCCTCGATCTCGGCGCGCGTCATCGCCCGGGTCGAGGCCGAGCGGCCGTTGAGCCCGAACTGCCGTACCGACGGCGCAAGCGACGGCGCCGGCGGGCTCAGCGCCTGCCACTGGCCCGCACCTATCCAATGATAGAGCGTCTGGCCGAAAATCTTGCCGCCGGCCTCGTGGATCGCGGCGGTCATCGCCCGGAATGCGGTGATATTCTCCACCGGATGCGGAGAAGGCTGGCGCGTGCGTCCGCGCTCATGGATCGCGAGCGCGACGACCACCAGACCGCAGCCGCCGCCCCGCACACGCTCGGCGCTGTAGGCGGTGAGATCGTCGAGCGGCTTCGTGCCCGCGCTCAGGGCGCTGCCGTGCGGCGCGAAGAAATAGCGCGTGGGTATCTCGACGGGTCCCAGCCAGATAGGCGAGAAGACGTTGGGGTACCTCGGGTGCATCGCCTCTCCTTCGCGGCGGATCGAATCCGTCGCCGTGATACGGGGGAGGTGCCATTTCAGGCATTCTCCCGCAACCTCGGACTGGCCGGCTTCAGCCTTTCAGGTGCGGCATCACCTTGTCGGCAAACAGCTTCGCCTGGGCATAGACCTGCTCGTAGGACAGTCCGCCGAAGCTGAAGTTCGCGAGCATTTCATAGTCCCCCACCATCGCCAGGCGTTCCCGGTGGTGCTCGACCAGTTCCTCGGGCGTGCCGATCATGTTGCCGCCGATGTAATCGGCATAGGCCTTGTGCGCGCCGCCCGCCTTTTCCGCAGCGTCCCCCATGTAGGCATAAGTCGAATAGCTCGGCAATTCCTTGAAGTGTGGACTCATGAACTCATAGTGGTTAGCCACCGTCTCGAACATGCGCGCGAAATAGCTGTCGGTACGCCGCGCGACCTCAGCCTTGTCCTCGTGGCACAGCACGAAGTCCGAAATGATGAACGGCGGCGCCTTGCGGCCCTGCAGTTCCTCGAACTTGGCGCGATAGGCATTGATCTCGGGCACCGCGTGGCGCCAGTCTCCCTGGCTGAAGCGCAGCGCCTGGGTGCCGAGGCGGGCCGAAACCTCGACCGAACTCGGCGACATTGTCACCTGGACGATGCGGTCCCTGAAGCTCTTGAACGGTCCCGGCCGAATTTCCGTGCGCGGAATCTTGAACCATTCGGTATCGGCTTCGACAATGCCAGTCTCCACGCCCGCCATGATGATCTCGGCGGCCTGGTCGAACATTTCACGGCTGTCGGCCAGTTCCACGCCGAACGAGCGGAACTCACGCCGCGCGGCGCCGCGCCCCATGCCGAGGATCAGCCGGCCTTCGGACAGGATATCGAGCTGCAGGGCCTGCTCGACCACGCGCAGCGGATTGTTCCAGGGCAGGATCACCGCAGCGGTGATCAAGTCGATCCTGCTCGTCTTCGCCGCCACGTAGGACAGCATGCCGAACGGGTCCGGGCAGGCCGCGTAGTCGGTGAAGTGGTGCTCGACCGGGCCGACGTAGTCGAAGCCCATGGCTTCGGCCTCGATGGCGAGCCTGGTGTCCTCCATGAACTTCTGGTGGTCCGGGATACCGGCGAGGTTCTGATAGCCAAGATGCATTCCGACGCGCATGATCTTTCCTTTCGTAGGAAGTCGGGGCCTTTCGCGGAAGATCGGGAAATGGCGCTAGCCGCCACCGCGGTGAACAGCGCCATGCGGAAATCCCTCTCACGTTTTCGCGAACCAGATTTATTACCTAGATCGTTTCAAACAGGAGATATATCCCTACAGGATCGGGCTCTTTGATCTCGATCAAGAGTTTTATCTCCTGATCCGTTCCAATCGACCCTGCTGCAACGGCCTGCATATATGAGGAAGCGGTATCCGTCCGTATCGGGATCGTTGGCTTGCTGCCACGCCCACAGCAAAAGGCCGGAGCAATGCCCGGCCTTTCCATGCTTCCACCGCAAGGATGCGTCAGTAAACGCGCTTCTTCGGCTTGATGTAGTCGATGTCGTCGGTCAGCGTATATTCGTGGACCGGGCGGTAGTCGATGCGGATGTTGCCGCCCTTGCCGCCCCAGCCCTCGAACCAGGCTGCGGTATGCTTCATCCAGTTGGCGTCGTCGCGCTCGGGGAAATCCTCGTGCGCGTGGGCGCCGCGGCTTTCCTTGCGGTTCTGCGCGCCGTGGATGGTGACGCTGGCCTGAGCGATCAGGTTGTCCAGTTCCAGCGTCTCGACGAGGTCTGAGTTCCAGATCAGGCTGCGGTCCGACACGCCGATGTCCTGCATCCGCTCGTAGACCTTGGCCAGCTTGACCTTACCTTCGGCGAGAACCTCGTCGGTACGGAACACCGCGCAATGCGCCTGCATCGTGTGCTGCATGTCGAGCCGGACCTCCGCCGTGGAGGAGCCGCCCTTGGCGTTGCGGAAGTGATCGAGTCGGGTCAGCGCAAGATCGGCGCTGTCCTGCGGCAAAGCGGCGTGTGTCGTGCCGGGGACGACCAGTTCCTTGAGCCTGTGGCCAGCGGCGCGGCCGAAGACGACAAGGTCGATCAGCGAGTTCGAGCCGAGGCGGTTGGCGCCATGGACCGAAACGCATGCCGCCTCGCCCACCGCGAAGAGACCCGGCACCACCGTTTCCGGATTGCCGTCGGCCCCGATGGTAACGACCTCGCCCCGGTAGTTCGTGGGAATGCCGCCCATATTGTAGTGGACCGTCGGGCAGACCGGCAGCGGCTGACGAGTCAGGTCGACGCCGGCGAAGATCTTGCCGGTCTCGGTGATGCCGGGCAGACGCTCGGCCAGCACCTTGGGGTCGAGATGGTCGAGGTGCAGGTAAATGTAGTCCTTGTTCGGACCGACGCCCCTGCCCTCACGCATTTCCATCGCCATGGAGCGCGAAACCACGTCGCGGCTGGCGAGGTCCTTGGCCGAGGGCGCGTACCGCTCCATGAAGCGCTCACCCTCGGCGTTGGTGAGATAGCCGCCCTCACCGCGCGCACCCTCGGTAATGAGAACGCCCGCGCCATAGACGCCGGTGGGGTGGAACTGGACGAATTCCATGTCCTGCAGCGGCAGACCGGCGCGCAGCGCCATGCCGCCGCCGTCACCGGTGCAGGTGTGCGCTCCGGTGCAGGTGAAATAGGCACGGCCATAGCCGCCGGTCGCCAATACCACCGCATGGGCGCGGAACCGGTGGATCGTCCCGTCATCAAGGCACAGTGCGATCACGCCGCGGCACTGGCCGTTCTCCATGATCAGGTCGATGGCGAAATATTCGATGAAGAAGTCCGCGTCGTACTTCAGGCTCTGCTGATAGAGCGCGTGCAGCATGGCGTGGCCGGTGCGGTCGGCGGCGGCGCAAGTGCGCTGCGCCGGCGGGCCTTCGCCCATGTTCTGCATCATGCCGCCGAAGGGCCGCTGATAGATCGTGCCTTCGGCCGTGCGCGAGAAGGGCATGCCGGCATGTTCCAGCTCGTAGACCGCGTTCGGCGCCTCGCGCACGAGGTACTCGATCGCGTCCTGGTCGCCTAGCCAGTCCGACCCCTTGACGGTGTCGAACATGTGCCAGGTCCAGTGATCGGGGCCCATGTTGCCGAGCGAGGCTGCGATACCGCCCTGTGCCGCGACGGTGTGCGAGCGGGTGGGGAACACCTTGGTGATGCAGGCCGTCTTGAGGCCAGCCTCGGCGCTGCCCATCGTGGCGCGCAGACCCGAGCCGCCGGCGCCGACGACGACGGTGTCATAGGTGTGGTCGATGATCTTGTATGCAGGCTGGGTAGCCATTTCTTTATGCGCCTCCCAGCGCCAGGCGGATCACGCAGAAGAGGCCGAAGGCGGCCCCGGCGAATGCAAGCAAGTTCAAAGCCGCGATCGCGGCGAACTTGTTCGCGTGCTCGTGCACGTAGTCCTCGATGACGACCTGGATGCCCAGCCGCGCATGCCATATGTTGACGATGACGAACAGGCCCATCGCCGTCGCCGGCACCGGGCTCGCGATCCATTCGCGGACCGTCTCGAAGTTGAAGTTCGGCAGCAGCAGCAGCGACACGCCCAGCCATGCCGTCAGCAGCAGGCTGCCGATGGCGGTATAGCGGACGACCAGCCAGTGATGCACGCCGCTGTGCGCCGCGCCAAGGCCGCGAACGCGCCCGATCGAAGTTCCGTTGCCCATGGTTGTTCCCTACTCAGCGCAGCAGCAGCGCGGCCCAGAAGGCGGCCGTGAGGACGAGGCCGAGGACGGTGCTCAGCGTTGCCCAGAGGTTGTTTTGCGTCAGTTCATAGCCCGCGCCGATGTCCAGCACGAAATGGCGGATGCCGCTGACGGCATGGGCGATCACCGCCCAGCTCACGCCCACCAGCACGATCCTCAGCGCGATCTTGATCAGCGAGGCGAAAATCGCGCCTGCGCCGCTCCAGTCGAGGGCAGTCAAGTCCGCCCACATCCAGTCGGTGAAGATCGCATAGCTTTCCGGACCGCTCACGAGCGCGCCCAGCCACCACAGCAGTATGGCAAGGCCGACGGTCGCGCCAACGCCGGTAACACGATGCAGGATCGATGAGAGCATCCCCGGCCCCCAGCGCCATATCTGCAGATGCGGCGATAGCGGTCGGTTCCGTGGCGAAGGGCCGGCTTGAGCCATTTTCTCGAATCCCCGTTATGCGGCAGCAATACCACGCTGCCCTTTGTGTCCCCCTTAGCCAAATCGCGGGATGGCGCAAGCCGGCGCGGCATCCGACTTGCGATGCCGGCTTCGCGATGCCTATGGGAGCGGGCATGTCCGGAACCTGGAAAATCACCGTCCTGGCCTCGCGTAGCGCCGTCGAAGCCGCCCTGATCGCTCACGAGGATGCGCTCGACTGGGATGCGGACATGGCGCTTTCGGGCAGCGAGATCGCCGAGGACCGGCCCGACGACTGGCAGCTCGAAGTCTGGCTGCCGCGCAAGCCCGGCGCCGGCGACAAGGCGGCGGTCGCCGCGCTGTTCGCTGGCGCCCCGCCGCCGCTCGCGGTCGAGGAACTGGCCGATGCCGACTGGGTGACGCAGAGCCAGCAGGGGCTCGAACCGATCCGCGCCGGCCGCTTCCACGTCCACACCCTCGAGCATCCGCGGCTGACAGAGTCCGGAATCACCGATTTCGTCATTCCCGCCAGCCGCGCCTTCGGGACCGGCCAGCACGCCACCACCGCGGGCTGCCTCGCCATGCTGACGCACATGAAGCGGGAAGGCGTGATCGTGCGCAATCTTGCCGACATCGGGAC
>JBAYPJ010000137.1:0-5525 GCA_041677785.1 Novosphingobium sp. | reverse complement strand
GAAAGACATGGCCGTGGACCACGCCGAGTTCCCTTACGATCGAGAGGTTGCGCGCGTGCATCGCCGCGTCCTCGGTGGGAAAGCCGGCGATCAGGTCGGCGCCGATCGCCACATCCGGGCGGCGCGCGCGCAAGCGCTCGACCAGCCGCACCGCGTCGGCGCGCGCATGGCGGCGGCGCATGCGCTTGAGGATCATGTCGTCACCCGATTGCAGCGAGAGGTGGGCGTGCGGCATGACGCGCGGCTCGCCGGCGAGCAGCTCGAACAGCTCGTCGTCGATCTCGATGCCGTCGAGCGAGGAGAGCCGCAGGCGTTCGAGCGCCGGGAAAGCGGCGAGGATCGCGGCGGCAAGGCGGCCGAGGCGCGGCGCGCCGGCAAGGTCGCCGCCCCAGGAGGTGAGGTCCACGCCGGTCAGCACCACTTCGCGCGCGCCGGCATCGAGGTGGCGGGCGACGTCGTCCAGCACGTCAGCGACCGGCCGCGAGCGGCTGGGGCCGCGTCCCCGGGGAATGACGCAGAAGGTGCAGGCATGGTCGCAGCCGGTCTGGACATCGACGAAGGCGCGGGTGTGCGCGACGTGCGGCGCCAGCGGAGCGGCCGGCAGGTTCCAGGCGCGCGGATCGAGCTTCGCCGCGTTGCCGACCAGCCCGTCGACCTCCGGCATCGCGGCGATCGCCTCGCGCTCCACCTCGGCGGCGCAGCCGGTGACCAGCAGGCGGGCGTCGGGCCACGCCCTGCGCGCGCGGCGGATGGCCTGGCGCGTCTGCCGCACGGCCTCGGCGGTGACGGCGCAGCTATTGACCACGACGAGGTTCTCGGCCGCGCCGAGCAGCCCGCGCAGACTCTCGCTTTCGGACAGGTTGAGCCGGCATCCCAGCGACACGACCTCGAGCGTCACGTAGTGACTCCGTAATCGGCCGGATCGAACGTGCCGCGGAAAGCCTCGGCGGCGGCGCCGGTCATGACGATCTCGCCGTCCTCGCGCCAGTCGATCCGCAAGGGGCCGCCGGGCAGTGTCACGGTGACCGCGCGGTCGGCGAGGCCGCGGCGCATGGCGGCGATCGCCGTCGCGCAGGCGCCGGTACCGCAGGCGCGGGTGAGGCCGGCACCGCGCTCCCAGACGCGCAGGCGGATGGCGTGGCGCGCGGTGACGGTGGCGACGTTGACGTTGACCCGCTCGGGGAACAGCGGGTCGCGCTCGATCTCCGGGCCGAGCCGGGCAAGGTCGACCGCGTCGCAATCGGGCACGAAGAAAATGACGTGCGGGTTGCCGACGTTGACCGCGGCCGGACTCTCCAGCCCGTCCCAGCCAACCGGCATGGCCAGCGTGTCCATCGCATAGGCAAGCGGGATCGCGTCCCAGTCGAAGCGCGGGCGGCCCATCTCGACGGCGATGCCGCCTTCGCTGGGGCTCGCGGAAATGAGCCCGCCCGCCGTCTCGATCCGGGCCGGCGCGCCGTGCAGCAGGCCGACCGCGCGCGTGGCGTTGCCGCAGGCCCCGACTTCCGAGCCGTCGGCGTTGAAGATGCGCATGCGGAAGTCGGCCCGCGCCGAAGGTTCCAGCACGATGAGCTGGTCGCAGCCGATGCCGGTGTGGCGGTCCGCGAGCGCCGCCGCCAGCGCGGCGTCCATCCCCGGCAAACGCGCCGCATCATCCCGGGCGCGCCCGTCCAGCACGACGAAGTCGTTGCCGAGGCCGTGCATCTTGACGAACGGGACGCGCATGATGGGGCGCTCTAGAAGGTCCGGGGCAAAAGGGAAAGCGCCCGTGCACCTACATCGCTCCGTCGCCCCTGCCTGCGCAGGGGCGATGGGTTGCGTGGCCTCGCCGTCAGCGGGTGCCGGCGGCTTTCGGTGCCGCCGCGTCGCTGTCGTCGGTGCCCTGGCCGCCCTGCTTCGCCAGCAGGTCGAGGCCGGCAAGCCGTTCGCGCGTCTCGCTGGCCGGTTGCGGCTGGCCGTAGAGGAAGCCCTGGCCCTTGATGTCGCCATATTGCATCAGGCGCTCGAGGATTTCCCGGGTTTCGATGCCCTCGGCGGTGACGGGCATGCCGAGGTCCTTGCCCAGCCGCGTGACCGCGTCGACGATCGCGGCGCTGTCGGTGCTGTCGGTCAGGCTGGTGACGAAGGTCCGGTCGATCTTGATCCGGTCGAAGGGCAGGCTGCGCAACTGCGTGAGCGAACTGTAGCCGGTGCCGAAATCGTCGAGGCTGATGTGGATGCCCTGGTTCTTGAGGCTGGTGACCAGCGCGCGCACTTCGGCGACGTTCTCGTGCAGGCAGCTTTCGGTGATCTCGATCTCCAGCCGGTGCGGCGGAAAGTTCGCTTCGACCAGCATCTTCAGCAGCTTCTGCGCGAACCACGGATCGCGCATCTGCAGCGGTGAGATGTTGACCGCGAGCGTCAGCCGCGGGTCCCAGCCCTTCGCGTCCTCGAGCGCCTGGGCGATGACGCTTTCGGACAAGTCGGCGATCGCGCCGATCTCCTCGGCGATGGGGATGAAGATCTCCGGGCTGACGATGCCCAGCGTCGGCGAGTTCCAGCGCGCCAGCATCTCGAACCCGGTCAATTCGCCCGTCGCCAGGTCGATCTGCTGTTCGTAGAACGGCACGAATTCGCCCAGCCGGATGCCGCGCCGGATGCCCTGCTCGATCTCGCGGCGGAACCTCAGTTCGTTCTGCATCGGCGCGTCGAACCAGAAGTAGCGATTCCGGCCGGCGCGCTTGGCGTGGTACATGGCGATGTCGGCCATGTGCAGCAGCGTCTGCGCGTCGGTCGGACCGTTCCCGTCGTCGGTGCGGGGGAAGTCGCTGCGCGTCAGGCCCAGTGAGGCGGTGATCTCGATGCCGGCGCCGGCGATCTCGGTACGTTGCGCGATCGCGCCGATCAGCGCGTTGGCCAGATCGTCGATCGTCTCGGGCCGCCGGGGATCGAAGGGAACGATGCCGGCGAACTCGTCGCCGCCCAGCCGCGCGAGCATGGCGCGCGGCGGCATCAGCGCGGAAATGCGCCGGGCGCATTCGCGCAGCACCCGGTCGCCCGTCTCGTGTCCGTTGAAGTCGTTAACCTGCTTGAAGTTGTCGAGGTCGATCATGATCAGCGCGACGACGTCGCCGTGCTCGGCCCCGGCGGCTATCAGACCGGCGGTGGCCTCACCGATGCTGCGGCGGTTGAGGCAGCCGGTCAGCGGATCGGTTTCGGCCAGGAGCCTGGCCTGCTCCTCCGCCCTGCGCCGCTCCTGCACTTCGCGGGAAAGCTGGCGGTAGCGGCGCCAGCCGAAGATGATCAGCGCGACGTTGAGCAGCAGCGCATTGGTCAGCGCCTGCTCGGGGCCGAGGCCGATGCCTGCGAGCGAGCGGACGACATGCGGGAAGACCGCGCCGCCCGTGCCTACGAACATGATGATAGCTGCCGTCGCGATGCCCAGCGCGACAATGTCGCGTTCGGCGACGCCCAGGTGGTGGGTATCGCGTTCCGGGTTGCCGGGCCTGAAATCCTTGCCAGCCAATCGCGTCCGCCCCCTGCCGCAATGCCGCAAGCATAGGGTCGGCGTCTGAAATTTCGGTTAAGCGCGGCGGCACGCCTATTGCCTGAGGCCGATCTCGCGCAGCCGTTCCTGCAGGTATTCGTCGGCGGTGATCGGCACCGGATAGCGGTCGGGATTGTCCGCGTCGACGCATTGCGGCAGCGTCCGCAGGCGGAAATCGCTGCGCAGATGGAGGAAGAAGGGCATCGAATAGCGGCTCCGGCCTGACCGATCGCCGGCGGGATTGCGCACGCGGTGGGTGGTGGAAGGCAGCGCGTGGTTGGTCAGCCGCTGCAGCATATCGCCGATGTTGATCGCCAGCGCGCCTTCGGGCGGCGTCACCGGCAGCCACCGGCCGCGCTTGTCGAGCAGTTCGAGCCCGGCTTCCTCGGCGCCGAGCAGCAGGGTGATGAGGTTGATGTCCTCGTGCGCGCCGGCCCGGATGGCGCCGTCCGCGGCGGCCGCGACGGGCGGGTAATGCAGCAGACGCAGCACCGAGTTGCCGTCGGCGATGGCATGGTCGAACCAGTCGGGCGCGAGGCCGAGGTGGACGGCGATGCGCGAGAGGATCGTTGTGCCGACGCGGTCGAACGCGGCGAACAGCGCCGCGAAGGTATCGCGAAAGCCCGCCGGCCGCTCCGGCCAGAGGTTGGGCGGCATCGCGGCGGCGAGCGCGTGGCCGGGCGGCAGGTCGCGGCCGACGTGCCAGAACTCCTTGAGATCGTGCGCCCGCGCGCCCTTGGCGATCTCCACGCCGAACGGCGTGTAGCCGCGCGCGCCGGCGAGGCCCGCGATCGTGTAGCGGCGCTTTTCCGCCTCGGGCAGAGCGAAGAATTCGGCGGTGAGCCGCCACCCTTGCGCGATCAGCGCGGGGTCGATGCCGTGGTCGCGCACCAGCGCGAAGCCGAACCTGCGGAAGCTGTCGCCGATGGCACTGGCGAACCGCCGCGGATCGTCGGCGAGGCTGAGCACGGGCAGGCTGACGGGGTCCATGGTGGCGCTGTCCGGAATTGGGCGTTATGCCCGATCCCTACCGGTAAATGGATGGGAAGGCATGACGAAAAACGAAGAGGGCAAGGACGGCGGCCAGGACGGCGAGCGGCGCTACTGGCTGATGAAGTCCGAACCGGACAGCTATAGCTGGGACGATCTCGTCGCCGAGGGCGAAGGCACCTGGGACGGCGTGCGCAACCACCGCGCGGCCAACAACCTGCGCGCGATGAAGAAGGGCGACCAGGCCTTCTTCTACCACTCCAACATCGGGCTGGAGATCGTCGGCATCGTGACGATCAGCAAGCCCGGCATCACCGATCCGACCGATCCTGAAGGCAGGTGGGCGGCGGTCAAGGTCAAGCCGGTGCGCAAGCTGGCGCGGCCGGTGACGCTCAGGGAGGTCAAGGCCGATCCCGCGCTCGCCGACATGGAACTGGTGCGCCTGTCGCGTCTGTCGGTGGCCGAGGTGCGACCGGCGGAGTGGGAGCATGTCCTGGAGATGGCCGAGGGCTGACGGGGCGGAACGAAGCGGGCGACCCGGCGTTCCAGTAATTGCACGGCGCATTCGATCTCGCCGCGATTACATGGAGTTGTTTCATGGGTAAGCTCAAGGACACGGCCAAGGGCCTGGCCAACGAAGTGGTCGGAAACGTCAAGCAGGCCGCCGGCAAGGCGCGGCGCGACCCCGGCCTCGATGCCGAAGGCAAGGCGCAGGAGCGCAAGGGCGAGGTGCAGCAGGTTGTCGGCAAGGTGAAAGGCGCGCTCGGCGACCATATCTGACCGCGCGACACCGTCATGCAAAGGGGCCGTCCCGATGGGGCGGCCCCTTTGCTGCATTGTGCCGGAACGGGATGGCCCCGGCCCGCCTTGGTTAACCGGCTGGCGCGATGGTGAATCAATTCTTAAGCCGGTGGCATGAGAACGCAGCGACGCACGCTCGTGCTGGCAGACGAATCGGCGCGGCACCCCTTCCTCGCCAGTCTGCCGCCGCATGTCCGCCGGGTTGATG
>JBAYPJ010000136.1:0-5546 GCA_041677785.1 Novosphingobium sp. | reverse complement strand
GAGCATTTCAAGGCGCCGCCGCTGCTCCTCGCCAAGACCGAGGGCAGCACGCCGTTTCGCCTGTCAATCCATGTCGGCGATGTCGGCCATACACTCATCGTCGGCCCCACCGGCGCGGGTAAATCCGTGCTGCTCGCCACTATGGCGCTCCAGTTCCGCCGTTATTCTGGCAGCCAGATATTCGCCTTCGATTTCGGCGGCAGCATCCGCGCCGCCGCGCTGGCCATGGGCGGGGATTGGCATGATCTTGGTGGCAGCCTGTTCGCCAGCGAGGCCGATAGGCAAGAAGATAGCGGCGTCCTGTTGCAGCCGCTGGCGCGGATTGACGATGCCGCAGAGCGCGCTTGGGCGGCCGAATGGCTCGCCGGCATCTTCGAGGCCGAAGGCGCGACGATCGATCCGCAGGCGAAGGACCATATCTGGTCGGCATTGACCTCGCTTGCCAGCGCCCCGCCCGGCGAGCGTACGCTCACCGGCCTTGCCGTGCTGCTCCAGTCGCAGGAGCTCAAACAAGCGCTCGCGCCCTGGTGCGTCGGCGGCGCATGGGGCCGGCTGCTCGACGCCGAACAGGAGCGGATCGGCAGCGCGTCGGTGCAGGCGTTCGAAACCGAGGGGCTGATGGACAGCGGCGCGGCGCCCGCGGTGTTGGCCTATCTGTTCCACCGCATCGCCGATCGGCTCGACGGGAGCCCCACGCTCATCATCATCGACGAGGGCTGGCTCGCGCTCAATTCTCCGGCCTTCGCCAGGCAGCTTTCGACCTGGCTGGTCACGCTACGCAAGAAGAATGCGAGTGTCATCTTCGCCACCCAGTCACTCGCCCAGATCGAGGGCAGCAGCGTCGCACCCGCGATCATCGAAAGCTGCAAGACCCGCATCTTGCTCCCGAACGAGCGTGCGCTCGAACCGCAGATCGCCCGCATCTACCGGGCGTTCGGTCTTAATGACCGGCAGATCGAGATCCTGGCGCGCGCTACGCCGAAGCGCGATTATTATTGCCAGTCCCCGCGCGGCAATCGCCTGTTCGAACTGGGTCTGGGCGATGTTGCTCTCGCCTTCGCCGCTGCCTCTTCCAAGACCGACCAGATCGCCATTGGCGACCTCATGGAAGCCCATGGGGCGGACGGCTTCACGGCCGCCTGGCTGCACCATCGCGGCCTGCATTGGGCCGCCGATCTTTTGCCAGCCTTCACAGAGGAGAGAGTGCAATGACCCGCCACATATTTCGTCGCAACCTGATTACCGGCATCGCCGTGCTGGGGCTGACGGTCGTTTCCGCCCCCGCCAGCGCCCAGTTTGGGTTTGGCGGGATCGTCTATGATCCCACCAATTACGCGCAGAATGTGCTGACCGCCGCGCGTACGCTTCAGCAGATCAACAATCAGATCCAGCAGATTCAGCAGCAGGCGACCTCGCTGATCAACGAGGCCCGCAATCTCGCCTCGCTCCCGTTCAGCAGCCTGGGCGAACTTCAGGCGCAGATCCAGCAGACCCGGCAGTTGCTGAGCGAGGCCCAGCGTATTGCCTATGATGTGAAGACCATCGAGGACGCCTTCACCCAGCGCTACCGCGATGTCGATATGAGCGCGTCCGACGCGACGCTGATCGCCAACGCGCGCGAGCGCTGGAAAGACAGCGTCGGCAGTTTCGAGGATGCGCTGCGGGTTCAGGCCGGCGTGGTCGGCAATCTCGAAGGCTCGCAGACCGCGATGGCGAATATCGTTGGCGCCAGCCAGTCGGCGACCGGCGCGCTTCAGGCGGCCCAGGCCGGCAATCAGCTTCTTGCTCTGCAATCGCGGCAGATTGCGGATTTGACTGCGCTGATCGCCGCACAGGGACGTGCCCAGGCGCTCGAATCAGCCCGCAACGCCGCGACCGAGGAACAGGGCCGCGAGCATTTCCGGCGCTTCATGCAGCGTAGTGGTCAGTGACGCCGCGCTGAAGGAAAGGAATGGACGATGAGCCGCAGCGCCAAAATAGCCGGGGTCGCGCTCGCTGGGGGCATATTGATGGCGACCGCACTCGCGATTGCCGTCGATGAGCGCAAGCCGGTGGCGCCGCTGCCATCGCCCGCGGAGCTGGCGCCGTACGACCCGCTGCCCGATGAACTCGCCCGCTGCCGCACGCTCACCATGCCGGATTCCGGCTGCGATGCGGCCTGGGAGAAGCATCGCCGTCGGTTCATGGGCCGAGAGGATTCCCCTAGTCGTGAGGACGGGCGGCCATGAACGACACCGGCGTCATCAATACCTTCCTCAACACCTTCTACAGCTACATCGACAGCGGTTTTGGCCTGCTCGGCGGCGAGGTGGCGTTTCTTTCGACCACGCTCATCGTCATCGACGTCACGCTAGCCGGGCTGTTCTGGGCCTGGGGCGCCGATGAAGATGTGATGCACCGTCTGGTGAAGAAGGTCATGTATGTCGGCTTTTTCGCCTTTGTGATCGGCAATTTCTCCGCGCTCGCCGGGATCGTGTTCGAGAGCTTCGCCGGACTTGGCCTCAAAGCCAGCGGCTCGGCGATCAGCCTTGCCGATTTCATGAAACCGGGCAGCGTCGCTGCCGCCGGGTTCAACGCTGGCGAGCCGCTGCTGGATTCCGCGGGTGAACTGACCGGGCCGGTCGGCCTGTTCACCAACTTCGTCCAGATCGCAATCCTGCTCATCGCCTGGGTGATCATCCTGATCGCCTTCTTCATCATGAGTGTCCAGCTCTTCGTGACGCTGATCGAGTTCAAGCTGACGACGCTTGCTGGTTTCGTCCTGCTGCCGTTCGCGCTTTTCAACAAGACCGCCTTCCTGGCCGAAAAGGTTCTGGGCAATGTCGTGTCCTCCGGCATCAAGGTGTTGGTACTGGCCGTCATCGTTGGGATAGGCACCGGCCTGTTCGCCCAGTTCGAAAGCGCGTTCGGTGAAATGCCGACGGCCGAACAGGCGATGTCGGTGGCGCTCGCCGCTTTGGCGCTGCTCGGCCTATCGATCTTCGGTCCGGGTATCGCGACCGGGCTTGTCTCCGGCGCCCCGCAGCTCGGTGCTGGCGCCGCTGTCGGGACCGCTCTCGCAGCAGGCGGCATAGCCGTGGGCGGCGCAATGGGCGCGCGTATGGCGGCGGGCGGTGCGGCCTCCGCCATTGGCGGCGGTATGAAAGCCGGCGCAGCGGCGGCACGCGGCAGTTCCTTCGCCGCAGGCGCCGCCGCCAGCAGCTACAGCATGGGATCGCTTGGTAAGAGCGGCGCCAGCGCGGTCGCGGGCGGACTTGCCGCCGTTGGTCAATCGGCCGCCAGCGGTGCCGCCAGGGCGGCAACTGCCCCGCTCAAAAAGGCCGCCGCCAAGGCCGGCGACAGTGTGAAATCGAGTTTCCGGTCCGGTGCGCGCGCCGGTTTCGGAGCGAGCGGCGGCACCATATCCGGCGGTTCGGGCGCATCTGGTGGTGGTGGATCGTCATCGTCGTCCGTACCGGCGGGCGGCGGCTCTCCACCCGCATGGGCGCAGGCGATGAAGCGGCAGCAGGCGCTGCAACGCGGCGTCACCTCAGTCACACACGCGGTCCGATCCGGCGATCGCGGCGGCGGCGGAATGTCGCCCGACATCAAGCAAAAGGATTAAGCGCTCATGTTCAAGCGACCCTCCATTCGGTACGGCAAGGCCGTCGAACCTGAAACGCCCTATCAGCGCGCCGCACAGGCCTGGGATGACCGCATCGGATCGGCGCGCATTCAGGCCCGCAACTGGCGGCTGATCGCCTTCGGCTGCCTCGCCGTCTCGGCGGGCCTGGCGGGCGGCCTCGTCTGGCAGGGCGCGCGCGGCACGATCACGCCATGGATCGTCGAGGTCGATAAGCTCGGTCAGGCCCAGACCGTCGCCCCGGCTAACGCCGACTATCGGCCGAGCGATCCCCAGATCGCTTTCCATCTCGCCCGCTTCATCGAACAGGTCCGCAGCATCCCCGCCGATCCGGTGATCGTGCGCGAGAATTGGCTGCGCGCCTATGATTTCACGACGGAGCGGGGCGCGATGGCGCTCAATGATTATGCGCGCACGAACGATCCCTTCGCCAATATCGGCCGCATCCAGATCGCCACGGAAATCTCCAGTGTCATCCGGGCTTCGCCCGACAGCTTCCGGGTCGCCTGGGTCGAACGCCGCTATCAGGACGGAAGCCTCGCCGCCACCGAACGCTGGTCGGCCATCCTGACCATCACCGTTCAGCCGCCCCGCGACCCGGAGCGCCTGAAGAAGAACCCGCTCGGCGTCTACGTCAACGCTATCAACTGGTCGAAGGAGCTTGGCCAATGACCCTCTCCACACAGCGCCGCGGTCCGCATTTGCGTATCGGCGGCCTTCCGCTTCTCCTGATTTCCGTATCCACGCTCGGCGCCTGCGCCAGCACATCGGCGAAGACGCCCGCGATACGCTATGACGACGCTCCCGCGATCGCTGCGGTCCCGACGCCCGTACCGGCGGCCGCCGTTGAAATTGTCACCATCCCCGAACCGCTGCCCTTGCCGGGTCAGCTAAAGCCGGTGGGCGATGCCACGCCGGCGCCCGAACAGGGTGATCCATCGGCCCGCGTCAATCAGGCCAATGCCGCCGCGCGGATGCAGCCGGTGCGCGATGGATTCATCAATGCGATCCAGGTCTATCCCTGGTCGGACGGCGCGCTCTATCAGGTCTATGCCGCGCCTGGACAGGTCACCGATATCGCCTTGCAGGAGGGCGAGCAGCTTGTCGGACCGGGGCCGGTCGCTGCCGGCGATACGGTGCGCTGGATCATCGGGGACACGGTGAGCGGCACGGGCGCGTCGGCGCGGGTTCATATCCTCGTCAAGCCGACCCGGCCTGACCTGGCGACCAACCTCGTCATCAATACCGACAGGCGAACCTATCATATCGAACTGCGCGCCACGCGCGCGACCTGGATGGCGTCGGTCTCCTGGACCTATCCGCAGGATCGCCTGATTGCCCTGCGTGGGCAGAATATGTCTGCCGCCGGTGCGACGCCTATCGCCACCGGCGTCGATATCGCTCGGCTTAATTTCCGCTACCGAATCGAGGGTGACGAAGCGCCATGGCGGCCGCTTCGTGCTTTTGATGACGGCTCGCAGGTCTTCATCGAATTTCCTGCCGGAATCGCGCAGGGCGAAATGCCGCCATTGTTCGTGATCGGCCCGGAAGGCGGCGGCGATCTGGCCAATTATCGAGTCAGTGAACGTCATATCATTGTCGATCGCCTGTTCGCGGCCGCCGAACTTCGTCTCGGCGGTGAGCGGCAGCAGCGTGTTCGCATCGTGCGTGATGATGGATGGACCCAGCGCAGGAACCGGCGATGAGCAGCGACGAGCAGAACCGCGCTCTGGCTGACAGACCGGAACGGGAGGAGGGCGCACCCCCGCTGCGCGCACCGGCGCGACAGGATGTCGCCGGCGACGACGAGGCCGGCGTCGAGCTGGATGGCCCCGCCGATGTTAAGACGCGCGTTGGCCCCGAAACGGTCGCGGACCCTTCGGGCTTCAAGCTGCGCGGCGATCCACCACGCGTCATGCGACTT
>JBAYPJ010000135.1:0-6138 GCA_041677785.1 Novosphingobium sp. | reverse complement strand
TTGGGTGATCGTGGCGACCGCCGGCGTCGCCAACGCCATGCAGGCGATGCTCGACGAAATGCGCGAGCTGGCCGGACAGGTCGCGGAAGACAGGCTGGCGGTCGCAGGCGACAGGCTGGCGGCGCAGACCGCGCGCGGCGAGGCAATTGCCGCTCGCAACGCCGCCGAGGGATTCGCGGGAGATGCACACAACTCGGCTCTGGCCGCACAGACATTCGACCCGTCGAGCTATTACCCGAAGGCGCAAACCTACTCGAAGGCCGAGGTCGACGGGGCGCTGGGCGAGAAGCTGGAAGCGGATGACCTGACGGCGGCGGCTACCAGCTTCGACAACTCCGGCACCGAACTCGTCGCCGAGACCGTGCAGGCGGCGCTGGCGGAGCTGGATGACGAGAAGGCATCGATCGCGGCACTCGGCCTGCACTTCCGCAACATGCAGGGGTTCACCGCTTCCGGCACGTTTACGCCGCCGGCAGGCGTGGACCGGGTGTTCGTCATCGTGCAGGGCGGCGGGCAAGGGGGCAGGCAGGACAGCGCATCCAGCGTGAGATGCGGCAACGGCGGCGATTGCGTCATGGGCTTTATCGACGTGACCGGCTCTGTCTCCGTCACGATTGGAGCCGGTAGCGCAGGGGCAAGCGGGTCCAATCCGTCGGCGGGCGGCGATACATCGGTCGACTCGCTTGCCGTCGCCAAGGGAGGCTCATCTGCCACGACTTCAAGCCTTTCAGGCGGCATTGTCCTGCCGGGGCAGGTACCGGATGCCGGCTTCCCCTCGCTGGGCGGAGCGTCAGGGTTCGGGAGCTTTCGTGGCAGCGGCGGGAGCGCGAGTGTGGTCACAAATACCGCCGGTCAGGCCGGCTTTGTCATCGTGATGTGGTGATCGACATGAGATACGCAATCATCGTGGCAGGCAGCGTCGTCAACATCGTCGTGGCCGATCCCGACTTCGCCGGCAGCAAGGGCTGGGTCGAAGCGCCCGAGCATGTCGGCATCGGCTGGATCTACGACGACGGCGACTGGATCGCGCCGGAGGTGGAGCCTGTGCCGGTCACGCCCGACATGGTCGACGCCGAGCGCGACCGCCGCATTGCAGCGGGCTTCAGCTTCGGCGGCAAGCCCTACCAATCGCGCCCCGACGATCGCGAGAACATCGCCGGGGCCTCGACGGCTGCGCTGGCAGCCATGGTCAACGGGGCGATGCCGGGCGACTATCGCTGGCACGGCGGCGACAGCGACTTCGTGTGGATCGCCGCCGACAACAGCCTCACCGTCATGGACGCACAGACCATGTTCGCATTCGGTCAGTCCGCCATGGCGCACAAGCAGGCGCATATCTTCGCGGCCCGTGCGCTGAAAGATGCCGAACCGGTGCCGGCGGATTATGCCGATGGCGGGTGGTGGCCGTCGGTCTAGGAGCCGGACGTCCCGGCTGACAGCTGTCAGCCACATCACGGATGACCTTCGCGCGCATTGTGCGTTGGAAACCCGCAAGGCTCAAGAAGAGGATTGAGCGCCTATGTCCGGAACCACTGATTTCGTCGGCGTCCGCGTCTTCTCCGACCTCACCTCGACGATCGCCAAAATCGACACGCGCGACTCAACCACGATCGGCATGCCGTTGCCTGCGCCGGCCGCCGACAACACCCGTTACCCGATCGGCGAGCTGTCGCGCATTCCGCTTGACGATCCCGAGGCCGTCGCCGATCTGGGCGAAGGCCTTGCACGCGATGCTGTCAATCAGATCGCCAGTGAGGGTATCATCACGGATATCCTGTTCTACCGCGCCCAGCACTCGACGAAGGAGAACCCCGCTGAGGCGCTGGAAGAGGAGATCAACGCCATTGCCGGGTCGGCCGGTGCGAAGACCGGCGTATGGGCATTCGTCGACGCCTATTCCGAGTTCAAGAAATATCCGGGCCTGATCATCTCGCCCGGTTATACATCCCAGCGCATCGGCGACGCGGCCAATGCCGTCGCCTCCGCCATGAATGGCGTCTGCACCAGGCTGATCGACTGCATGGCGATCGTCGACACGCCGACGACAAACCGCGAGGCGGCTGCGGCCTATGCCGAAGATTTCGCGACGGCGCTCAACGTCATCGCCATGTATCCGAACGCGGTGGTCAATGTCGGCGACGGCAACGTCACGCGGCCGCTTTCCCCGCACGTCGCCGGCGCGATCGTGCGGCGCGACAAGGAGGCTGGCAACCCCTTCAAGGCTGCCTGGAACCGTCCGTTGAACGGGGTTCTCGGCCCATCCCAGCGCGTGGGATACACCGATGGCGACATCGCCTCCGACGCCAACTTCCTCAACCAGAATGGCGTCGGCACGGTGATCGAGGGGCGGCTGCTATGGGCTCCCTTCACCACGGCAACCGATCCGACCGTGAAGAACTGGCGCTCGATCAAGCGCATTCGCACGCGGCGGGCGATCGAGAAGGCGGTGCTGCGGCCGCTGCGCAAGTACATGGCCGAGGACCTCAACCCGCATACGGCGACGCTGATCTTCCGCTCGCTCGACGAATATCTCGGCGACCTGGTCGCGCTCGGCGCGCTCATCGACTACGAGGTGCTGTGGGACCCGGCGATGAACCCGGCAACCCTGCTCGAGGCCGGCGCGATGCGCGTTCGCGCCCGCTTTGCCGAGACGCCCGACCTCGTCGATCTCCAGATCTACACCGAGCCGCAGCCGGAGGCCTTCGACGCACTCGCGGCGGCGATCGCGGCGGCCATCAACTCGCTCGGCAGGCCGAACCTGCGCGTGGCGGCGTAAGGAGACAGGGCGATGGATTCGATCATTCGTGGCGCCAACTGGTACGTCGAGGAGCTGAACTGCCGGCTGCGGCTGGAGACGGTGAAGCTGCCGACCTTGTCGCGCGAGATGGTGCCGCTTGCGATGGGCGGCGGCTTCTTCGCCCTCGAGCTTCCCTCGGAAATCCAGCCACTGACCGCCGAAGCGACACTCAACGGCTCGCATGCCGACATCCGCTCGCGATTCGGTCGGGAGCCGGGCGACTGGACCACCTGCTACTACTACGAGAGCCTGCTCAACGTCTTTCCGACCAATGCGGCGGGCGAGCAGCAGGCGGCCGCCGGCCCGGGCCGGATGGGTCGCATCGTCATCCTCAAGGGCTTGCTCAACGAGGTCGATCAGCCCGAGGTTCGCGGCCTGAAGCCGTCCGGCGCGACCCGCTTCAACTGGTCGAGCATTGTCCACTATCACGATTCCGTCGACGGTCGCGTGATCCACAAGTTCGACATCGCCACCAACACGCTGATCATCAACGGCGTCAACTACACCGCCGAGCACAACCGGCTGATCGCGGCATAACCCGGCGCGTATGCTCCGGCGAGCGGCGCGGTCGTCGGGGACAGCGGACAATGCGGGGGAGAGGCGCTGCGCCGGTGCCTCTCCCGAACTGTTTCAGGGTCAAGTAATCGCAAAGGTGACGTTATGTCGACTAAGACCGCCCGCCGGACCGTGCAGGTCGAGACCCCGCAAGGCAAGGATGACCAGGCTGACGTCAAGGTGGAGGAAATCCCGCTCCCGCCGGAGGAACTCTGGAAGGAGCTCGACAACTCCACCGGCGCAGGCACGGCCGCGCCCGCCATCGCCAGCGAGAAGCGCCCGCCCTTGCCGGCCGAGCGCCTGAAGTTCATGCGCGATGCGCAGGTGGCGATCGCGCTGGAGTACCCCTTCGAACGCGACGGCGTCCTGGTCGAGACGATCACCCTGCGCAGGCTCACCGTCATCGAGGTCGGGGAGGTTTTCGACGCGCTGGCGGATAATTTCGATTTCTACGACATCTATGCCGCCATGGCCGACCAGCCGGCCGCGGTGCTGCGGGGCCTGATCGACGTTGACGGCGAAAAGGTCGCCGAGGTCGGCTACTCTTTTTTGCCCCGCAGGTTCCGGGTCGGAACGGGGTCCGCGAGCGAGTCCTGATTGATCCTTTCGACTGGCGGATGGTGATCATGCGCATTGCCCGGTTCACAGGAACATCCCTCGCCGACATCGAGGGCATGGCGTGGGACCGGGCGCTCGCCTGGTTGCCGGAAGTCATTGAGACCGTGCAGGAGCTCCGGCGGCGATGAACGATCTCAATGTCGCGCTGAGGCTCAGCCTCGTCAACCAGATGAAGGCCGGCGCCGAGGATGCAAGGCGCGACCTTCAGAAAATCAAGGCTGAAGCCGACAAGCTGGGCAAGGCGAACGCCGCGCTTTCGCCTGCCTCGCTCCGCGCTGCCCAGCAAACGCGTCAGATCGAGACGCAAAAGGCGCTCGCCGTTGAGCGCACCACTGCCGCCTATCGCCGCCAGCGCAGCGAGATGCTTGCCGGCGACCTTGCCGCCAGGCGCGTCGACCGCGCCCGCGACGTCCGTGCCGCGAGGGAGGTTGCGCGCATGCGTCGGGAGACGCGAAGCGCCCAGACCGCAATGGCCGCCGCCGGCATGGCCGGCCGCGGCATCGAATGGATGCCCGATGCCCGCGCTCTACGCTCCAGCGAGGCGGCCCGGCGGGCGCGGCTCGACGCCATGACAACGACCATGGCAGCGCAGCGTGCGGCCGAGGCGCGCGCGCTGCGCGACGTGCATCTCGGCCGGGCTGCGGCGCCGGCGCGAGCGCCCGGCGCCGTACCACCTGTTCCGGCGACGGCCGGCGGCGCGGCGGCTGCCGGCGCGGCAGGCGCAGCAGGTGGCGTCGCCGCCAGCGGCAAGGCCGCGGGCCTGACCTATGCGAGGTCCTTTGTAGGCGGTCTCGGCATAGGTATCGGCGCGGCGGCGGTCGGACAGTTCGTCAAGGAATCGATCCTCGGCGCGGCGACGGACGAGTTCGAGCGCGACCAGCTGCGGGTGCTGGGAAACATCTCCGAAAAGCAGATGGAGGCGTTCCGCAAGGACCTTGATCGCACGGCGCGGCTGCGCGGCATTGGCTCGCAGGGCGCGCTCGGCACTTTCGGCGGGCTAATGGCGGGAGGGTTGAGCGCGAAGGAATCGGCCGCGTTTGTGGATCCGGTAGCCATCTTTTCGAAGGCCACCGGAGCATCCCTGCCCGACGCTACGCGTTCAACCGTGGCGCTTCGCAACAATATGGGCCTTACGACCGCCGAGGAGATCATGGCCGCTTATGACGCCATCGCGGTCGGCGGCAAGGCGGGCGAGTTCGAAGTGGCCGACATGGCGAGCCACATGCCGTCGCTTCTGGCCAAGATGCAGAAGCTCGGCGAGGGTGGCGTCTCCGGCGTCCGCAACATGGTGGCTATGGCGCAGGCGATCCGGCAGACGGTCGGCACCTCGGCCGAGGCGGCGACGAACTTCGAGAACATGCTCGACAAGTTCACCGCGAACGACTTTGTCCAGAACGCCAGGAAGTTCGGCATCAACGTCGAAAAGACGATGAAGGACGCGGAAAAGAATGGCCTGTCGCCGGTGTTCGCCATGCTGCAGGCGATCGAGCGGAAGACCGGCGGCGACCCGTTCAAGATCGCCAAGCTCATGCCAGACCGGCAAGCATCGGCCGCCGTGCTTGCCGTACTCGGCCGCATGGACCTCGTCATGCAGATCCTGAGCGAGTCGTCGGAGGCGGCCGGCTCCACCATGCATGACTATGAGACGGCGACGGACAACGCGTGGGAATCGTGGAACCGATTTTCCTCGACCATCATCGAGAAGTCGAAGGCCGTCGCGGAGAGCGCGCTGCCGGCGATCACGGCAGCCATGGACAGCGTCACGGACGCGATGTCGGATGGAAAGGTTGGGGCTAGCGGCCTACTTGCCGAGCTGCAGCGCCTCAACTCCGGCGCGACGCTAAACTTTGATGCAGATGAGTACCTGAAAGGGCTGAAGGGAGAGTACGAGGGGGACACGCTCCTCTCGCGTTTTTTTGGCGCGAGCCGCGGTCAGAAAGACATACTAACCCCTGTGCTGAACTGGCTTAATGGACGAGCCAAACACCTCAACAAGGGGCTCTTCGGCGAGAGCGAGCGCGAGCGCTGGGACCGCTATATGAGCCTGCGCGGCAAGCCTGCGCCGGCGCCGACGCGGATGACGCAAGGTCCGCGCGCGGCCGAGGACGCCTCGATGGAGGAGTACCGGGGCCTGCTCAACAGCGGCCATCTCGAGGCGATCCTCGACG
>JBAYPJ010000134.1:0-6440 GCA_041677785.1 Novosphingobium sp. | reverse complement strand
TCAGGCTTTCGCCCATTGTCCAATATTCCCCACTGCTGCCTCCCGTAGGAGTCTGGGCCGTGTCTCAGTCCCAGTGTGGCTGATCATCCTCTCAGACCAGCTAAGGATCGTCGGCTTGGTGAGCCATTACCCCACCAACTACCTAATCCTACGCGGGCTCATCCCTCGGCGATAAATCTTTGGACCGAAGTCATCATCCGGTATTAGCTTCCCTTTCGAGAAGTTATTCCGAACCGAAGGGCAGATTCCCACGTGTTACGCACCCGTGCGCCACTATGCCCGAAGGCATCGTTCGACTTGCATGTGTTAGGCATGCCGCCAGCGTTCGTTCTGAGCCAGGATCAAACTCTCAAGTTTGTGTCACGAAACCACGGCACGAGGAAAACCCCGCCGACCGCAGCATCGAACTTCGGGAGCCGATACCTGCACTTGTCAAACGTAATGGATACGAAGGACATGTTATGGCATCGGCATATTTAAACCGGTATCCGGAACCCGAAGATCCCCGGACCGGGCGCCGTCGCCCACATGTCCCTTCATCTAAACTAACGATGTCAAAGAGCCGCCAGACAGGAACAGGCGGACAACGATGTCTCCCCGGTTTTTGGTCGGGGGACTTGCTGTCCGTCTATGTTGGCGACCGAGTGGAGAACCGTTCTTTCGAAGCGGCGTCCCCGTCGGTGGAGCGGCGTATATGGGGGGTCCGAGATTCGGTCAACGCCTTTTTGCAGAATTATTGCACTCTTTTTATAAATCGTTGTTTTTCAATGATTTGTTTTTATCCGAAAAGCGGTGTCGGCCCATGGAGGGGCGAATCAGCCGCCGCGCAAGCCCGCCCGCCGGCCCGGCACACCGATTCTTTACCGGGAGGCGGTAGGGGGCAAGGCATGGCAAGGCGGCCCTCGGGCCGCAGGGAATCGGCAGGAATTCAAGGTACATGGGCGTTCCGGCGATCACCGTGGCAATGAGCGTCTATAACGGCGAGCCTTATCTGGCCGAAGCGGTCGAGAGCGTGCTGGCCCAGACCTTCACCGATTTCGAGTTCCTGATTCTCGACGACGGCTCCTCTGACGGATCGCGCGAGACAGTGGCGCGGCTCGCCGGGCGGGATTCGCGAATCCGTCCGATCGTCCGCGAGAACCGGGGGCTGATCGCCAGCCTCAACCAGCTTCTGGCCGAAGCGCGCGCGCCGCTGATCGCGCGCATGGACGCGGACGACGCCTGCCTGCCCCAGCGTTTCGAGCGGCAGGTCGCCTTCCTGGGCGAGCATCCCGACCATGGTGTCGTCGGAAGCTGGAGCCAGGATATCGACGAGCAGGGTCGCCCGCTGCGCTGCGACGGCGTCGATCCTCCGGTCAGCCACGAAGCCATGCTCGCCTCGATCGAAAGCGGCGGCTCGATGCTCTGCCACCCCGCCGTCATGTTCCGCACCGAAGTCGTCCGGGCGGCGGGCGGCTATCGCCCCGCGTTCCGGCACTGCGAGGACCTCGACCTCTGGCTGCGCCTCGCCACGCGGACGCGGATCGCCAACATTCCCGAGCGATTGCTGCGCTATCGGCGCAGCGACGGTCAGGTGTCGCAACGCTTCTCGCTCGAGCAGACCATCGGCAGCGTGGTTTCGCGCCTGGCCTATGAGGAGCGGGTCGCCGGACGACCCGATCCGACCGAATCCCTCGAGCGCCTGCCGCCGATCGACCAGCTCGACGCGCTGTTCGGCAGGCCGGGGGTAGCAGAGGACGTACGCGGGCAGGTCGTCGCCGACCTGCTTTATTCGCGCCACGCGTTGCGCGGCGCCGGGATGGACCTGCTGCTCGACCACATCAGCCGGGGCGGCAGCCGCCGGGGCCTGTGGCGTACCGTCGCCCGCCTGCTGACCTTCGGCGAGCCGCGCCGGGCCGCGCGCCTCGCGCTGGCACTCGCCGCATGAGCAGGAACGCGACAGAGAGCGAAACCGCGGACGGCGCGATCGTGCAAGCCGCGGCCGGCGATCCGCGCACGGCCGCGATCTGGTCCGCACTCGGCCAGTACATCGGCTTCGCGCTGCAGTTCGTCACGTCGGTCATCATCTCGCGCTTCTTCCTGACGCCGGCGGAAGTGGGCCTGTTCTCGATCGCGCTTGCCGCGGCGATGATGATCACGATCCTGCAGGACTTCGGCATGACCCGCTATCTCGCCGGGCATGCCGCGCTGACCCGCGAGGAGACGCGCCGCTGCGCCAGTCTCTCGCTCCTCCTCTCGCTGGCGATCGCCGGCATCATCGTGCTGCTCGCCTGGCCGATCGCGCAGTTCTATAAAGAGCCGCGGCTGACGGCGATCCTGGCGATGATCGCCGTCTCGCTGCTGCTATCGCCCTGGAGCAGCCTGCCCGCCGCCCTGCTGACGCGCGATCTCGACTTTCGCGGGCTGTTCCTGGTCAACGCCGGCAGCGGCCTCGCCAATTCGGCCAGCGCGCTGATCTTCGCCGCCAACGGCTTTTCCGACGAATCGCTGGCCATGGCGATGATCGTCCAGGCGCTGGCCCGCGCGGGCATCGCGCAGTGGCTCCGGCCTTTCGCGATTCCCCTGCGGCCGCGCCTGGCCGGCTCGCGCGCGGCGCTGCGCTTCGGCGGCGGCTCGACGGTGCTGGCGATCTCCGGCGCACTGGGCGTGCGCACGCCGGACCTCATCGTCGGGCGCATCCTCGGCATGCACGTCGTCGGCCTCTACAGCCGCGGCTGGAGTCTGGCCGCCAGTCTGCACATGCTCGTCGTCGGCTCGATCGGCGCGGTATTCTACCCCGCCTTCGCCCGCCTGCGCGACGAGGGCCGGCCGCTGGGACCGCAGTACGAGCGGGTCGTGGCCGGCTACGGCGCGGTCGTCTGGCCGGCGATGGCGCTGCTGGCCGCATTGGCAACGCCGGTGGTGCTGCTGCTCTACGGGCCGGTCTGGCAGGAAGCCGGCCGGCTGCTGGTGTGGATGGCGCTGGCCGAGATCTGCTTCATCACGGTGCCGCTGCACATGGACCTGCCGATCCTGCTGGGGCGGATGCGCCAGCTCATTCGCTACAACCTGGCGGATACGGCGGCGTCGATCGGCACGCTGATCGTCGGTGCCTCGATCGGCCTGGAGGCGGCGGCGATCTCGCGCCTCGCCTACGGCCTCATCTGGATCGCGATCTATGCGCGCTTCATGCACGGCCTCCTCGGCTTCCGCTGGAGCTACCTTGCCGGCGTCTACGCGCGCAGCGCCGTGGTCGCGCTCGCCACCGCCGCGCCGACGCTGGCGATCTACCGCTGGTGGCGCACGCCCGAGACGCTGGGCTGGGACGGCTTCCTGATCGCCGTCGCGGCCGGCCTCGCCGCCTGGGCGCTGGCGCTGCTGGCAACGCGCCATCCCGGGCTCGACGACCTTCTCGGCATGGTGCGCCATGCCTTCGGGCAGATGTTCGGCCGGCGGGCGGCGCGCACTGCGTGATTTTTCGTAAGCGGGCGACGGCTTTCGCGGGCATGGCCGTCAGCCCCAAGTCCATGGCCCCCATTATCCCACCCCCGCTCAGGCTGAGCGGGGGTGGGATAAGGTTGAGATAAGGCCGGCTTCCCACATCATGACCAAGGGTCCGCCGTTCAGCCCGCCGCCGCGCGCATCCTTGCCAGCGCCCTGCGGTCGAACCACCACAAGGCCGGGTGGGTGCGCGGGCCGAACCGGCCCAGCCACTGCGGATAGCGATCCGCCAGCCGCGCCGGCAGCGCCGGGGGGCCCGGCCCGCGCATGATGTCGCTGATGATGCGGTTCTGGAAGTGACGCAGGCTGTAGGCGATCATCCGCCGGTACTGGTTGCGCAGGCTTGCGATGGACAGCCGCGTCGGCTCGCAGAAAAAGCCGGCGCCGGGCACGACCTGCAGCCGCGCCTCGCGCCAGTTGCGCTCATCGGCAAGGTCGGTCTTGGCGAGCGCGCCGATCAGGCTGTCGTCGCCGACGAGATCCTCCGGCAGGCGTATCCCGCTCACGCGCAGCCGGGCGACGAAGCGTCCGCTCAGCGCATAGAGGTCGCCGAACAATCCGTGGCTGGCGATCATCTCCGCGCGGTATTGCTCGGCCCGGCGGCCATTGCAGGGCATGGCCGAGGCGGCGTTGACCGCGGGATCGGACGCCAGCGCCCCGGCGAGCGCAGGGAGCGAGCCCGGCGCGACCTCCGCATCGCCGTCGACGAAGACGAAAGCATCGCCTTCCACGCCGGGCGTATCGAACACGAAGCGGTTCCAGCTTCGCGCCTTGCCGCCCTGCGGCCAGTCGTGGACGGTGATCCGCCCCCGCCCCTGCATCCGCGCGATCTCGGCGGTCCGGTCGCGCGAGCCGTTGACGACGACGTGGACCGACACGGCGGGATCGTCCAGCGGCAGGCTGGCGAGGCACGCGCCGATGCGGCGCTCCTCGTTATGCGCCAGCACCGCGACGACGATCTTGACCGCTGACCTCATGCCCCCATCCCCGCGCCCCTTGCGAACCGGCAGAATATAGCCGCGTGCGCTTACCGCCGCCTTAAGCGCTTCCGGCGCCGAAGCGCACCGCCACCCCGATCCCCGCAGCCTTTAGTTTTCCGGTATGCTGTCTACATAGGCCCTCATGCCGCCCGACCACGCCGCCACCGATCCCCAGACCCGCCACGACGGCTGGCGGACGCTGCGCCGCTTCCTTCCCTATCTCTGGCCCGCCGGCAATCGCGGGCTGCGCTGGCGGATCACCGTCGCGGTCCTGCTGATCGCGCTGTCGACCGCTACCCAGCTCGCGCTGCCCTATCCGCTCAAGTGGGCGGTCGATGCCATGGCGCTGACCGGGCCGAAGCTGCTGCAACTGGCGATGCTCTATGTCCTCGCCTATGCCGCCGGCCGGTTCTTCGGCACCTTCTTCGACAACCTGCGCAACATCGTGTTCGAGCGGGTCGGGCAGGACGCAACGCGGGCGCTGGCCGAAAACGTGTTCGCCCAGCTTCACCGCCTGTCGCTGCGCTTCCACCTCGGCCGCCGCACCGGCGAAGTCACCAAGGTGATGGAGCGCGGCACCAAGAGCATCGACACGATGCTCTACTTCATGCTGTTCAACATCGCGCCGACCGTGCTGCAGCTTGCCGTCGTCGCGGTGATCTTCCAGTTGAACTTCGGCTGGGGCCTGGTCGGCGCCACCGCGCTCGCCGTCGCCGCCTATATCTGGGTGACGCGCGCGATCACCGAATGGCGCACGCACCTGCGCGAGAAGATGAACCGGCTGGACGGCCAGGCGCTCGCCCGCGCGGTCGATTCGCTGCTCAACTACGAGACGGTAAAATACTTCTCGGCCGAGGCGCGCGAGGAAGCCCGCTATGCCCAGGCCACCCGCGCCTATGCCGAAGCGGCGGTGAAGAGCGAGAACAGCCTCGGCCTGCTCAACATGGCGCAGGCCGTGGTGGTGAACCTGCTGATGGCCGGGGCGATGGCCTACACAGTCTGGGGCTGGGCGCAGGGCCGGTACACGGCTGGCCAGCTCGTTTTCGTGCAGACTTACCTCACCCAGCTTTTTCGGCCGCTGGACATGCTCGGCATGGTCTATCGCACGATCCGCCAGGGCCTGATCGACATGGCCGAGATGTTCCGCCTGATCGACACGCCGGTCGAGGTGCCCGACACCCCGGGCGCGCCGGCGCTCGTCATCAGCCGGCCGACCGTGGTGTTCGACGAGGTCGTGTTCGGCTACGAGCCCGACCGGACGATCCTGCACCGCCTCAGCTTCGAGGTGCCGGCCGGCAGCGACGTCGCCGTCGTCGGTCCCTCGGGCGCGGGCAAGTCCACCATCGCGCGCCTGCTGTTCCGCTTCTACGACCCGTGGGAGGGACGCATCCTGATCGACGGGCAGGACATCCGCCACGTCACGCAGGATTCGCTGCGCCGGGCGATCGGCATCGTCCCGCAGGATTCGGTGCTGTTCAACGAAACCATCGGCTACAACATCGGCTACGGCCGCGACGGCGCGACGATGGCCGACATCGAGGCGGCGGCCCGCGGCGCGGCGCTGTCGGGGCTGATCGACCGCCTGCCCCGACGCTTCGACACCGAAGTCGGCGAACGCGGCCTCAAGCTCTCGGGCGGCGAGAAGCAGCGCGTCGCCATCGCCCGCACGCTCGTCAAGAACCCGCCGATCCTGCTGCTGGACGAGGCGACCAGCGCACTCGACACGCGCACCGAGCAGGACATCCTCGCGACGATCCACGCCGTCTCGACAGGCCGCACCAGCCTGTCGATCGCGCACCGGCTGTCCACCATCGCCGATGCGGACACCATCTTCGTGCTGAACGAAGGGCGGCTGGCCGAGCAGGGCACGCACGCCGAACTGCTGCGGCGCGACGGCCTCTACGCCGAGATGTGGGCGCGCCAGGCGGCGGAAACGGAAGAGATCGGCGAACCGGCGGAATAGCGCCCTATTTCACCGCG
>JBAYPJ010000133.1:0-6446 GCA_041677785.1 Novosphingobium sp. | reverse complement strand
GGATGCCGAGCAGGGCGAGGTCGGCACGGATCATCTCCATCATCGCGGCGACGGCGCGCTTGCGGAACAGCGGGCGCCACTTGTCCGGGTTGTCCTCGCCGAGAAAGCGGTCGCCGAACTCGGCGGCAAGCGCGGCGCCGATCGGCTTCAAGTAATCCCCCGGATAGAGCCCGGGCGGAATCTCGCCGATGTCGATGCCCAGCGCCTCGGAATAGCGCAGGAACACCGAGTCGGCGAGCACGTCCACCTGCGCGCCGGCGTCGTTGACATAGTATTCGCGGATCACCTTGTGCCCGGCGAATTCGAGCAGGCTGGCAAGCGCATCGCCCACCACCGCGCCGCGGCAGTGGCCCATGTGCATCGGCCCTGTGGGATTGGCCGAGACGTACTCGATGTTGACCGTGCTCCCGCCGCCCGCCGTGGAGCGGCCGTAGTCGCCCCCCAGCGCGGCGATCGCCCGCAGCTCGCCCAGCCAGACCTCGGGCGCGAGGCGCAGGTTGATGAAGCCGGGGCCGGCGATCGCGGCGCTCTCGACCTCGGGCAGCTTCGCCAGCTCGGCGACGATCGCCTCGGCAAGCTGGCGCGGGTTGGTGCCCGCGGGCTTGGCAAGGACCATGGCGGCGTTGGTCGCCAGATCGCCGTGTGCGGGGTCGCGCGGGGGCTCCAGCGTGATCGCGGTGCGATGGAGACCGGCGGGTAGCGTGCCGGCGACCTCGAGGGCGTCCAATGCGGTGCCAATGCGGCGCGCGAAGCTGGTGTAAAGTGTCTCGGTTTCGGCCATGGCGCGCGGTTAGCGGGTTTGGCCCGCCAAGGGAACCGCGACGTCGACATGCTTTCGCCAGGACGGCTTGGACGGTAGAACCCTTGCGAAAAGGAGACGAGAATGAAGGCCGGATTGCTAGTCGCCCTGTCGTTGGCCATCGCATCGCCGGCGCTCGCCCAGCAGGCGCCGCGGGCGATCGCGCAGTCCGAGCTGCAGCAGGCCGCGCAGCAGCACCCGCAGTTCGTCGCGCAATTCGGCGGCGAGCTGACCGGCCCGCTCAGCGACTATGTCGCCGGTGTCGGCCGCCGCATCTCCGCCCATACCAACGTCGCCAACGCGGCCGGCGTGTTCAGGTTCACCGTGCTCGATTCGCCGGTACGCAACGCTTTCGCGGTGCCGGGCGGCTACGTCTACGTCACGCGCGAGCTGCTGGCGCTGATGAACAGCGAGGATGAGCTGGCCTTCGTCCTCGGCCACGAGATGGGACACGTCGCCGCCCGGCACGGACAAAAGCGCCAGACCAGCTCCACGCTGGGCGCATTGGGCGCGGCGCTGGCGCAAGTGCTGACCGGATCGGACCTTGTCGGGCAGGTCGCCGGCCAGGTCGGCCAGGGGCTGCTGCTCGGCTACTCGCGCAGCCAGGAAAACGAATCGGACACGCTGGGCGTGCGCTACCTGAACGCGGCCGGATACGATCCCTATGCCGCGACGCGCATGCTCTCGGCGATGGGCGCCGCCGAAAACCTCGACGCCACGCTCGCCGGCCGGCAGCAGGGGCAGGTCCCCTCGTGGTCGCGGACCCATCCGCTGAGCACGGAGCGGGTGCGGCGCACGCTGACGCTGGCCCGCCAGTCGCGCGCCGCCGCCGGCCCCAGCCGCGACCGCTTCCTCGCGGCGATCGATGGCATGACCTATGGCGACGATCCGCGCCAGGGTATCGTCGAGGGGCGCCAGTTCCGCCACCCCGTCCTGCGCTTCGGCTTCACCGCGCCGCAGGGATACACGATCACGAACAGTCCGAGCGCGATCGCCATCGCCGGCAGCGGCGGCCAGGCGCAGTTCGGCATGGGGCGGCTGTCGAACGGGCTCGAAGCCTATGTCGGCCAGGTGTTCCGCTCGCTCGCCGGCGACCGGAACGTCCAGCCCGCGACGCGGACCACCACGATCAACGGCATGCCGGCCGCCCACGCGACCGTGCGCGCCGCGCTCAACCGCAGCCAGGTGGACCTGACCGTCATCGCCTATCGCTGGAGCGCGGACACCGCCTATCACTTCATCACGGTCGTGCCGGCGGGGCGGGGGATCGGTCCGTTCCGCGAGATGATCGCCTCGCTCGGCCCCCTGCCGGAGAGCGAGGCGGCGGCGGTGCGGCGCCGCGTGATCGATGTCGTCACCGTCGCGCGCGGCGACACTCCGCGTTCGCTGGCGGCGCGGATGGCCTATGCCGATCACCAGCTCGAACGCTTCCTGACGCTCAACGGCCTCGCCGCCGACGCGGCGTTGCAACCGGGAACCAAAGTCAAACTGGTCGTCCACGCGCGATAGGGCATCGTGCGGCCGGCCCGAACAGATTGAATTCAAGCTATTGATATTACAGTAAAATGTTGAGAACCTCGCCCCCCGTTCCGTGGAAACCGGCGTCCGCCACCGTCTCCGCACTGTAAAATGCCCGGCTTTTCGGCTATCGGCCCGACCCCATGCGTCCCACCCCATCCCCGCAGACCTACCGGGTCAAGAGCTTCGGCTGCCAGATGAACGTCTACGACGGCGAGCGCATGGCCGAGCTGCTGGCTGATCAGGGCCTGTCGCCCGCCGCCGAAGGCGCCGAGGCCGATCTCGTCGTGCTCAACACCTGCCACATCCGGGAAAAGGCGGCGGAGAAGGTCTATTCGGACATCGGCCGGCTGAGGCGCGAGGACGGCTCCACGCCGCTGATCGCCGTCGCCGGCTGCGTCGCCCAGGCCGAGGGCGAGGAGATCATGGCGCGCGCGCCGGCGGTGCGCATGGTCGTCGGCCCGCAAGCCTATCACCGCCTGCCCGAGATGCTGAAGGACGCCGCCGCCGGCCAGCGCGTGACCGACACCGACATGCCGGCGGAGACGAAGTTCGCCGCCCTGCCGCAGCGCCGCCGCGCGGGCCCCAGCGCCTTCCTCACCGTGCAGGAAGGCTGCGACAAGTTCTGCACCTACTGCGTCGTGCCCTACACGCGCGGCGCCGAAACCTCGCGCCCTTTCGCCGCGCTGATCGACGAGGCGCAGCGGCTGGTCGCGGCCGGCGCGCGCGAGATCACGCTGCTGGGCCAGAACGTCAACGCCTGGAGCGGAGAGGACGACCGGGGCCGCGCCGTCGGGCTCGACGGGCTGATCCGCGCGCTGGCCGCGCTGCCCGACCTCGCGCGCATCCGCTACACCACCAGCCACCCCAACGACATGACCGACGGCCTCATCGCCGCGCACGGCGAAGTCGCCAAGCTCATGCCCTTCCTTCACCTGCCGGTGCAGGCGGGCAGCGACCGGGTGCTCAGGGCGATGAACCGCAGCCACACGGTCGACAGCTATCTGCGGCTGCTCGACAAAGTGCGCGCCGCGCGGCCCGACATCGCGCTGTCGGGCGATTTCATCGTCGGCTTTCCCGGCGAGACCGAGGCCGAGTTCGCGGAAACCCTGCGGCTCGTCGACGCCGTCGGCTATGCCCAGGCCTTCAGCTTCAAGTACAGCCCGCGCCCCGGCACCCCAGCGGCGGCGATGGACGACCAGATCGCGCCGGCCATCATGGACGAGCGGCTGCAGCGGCTGCAGGAGGTGCTGAACCGCGACCAGATCGCCTTCAACCGCGCCAGCCTGGGCCGGACCTGCGAGGTGCTGGTCGAGCGCCGGGGACGGCATCCCGGCCAGTGGCTGGGCAAGTCGCCCTGGCTGCAGTCGGTGCACTTCGAGGGCGAGGCGCAGGCCGGCGATCTCGTGTCGGTCGCGCTGACCGAGGCGGGGCCGAACTCGCTCCACGCGCGGCTGCTGCAGCCCGTCGCCGCCTGATCCGGCGCGCGCCGGCGTTTTCCACCGCCGGCCGGACGCAGCCGGCTTGCGCCGAGCCCGCCGCCACCTATCTTGCGACTCGAGCCGGCCCTTCGGCCGGCCCCGCATGAAAGGAGCGCATGGCCCGCAAACCCGCCCGCGCCGACGATCAGTTGGCGCCACTTCGTCCGGAAACGCCCCGCCGCGCCCGGATAGAGGTCCAGTTCGACGAGCCGACGCTGCTCGGAGCGCTGTTCGGCCAGTTCGACGCCAATCTCGTCCAGATCGAGAACCGGCTCGGCGTCTATATCGCAGCCCGCGGCAATCGCATCCAGATCGAAGGCCCCGAAGACGCGGTGGCGCGCACCCGCGACGTGCTGCAAGGCATGTACCAGCGCCTGGCCCAGGGCCAGGAGCTTGACGCCGGCACGGTCGAATCGCTGATCGCCATGTCGAGCGAGCCGACGCTCGAAGGCGTCATCACCGGCCGCCAGGACGCGCCGCCGATCGTGATCCGCACGCGCAAGAAGACGATCGTGCCGCGCTCGGCGACGCAGATCGACTACATGCGGGCGCTGGCCTCGCAGGACATGATCTTCGCGCTCGGCCCGGCGGGCACCGGCAAGACCTACCTCGCGGTGGCGCAGGCGGTGAGCCAGCTCATCACCGGCAGCGTCCAGCGGCTGATCCTCTCGCGCCCGGCGGTCGAGGCGGGCGAGCGGCTGGGCTTCCTGCCCGGCGATATGAAGGAGAAGGTCGATCCCTACCTGCGCCCGCTCTACGACGCGCTTTACGACTGCATGCCGCCCGAGCAGGTGGAGCGGCGCATCGCCTCGGGCGAGATCGAGATCGCGCCGATCGCCTTCATGCGCGGCCGCACGCTGGCCGATGCCTTCGTCATCCTCGACGAGGCGCAGAACACCACGCCCGCGCAGATGAAGATGTTCCTGACCCGCTTCGGTCAGAACAGCCGCATGGTGATCTGCGGCGACCCGCGGCAGGTGGACATCCCCGGCGGCGATTCGATGAGCGGCCTGGCCGACGCGGTGCGCCGGCTGGAGGGCATCGAGGGCATCGGCGTGGTGCGCTTCAGTTCGGCCGACGTGGTGCGCCACCCGATCGTCGGACGGATCGTCGAGGCCTACGAGGGGAAGCACGGCTAGTTGCCGTCGCCTGCGCAGGCAGGGGCCTGAATAACCTCTCCTCGTCGATGCAACCTCGGTCTAATGAGGTGGGCTTAGCCAGGCCCCTGCCTGCGCAGGGGCGACGGGACAATTATGGAACTCGACATCGATATTGAGACGCCCTGGCCCGAGGCGCAGGATTGGTCCGCTCTCGCCCGCCGCGCCGCCGAGGCCGCGCTGGCGGTGGCGCCGGAGCTGGCCCATCCGCGGCTTTCCGCCAGCCTGCTGTTCACCTCCGACGCCGAGGTGCGGGTGCTCAACCGCGAATGGCGCGGCAAGGACAAGCCGACCAACGTGCTGTCCTTCCCCATGCTCGCGCGCGACGAACTGCTCGACCTCGCCGCCGAAGGCCCGCCCGAACTGCTCGGCGACATGAGCCTCGCCTGCGAGACCTGCGCTCGCGAAGCGGCGGAGAAAGGCGTGCCGCTGGAGGCCCACGCGGCCCACCTGATCGTCCACGGTCTGCTTCATCTGGCGGGGCTCGACCACGAACTCTCGCCAGAGGATGCGGCCGCGATGGAGGCGCTGGAGATCAAAGCTCTTGCCCTCATGGGTATTGCCGACCCATATGACGACGCAGATGCAACCATGGGGGCTTGAGAAGGTAATGGCCGAGCAGGGCCGAAACGGCGACTCCGGATCGGGAGAACCGGACAGTAGTTATTCGCTCTGGGGCGCGATCCGGCGCTTCTTCGACAAGGGCGACAACGAGCAGTCGCTGCGCGCGCAGCTCGAGGAATTCATCGACGAGCATGAGGAGGATACCCGCGACGAAGCGGGCGCCAAGGGCGATCTCTCCCCGATCGAGCGGCAGATGCTGCGCAACCTGCTCCACTTCAGCGAGCACGATGCCGACGACGTGGCGATCCCGCGCAGCGAGATCATCGCCATCCGCCGCAGCGCAAGCTTCGACGAGGTGGTCGCCGCCTTCGCCGAGCACGGGCACAGCCGCCTGCCGGTCTACGGCGAGACACTGGACGAGGTCATCGGCATGGTTCTGATCAAGGACGTGTTCCCCTTCCTCGCCAAGGGCCGGCCGCCGGACGACTGGACCACCCTGCTGCGCCAGCCGCTGTTCGTGCCGCAGGCGCGCGGCGCGCTGGACGTGCTGGCCGACATGCGCACCAGCCGCACGCACCTGGCCATCGTCATCGACGAGTATTCGGGCACCGACGGGATCATCACCATCGAGGATCTGGTCGAGGAGATCGTCGGCGAGATCGAGGACGAGCACGACGAGGCCCCCGAAGAGCTGATCGTGCCGATCGAGGACGGCATGTGGGAGGCCGACGCCCGCGCCGAACTGGAGGACGTGGCCGAAAAGGTCGATCCGCGGCTTGCCGAAGTCGAGGAATCGGTGGATACGCTCGGCGGCCTCGCTTTCGTGCTCGCCGGCCAGGTGCCCCCGGTGGGAACCGTGCTCGATCACGAAAGCGGCTGGCGGATCGAGGTGGTCGCCGGTAATGAAAAGCACGTGACGCGGCTGCG
>JBAYPJ010000132.1:0-6448 GCA_041677785.1 Novosphingobium sp. | reverse complement strand
CGATCGACTCGTCGCCGAGAAGCTCAAGACCTGCGCCGACGAGATCGCCGCTGAGGGCTGGAAATGGGTCGATGTGGCCATGAGCTTTCCCTACGGCCACGATCATGGCCTTCGCGAACTTTCTGGCACGATCGTCGATCTGACCGAAGAGGAGCGCGCAACCCGCGAAGCCTTGCGAGCCGAGTATGATCGGATCGAGGAGGAATATTCCGAGGCCGACGAGCTGCCCGACGACATCGATCAGCGCCTTGGCGAGATCGAGCAGGCACTGGAAGCCTTCGAACGGCGGCCCGTCACCTACGATCCGGCCGATATCCGCATCGCCGGCGTTTTCGTCAGTCTCGACAGCGACGGCTCGCTGCTGGTCGAGCGCGGCTATGTGCGGCCTGAGGACGAGGCGCCGGTCGAGTCCGACGGCGATGACGATCAGACCGACGCCGATGCCAGCAATGCGCCCGCTATCCAGCGCGCGGTCATCACCATCGGAGGCCAGCCCGCCGAGCCCGAGGAGGACGACGACGACAGCCTCAAACCCTTGCCCGAACGCCTCGTGATCGAGCTGACGGCCCATCGCACGGTGGCGCTGCGCAATGCGGTGGCGGAAAATCCGCAGGTCGCCATGACCATGTTGCTGCACAAGCTGGTCAGCGACACCTTCCGCCACACCGCGCCAACGGGCTGCCTCGAGGCCAGTGTCCGGCACATCTTCTTTCCGGCTCAATCCGACGAGTTGAAGGAGAGCGACTCCGCCCGCGCGGTCAACGAGCGGCATGAACGCTGGGGCGATCACGTCCCGGCCGACGACGAGGCGCTGTGGGCCTGGCTGACCCATCTCGACGATGGATCACGTATGGACCTGCTGGCCCTGTGTGTCAGCTACGGCGTCAACGCGCTCTTCGAGCGGCCGAATCCGCATTCAGGTTCGGGCGTGAGCCGCCATGGCCTCGACGTGCGAATGGCGCAGGCGGACCGGCTCGCTCGCGAAACCGGCCTCGACATGGTCGCGGCGGGCTGGCGGCCGACCGTGGGCAACTATCTCGGCCGTGTCACCAAGCCGCGTATCCTCGAAGCCGTTCGCGAAGGCGCCGGCGAGAGGGCCGCGCAGCTCATCGACCACCTGAAGAAGGGCGACATGGCCAAGGAAGCCGAGCGCCTGCTGGCCGACACCGGCTGGTTGCCCGAGCCGTTGCGGCTCGCCTCGCTCGACGGCGAACAGGCCAACGATGCCGGGGAGCAGACGGACGGCGGCGATGACACGGCGCTGCCGGACTTCCTCGCCGAGGATGGCGAGGAGGACGATGGCGCCGATGCCGAGGACGAGGAAGCCGGCCTGGTCGCAGCCGAGTGAACACGACAACGGGGAGCGGTCTCGGCCGCTCCCCGTATTTCTTCAAGGAGATCATCATGCCCGTTATCAACGCGCTGACGACGCGCCGCGTCGTGTTCCAGTATCTCGTCCCCGTCCATGTCGAGGTGGAGGACGGCCTTGTCACCCGCGTCACCGTGATCGACGAAACCCCGGTGCGCGATCCCGCCGTCGTCGAAGGGGACGCGACCTATCTGGCCGCGGCGGTCATTGCCTCCGACGACGGTCAGGCGTGGCCCTCCTGGTCCTTCGGCTACTGACGGGATCGGCTTCAGCACCGGCGATGAGAGGGAGAGTTTGGGCCGGTCTGCCGTGACGGGATAGCAGGTGGAGGAGAGGCCTCCGTCGCCCGTCGCGGAGTATTCCCGATGGCCCATGCCAGTACTGCCCCCTTTGTCTCGATCGGTCAGATCCTCGCGGAGAAGGTGCTGCCGCCACTTCACCGCGCGCAGAAACTCCCGCTACGCGTCTCCTGCCTCGGCACGATCAGCTATGCCGGGGCCACCGACGCCGACTGCCGTGACCGGACCATTCCGCTCGGCGACGCGGCGTCCCCTGAAGACGCCATGACCTTTGCCGCCATGCGCGTCGCGCGCAACGACATCCTTATCGGCCCGGATGACACGCTTCATTTCCGGCCACGGTTGATCGTCGTGCAGGATAACGCGCTGGGCCTGGTCCTCGCCGGTGACATCCGCGCCGGCGTCATCCTCTGGCAGCACCCCGTCGCCAGCGACCGCGAAGCCTGCCGCATCGTCGCCGAAGCGAGCCGGATTCGGGGCCTGGCCTTCGCCGCCTCCGGACGCGGCGATCACGGATCGGCGCGCGACCTTCGCTACCAAGCCTCCCGCCTTGAAGCGCGTCTGGTCGATCCGCTGTGGCGCGAAATCGCCACCGATCTTCTCCGGCTGCCGCAGGCGGCCTGACCCCGCCCCATTCCTTCAATCAGCCCGGCCTCGCGCCGGGCTTTGTCGTTTCAGGAGCCTGCCATGGCCGACTTTTTCACACATTTTTCCTGCATGCTCGACGTCGGCACCCCCGACAATGCCGCGCGGGCACTCGACCTCTACAACACGCTCTCCGAAGAGGGCGCGTCGGAGGAGCCCCCGTCCGATGGCTTCCTGCTCTCGATCCAGCCCGAGCATGGCGGGAGCAAGCTCTGGATGCGCGACGACGTCACCGGCGATCCCGAACGCCTGATCCAGTTCGTGAAGCGCTGCGCCGCCGAGTTCACACTGACCGGGCGCTGGGGCTTCCAATACGCCAACACCTGCTCAAGACCGCGCGTCGACGCCTTCGGCGGTGGCGCGCATGTGCTCGACCTCGCCACCGGCGAGACGGTGGCCTGGACCTACACCAGCGGCTGGCTCGCCGACGTGCTCGACGGAGGCGATCCCGATGCCTGAGGTCATCGAAACCACCGTCTATCGGCTCGGCGAACTCTCCGAACCGGCCAAGGAGACAGCGCGATCATGGTATCGCGAGAACGGCGTCGAGCACGATTGGTTCGAGTGCGTCTATGACGATTTCGTCCGCATCGGGGAGCTGCTCGGCCTGTCCTTCAAGACCCGGCCGGTCCGGCTCTATGGTGGCGGCAACCGTCAGGAGCCTCGCATCTGGTTTTCCGGTTTCTGGAGCCAGGGCGACGGCGCCTGTTTCGAGGCCTATTATCGCTATCGCAAGGGCGCGCCGAAGGCGCTGTGCGATTACGCCCCTCAGGACGAGACCCTGCATCGCATCGCCGACGCGCTGCAAGCCGTGCAACAGCGCAATTTCTTCCAGCTCCGCGCCGAAACCACGCATCACGGGCGCTACTACCATGAATACTGCATGTCGGTTTCCGTGGAGCGCGACAGTCCGACCTGGCAGCCCCTGACCGACGGCGCGGAAGACGCCGTCACCGAGGCGCTGCGCGATCTCGCCCGGTGGCTCTATCGCCAGCTCGAACGCGAGTATGAGCATCTGACCTCCGACGAGGCGATCGACGAATCCATCGCCGCCAACGACTACACCTTCACCGAGGCCGGTCGCCGGTTCGGTTGATACCCAAAGCGCCCAGCCTTCGCGGTTGGGCGCTTTTTTCATGTCAGCCATTGCGAGTCCCTTGAGAGGAAGAGGGCGGCCGGAACGGGGCGAGTCCGGGCGGTTGAGAGAGAGCGCCGCGCGGGCTTCCCGTATCCGCTCTCCCGAGGCATTTCCCATGACCCTGGCTTTGACATCAGCGGCGGCCGACGCCGCCGCATCCCCTCCTGTCGTTCCCGTTCCTGCAGCAGAGGTCGCCGCGTTCGGCGCGGCCCTGCGTCTTCTGACCCACCTCGAGCGAGGCGAGCGCATCGACGCCGCTGCGCTACGCAGCGCGATGGAAGCAGCGTTCGGCGCGTCGGACACGACCGGCGCCTGGATCTGGAAGACGGCCTATGACGCCTGCGAGGCTGCGACCGTCCTCTTCCTTCAGAAATACGGCAAGGCGCTTTTCCGCAAAGCCGCTTCTCCGGCTGCACGGCTTTCCGCCATCACGAAAATCACCGGCCTCCTGCCGACGCACACGCGCCGCTCCGAGGAAAGTCAGGCATTGCAGCAATTTTCGACGCCGACGCCGCTTGGGCTCGCCGCCGTGACCGCGGCCGCCATTGCGCCGGGCGACCTCGTGCTTGAGCCGTCGGCCGGCACCGGGCTGCTCGCAATCCTCGCCCAGATCAGCGGCGGCGAACTTCTCCTCAACGAGCTGTCCGACGCCCGCGCCAATCTGCTCGCCGCTCTCTTCCCAGCCATCGCCGTCTCGCGTTTCGACGCGGCCCAGATCGACGATCATCTCCCGCCGACCCACGCGCCCGCCGTCGTCATCATGAACCCGCCGTTCTCGGCCATGGCCCATGTCTCCGGCCGCATGAGTGATGCCGCCTATCGGCATGTCGCCTCGGCCCTGGCGCGTCTCGCCGACGGCGGCCGGCTGGTCGCCATCACCGGCGCGAACTTCGGGCCCGAAATCCCGGCCTGGACCGACGCTTTCAGGCGGCTCCAGAAGTGTGGCCGCGTCGTCTTCACCGCAGCGATCGACGGCTCGGTCTACGCTCGGCACGGCACGACGATCGAGACCCGGCTGACCGTCATCGACAAGCTCCCGGCTGACGATCCGGCCGTCTTCCCGGCCTCTGCGGGCGTTGCGCCCGATGTCGCGACTCTGCTCGGCTGGGTCGAGGCTCAGGTCCCCTCACGCCTCGCTGCCGCTACGCCGTCAGCCCCGCCTGCCGGTCCGGCCGCTCCACCGCGCATTGTGCGCGGCTATCTCGCGCGCGCCTCGGCGGCTCGCCCAGCCGCGTCGCTCGCCATTGAGCCGGAGGGGGCCGAACTCGCCTATGAGACCGTCGACTGGACGCCGCCCGAGGGCGCGCGTCTCACCGAGGCGATCTACGAAGAATACGGGTTGCAGTCGATCCGCATCCCCGGCGCACAGGCGCATCCGACCAAGCTCGTGCAGTCGGCGGCCATGGCCAGCATCGCGCCGCCCAAGCCGAGCTACCGGCCGATGCTGCCGGCGAACATCTGCGATCTCCTGTCCGACGCCCAGCTCGAAACCGTCATCTTCGCCGGCGAAGCCCATTCCGACTTCCTCGCCGGATCATGGACGGTCGATGAGACCTTCGATCTGGTGAAGGCTGCTCCCCCCGACGCCGAAAACGCCTTGCGCTTCCGGCGCGGCTACATGCTCGGCGACGGGACCGGCGCCGGTAAGGGCCGCCAATCAGCGGGCATCATCCTCGACAACTGGCTGCACGGCCGCCGCAAGGCGGTCTGGGTCTCGAAATCGGACAAGCTGATCGAGGACGCGCAGCGCGACTGGTCAGCGCTCGGCATGGAACGGCTGCTGGTCACGCCCCTCTCGCGCTTCCCGCAGGGCAAGCCCATCACCCTGTCGGAAGGCATCCTATTTACGACCTACGCCACGCTACGCTCCGACGACCGCGGCGAGAAGGTTTCGCGCGTCCGGCAGATCGTCGATTGGTTGGGCTCCGATTTCGATGGAGCCATCATCTTCGACGAGGCGCACGCCATGCAGAACGCCGCTGGCGGCAAGGGAGAACGCGGCGATGTCGCCGCCTCGCAGCAGGGCCGCGCAGGCTTGCGCCTCCAGCACGCCTTGCCGAACGCGCGCGTGACCTATGTCTCCGCCACCGGCGCCACCACGGTCCACAACCTCGCCTATGCGCAGCGCCTCGGCCTCTGGGGCGGCGAGGACTTCCCCTTCGCCACCCGCGCCGAATTCGTCGAAGCCATCGAGGACGGCGGCGTGGCGGCCATGGAGGTGCTCGCGCGCGATCTGCGTTCACTCGGGCTCTACACCGCCCGGTCGCTCTCCTATGACGGCGTCGAATACGAGCTGATCGAACACCAGCTCACCGGCGAACAGCGCGGCATCTACGACGCCTACGCCGGAGCCTTCGCGGTCATCCATAACAATCTCGATGCGGCGATGCAGGCCGCCAACATCACCGGCAGCGACGGCACGCTGAACAAGCAGGCCAAGTCCGCCGCTCGCTCGGCATTCGAGTCCGCCAAGCAGCGCTTCTTCGGCCATCTGCTCACGTCGATGAAGACGCCGACGCTGATCCGTTCGATCGAAGGCGATCTCGATGCGGGCCATGCTGCCGTCATTCAGATCGTCTCGACCGGCGAAGCCTTGATGGAACGTCGGCTGGCGGAGATTCCGACCGATGAATGGAACGACGTGCGCGTGGACATCACGCCGCGGGAATACGTCCTGGACTATCTCGCCCATTCCTTCCCGGTGCAGCTCTACGAGCCCTTCACCGACTCGGAGGGCAATCTGTCGTCGCGTCCCGTCTATCGGGATGGCCAGCCTGTCGAGAGCAGGGAAGCCGTCGCCCGTCGCAACGATCTGATCGAACGGCTCGCATCGCTCCCGCCAGTCCCTGGCGCGCTCGACCAGATCGTGCAGCGTTTCGGAACGGAGACGGTCGCGGAGGTGACGGGCCGATCGCGGCGCATCGTGCGCAAGGGCCATCGCCTCGTCGTCGAGAACCGCGCGCCATCGGCGAACCTCGCCGAGACCAGCGCCTTCAT
>JBAYPJ010000131.1:0-6765 GCA_041677785.1 Novosphingobium sp. | reverse complement strand
CGGCGAGCAGGAAATTGCCGCCGCTGCCGCGTGCGACCACCCAGGGGCCGTCCAGCTCGTCCTCGGCGAAATGGCACATGCGGCCCGCCACTTCGGCAAGCGCCGCGTCGCCGACGCTGGTGCCATAGGCGATGTTGACCGCGTCGAAGCGCCGCAGGGCCAGCAGCAGGGCATGGACGTGCGCCGGCTCGCCGTCCACCGCGCACCAGTCCTCCAGCCGCCCGCGCACCGCCTCGATTGCCGGCAGGCCCGTCACCGCGTCCCGCAGCGCGTCGCGATCGCCAGGGCGTGGCTCATCCATGCGTCCCATCCTAGCCGCCAGCCCTTGCCAAAGCGTTCAAATTGCCACAGCCCATTTCCATAAAAGGATGAGGAGTATCGACGGCGTGAGCAAGGACCTCAAGCTGGCTCTGGTTGTATCAAACAGCGACAAGGCCCAGGAAGGCTCCCAGCAGTTGCGCGCGGCGCACGACTGGGTGCAGCCGGCCGATGCCGACGTGCTGGTGGTTCTGGGCGGCGACGGCTTCATGCTCCACGTGCTCCACGAAATGCTCGACAAGGGCCGGCGGCTGCGCCCCTGCTACGGGATCAATCTCGGCACGGTCGGTTTCCTGATGAACCGCGCCAGCCAGAAGCGCACGATCGCCGAGCGCATCGCCCGCGCGCGGCGGATCGCGGTGCGGCCGCTGGAGATGCGCGCGCGCACCCAGGACGACCGCGAATACTGCCACTACGCGATCAACGAGGTCTCGCTGCTGCGCGAGACGCGCCAGACGGCCAAGCTCGAGGTCAAGATCAACGGCAAGGTGCGCATGGCCGAACTGGCCGGCGACGGCGTGCTGGTGGCAACGCCCGCCGGCTCGACCGCCTACAACCTCTCGGCCAACGGTCCGATCCTGCCGCTGGGCTGCAACATGCTGGCGCTGACCCCGATCAGCCCCTTCCGCCCGCGCCGCTGGAAGGGCGCGATCCTGTCCGACAGCGCCGAAGTCGAGTTCCGCGTGCGCGAGCCGGCCAAGCGGCCGGTCTCGGCGGTGGCCGACCAGAAGGAAATCCGCGACGTCAAGGACGTGCGCATCGCCACCGCCCGCGATAAGGACCTGATCCTGCTGTTCGATCCCGGCGCCAGCCTGGAGGAGCGCATCTTCGCCGAGCAATTCCAGGCGTGAGCATGCCCGGCTGCGTATCGACGATGCTGGAAGAAAAGTGGCTCCCCGAGTAGGATTCGAACCTACGGCCATTCGATTAACAGTCGAATGCTCTACCGCTGAGCTATCGGGGAGCAGCCCTCACGGGCAGGGCTGGGCGTATAGCAGCGTCCGGAACTTTGGCAAGCCACCGCCGCCACAAATTTGCGCGAAGGCTGCCCCGGTATGCGACATGTCCTCACGGGAACGCCGGACCTTCGCATGCGTTCAACGGGAACCCGTCATTTCATCGGAGGCCGCGATGAGCCTGCTGCACGAATCCCAGGGACACTGCGAACTGGACGGCCTGGCCGCCTTCTTCCGGACCCGCGCCGAGGCCGATCTCGCCATCGAGCATCTTGCCCAGGAATATGGCATCGACCCGGCATTCATCTACGTCGAGCCGATGGACGAGGAGAACAGCGCGGGCATGGCGCCCAGCGGCGGCGATCGCGCCAGCGGCTCGCCAAGCCACGCGGTCCGGCCGGATGCGCCGCTCTGCGGTGCCATCCAGCTTACCGTGCCGGTCGAGCACGAGAACCTGTCGGTTCTAACCCGGGCTCTGAAGGAAACGGGGGCGTTCGCGGTCGAGCGGTTCTGATGCGACAGGCCCTGACGCAAGAAGACCAGCCTCCTCGCGGAAGGCTGGCCTCATGTCCTGCGTGGCTGGTGCCTTACTGAGCGGCAGGCGCGGCGCCGTCGGACGCTTTATCGGCCGGTACATCGGCCGGCGCCTGCGGCGCGGCAGCCGCTTCCCGATCGAGTGCGGCGGCGGTCAGTTCGGCGGGATCGGGGGTGGCGGTCGCATTGGCGTTCGCGGTGTTGCTGCCGCATGCGCTCAGGCTCAATCCCGTGGTGGCCAGGGCGACGAGCATGGCGCCCTTGATCGTATTCTGCATCGATTCTCCTTCCAAAACCAACGCGCCTGCATCCGCCGGATGATCCCCGGCCGTATACATTGCCCCCGGCGCGTGGGTCGCGCGATAACCAACACCAAACCGCCTGTAAACGAAAGATCGTGCCCCCGGCCGCGCCCCACCCACGATCCGCGGCGCGATTCGGGCCGAAAACCTACCCCGCGACGCCGTGGCAGTGCTTGTATTTCTTGCCCGAACCGCACGGACAGGGCGCATTGCGGCTGAGGTTCTGGTCGGCGTAGGGATCACCCCCGGCCATGCCCCCTGCCGCGCCCATCGCCGCGCCCGACGCACCGACCAGAACCGGGCTTGCGGCGACTTCGCCGAAGGCCTCGCCGGCCGCGAAGGGCTCGACATGCCCGGTCAGGAAGTCGGGCAGCTCGGGCAGGCCGATCTCGGGCGGCGGCGAGAACTGGAGATCGCTGGTGGTGAGGATGCGGGTGACGTCCTCGCGGATCGTCTCCAGCATCCGCTCGAACAGGCCAAAGGCTTCCTGCTTGTATTCGTTGATCGGCGTCTTCTGCGCATAGGCGCGCAGGAACACGACCTGGCGCAACGCGTCGAGCGTGGCCAGGTGCTCCTTCCACTGGTGGTCGAGCCGGTCGAGCAGCACGCTCTTCTCCACCTGGCGCCAGATCGCCTCATCGTTGGCGGCAATCTTCCCGGCCATCTTGGCGTCGGCCATGCTGGAAATGCGCTCCTCGATGATCTCGGGGTCGATCCCGTCCTCCTCCATCCACTCGTCGAGGGGCAGGTCGAGCGCAAGCACGTCCTGGGCCCGCGCCCGGAGCCCCTCGAGGTTCCAATGCTCGGGATAGGAATCCCGCGGGCAGGCGTCGGCGACGAGGGCGTTGATCGTGTCGTGGCGCATGTCGGTGACGACGTCGTCCACCGCCTCGGCGTTCATGATGTCCGCGCGCTGTTCGTAGATCACCTTGCGCTGGTCGTTCATCACGTCGTCGTATTCGACCACCTGCTTGCGGATGTCGTAGTTGCGCGCCTCCACCTTCTTCTGCGCGGTCTCGATCGCCTTGGACAGCCACCGCGAGCCGATCGCCTCGCCATCGGCCAGGTTGGAGTTCATCATGCGGGCGAACAGCGTGTCGGGCCCGAAGATGCGCAGCAGGTCGTCTTCCAGGCAGAGGTAGAACTTGCTCATACCGGGGTCGCCCTGGCGGCCCGAACGGCCGCGGAGCTGGTTGTCGATGCGGCGGCTCTCGTGCCGTTCGGTGCCGATGACGCACAGGCCGCCGGCGGCGAGCACCTTCTGTTTCTCCTCGGCCACCTCGGCCTTGATCCGCGCGATCCCGGCGTCGCGCTCGGGGCCTTCGGGCACATCCTTCAGCTCGTCCTCGACGCGGACCTCGACGTTGCCGCCAAGCTGGATGTCGGTGCCGCGGCCGGCCATGTTGGTGGCGATGGTGACCGCGCCGAGCCGGCCGGCCAGCGCCACGATATGCGCCTCCATCTCGTGGAAGCGGGCGTTGAGCACGTTGTGCGGCACGCCTTCCTTCTTGAGGAATTCGGACAGCAGCTCGGACTTCTCGATCGAAACGGTGCCGACCAGCACCGGCTGGCCGGTCTCGCTGCGCTCGCGGATGAGCTTGGCGATGGCGGCGAACTTGTCGTGCGTGTTCTTGTAGAACTCATCCTCCGAATCGACGCGCTGCACCGGCACGTTGGTCGGGATGGTGACGACGTTCATCTTGTAGATGTCGTAGAACTCGGCCGCCTCGGTGGCGGCGGTGCCGGTCATGCCGCACAGCTTGGGATACATGCGGAAGTAGTTCTGGAATGTGATCGAGGCCATCGTCTGGTTCTCGGGCTCGATCTTGACGCCCTCCTTCGCCTCGACCGCCTGGTGCAACCCGTTCGACCAGCGGCGGCCGTCCATCATGCGGCCGGTGAACTCGTCGATGATCACGACCTTGTCGTCCTTGACGATATAGTCGATGTCCCGCTTGAACATGACGACGGCCTTGAGCGCCTGGTCGAGGTGGTGGACCACCAGCGTGTTTTCCACGTCGTAGAGGTTCGAGCCGACCAGCAGCCCGGCGGCCTCCAGCATGCGCTCCGCCGTCTCGACCCCATCCTCGGTCAGGGTGATGTTCTTCTGCTTCTCGTCGGCCTCGTAATCCTCGGGCTTGAGCTGCTTCACGACCGCGTCGACCGAGATGTACATTTCGGACTTGTCGTCGGTGGGGCCGGAGATGATCAACGGCGTGCGCGCCTCGTCGATCAGGATCGAGTCCACCTCGTCGATGATGGCGAAATTGAACGGGCGGTGCACCATCTGCGACACGTCGTGCTTCATGTTGTCGCGCAGGTAGTCGAAGCCCAGCTCGTTGTTGGTCGCATAGGTGATGTCGGCGTTGTAGGCCTCGCGCCGCTGCTCCTCGGTCAGGTTGGGCACGATCACGCCGACGGTAAGGCCGAGGAAGCGATAGAGCTGCCCCATCCAGTCGGCGTCGCGGCGGGCAAGATAGTCGTTGACCGTGACGACGTGGACGCCCTTGCCTTCCAGCGCGTTGAGATAGACCGCCAGCGTCGCCACCAGCGTCTTGCCCTCGCCGGTGCGCATCTCGGCGATCTCGCCGCGGTGCATGACGATGCCGCCGATCATCTGCACGTCGAAGTGACGCATGCCCAGCACGCGCCGGCCCGCCTCGCGCACGGTGGCGAAAGCCTCGGGCAGCAGGTCGTCGAGCGTCTGACCCTCGGACAGCAGGTGGCGGAACTTGGTGGTCTGCGCCGCCAGTTCATCGTCGCTCAACGCCTCCATGGCGGGTTCGAATGCGGCGATCTGCTTGACGATCTTGTCGAGCGACTTGACGTAACGGTCATTGGACGAGCCGAAAATGGTCTTGGCGAGTGCCCCGAACATGGCGGAATTCCTGACGTGAAAAAGGGATTGGATAGCAACAGAGGCGCGCGGCCGTGCAGGCGGCGCGGACCGGAAGGAAATGGCGGCAGGCGCGCTATTCGTGCGCGCGGTCGATCCCGAGCATGACGGTGGGCACGCAGCCGGCGTCATCGCCCGCATGCAGCACCGGGCCGCACGAACGATCCCGGCGAAGGACCGGCACCGGCCGGGCCGGCGCGCTGGGCCGGACGACCGCGACCCGCTCGCTCCGCGCGATCGCCGCGAACATGCCGACCTGGCTCGCCCCATCCGCGCGAATCCGCGCCTGCGCAGGACTGAGCTGCGCGGCCAGCCCCGTCAGCAGGGCCAGGAGAGTGAGCAGAAGGCGGGGCGCCATGAGGGCCAGATAGGAAATGACGAGTCGCTCGTCCAGTCCGGTGAACGCAATGCCGGCGGTTTTGCTCGCCCGCGGCTTTACTCGATTGCGATGCCTCGTCGTCCGGGCGCGCGAACCCGGGACGGCCGCGGCCTGGCCGAACGCCGCGCCGACGAGGCCGGCGGCCCCGGCTTAACGCCGGGACGACACGAGGCCCGCCGCCGTGGACGAATGCCGCGCATGAGCCTAAGGCGCGCGCCATGTCCGACGCCGTTTCCCCCCTCGCCGCGCCCTTCCCCACCCTGCCCGCCATCGCCGGCGCGACGCCGCGCATCGCCCGTGCCGGCTACAAGGACTGGGGCCGCTGCGACCTCACCTATGTCGAGCTGGCCGAAGGCACCGCCGTGGCCGGCGTGTTCACGCGCAACGTCTGCTGCTCGTCCGAAGTCGAGCTGGGGCGCGAGAACGTGCGTGGCGGCCGCGCACGGGCACTGGTCGTCAACGCGGGCAATTCCAACGCCTTTACCGGCTATCGCGGGCGTGAGGCGGTCGAGGCGATCATGGCGCAGGTGGCCGGACACCTCGGCTGCCCCAAGGAGCAGGTCTTCGTCTCCTCCACCGGCGTCATCGGCGTGCCGCTGCCCAAGGACAAGGCGCGCGCCGGGGTAGCGGCGGCGCTCGAAGCGCAGCCGTGTTCATGGGAGGACGCGGCCAGGACGATCGGCACCACCGACACGTTCGCCAAGGGTGCGGCCGCATCCGCCATCGTCGGCGGCAAGCGGGTGCAATTCGCCGCGATCATCAAGGGCAGCGGCATGATCGCGCCCGACATGGCGACGATGCTCGGCTACGTGTTCACCGACGCCGCGGTCGAGCCCGCGTTCCTCCAGCAGTGCCTCTCGGCGGCGAACCTGCGGACCTTCTCCTGCATCACCGTCGATTCGGACACCTCGACCAGCGACACGGTGCTCGCCTTCGCCACAGGCCAGGCCGGTAACGCCCCCCTCGCCTCATTCGACGATCCCGGCGCCGACGCCTTCGCCGCGGCGCTCGCCGACGTCTGCCGGCAACTGGCGCACCTCGTCGTCCGGGACGGCGAAGGCGCGCAGAAGTTTATCGAGATCGCCGTCACCGGCGCGGTCAGCGACGAGAGCGCGCGGCGGGTCGGCCTCGCCATCGCCAACTCGCCGCTGGTCAAGACCGCGATCGCCGGCGAGGACGCCAATTGGGGCCGCGTCGTCATGGCGGTGGGCAAGGCGGGCGAGCCGGCCGATCGCGACCGGCTGTCGATCGGCTTCGGCGGCACCTGGGCGGCGCGCGACGGGCAGCCGCTGCCCGATTACGACGAGGCGCCGGTCGCGGCGCACCTCAAGGGCCGCGAGGTGACGATCGAGGCGGACCTCGGCCTCGGCGACGGCCGCG
>JBAYPJ010000130.1:0-6858 GCA_041677785.1 Novosphingobium sp. | reverse complement strand
GCCCGGCCATGAACGACACCGGCGTTATCGACAATTTCCTCAACGTCTTCACCGGCTACATCGACTCAGGCTTCGGCCTGCTCGGCGGCGAGGTCGCGTTCCTCTCGACAACGCTGATCGCCATCGACGTGACGCTCGCCGGTCTGTTCTGGGCCTGGGGCGCGGACGAGGACGTGCTTCAGCGCCTCGTCAAGAAAACGCTCTACATCGGCACCTTCGCTTTCATCATCGGCAATTTCTCGCTGCTCGCGACCATCGTGTTCGAGAGCTTCGCCGGGCTCGGCCTCCAGGCCAGCGGCGGGGCCATGACGATCGACGATTTCATGAAGCCCGGCACGATCGCCGCGACCGGACTCCAGGCCGGCAAGCCGCTGCTCGATGCGGCGGGTCAGTTCTCAAGCCTGTGGGCCTTCTTCGCCAATGCCGCGCTGATCCTCGTGCTCCTGATCGCGTGGCTGATCGTCGTCCTCGCCTTCTTCATCATCGCCGTGCAGGTCTTCATCACGCTGATCGAGTTCAAGCTGGTGACGTTGGCGGGTTTCGTCCTGCTGCCGTTCGCCTTCTTCAACAAGACCGCCTTCATGGCCGAAAAGGTGCTGGGCCATGTCGTCTCGACCGGCATCAAGGTCTTGGTCCTGGCCGTCATCACCGGCATCGGCACGACGCTGTTCAGCCAGTTCACGACCGCCGGCCTTGGCGCCGAACCCGACGTCAATCAGGTCATGGCGATTGCGCTCGCGGCCTTGTCTCTCCTGGGCCTCGCGATCTTCGGCCCCGGCATCGCCAACGGTATCGTGTCAGGCGGCCCGCAGCTCGGCGCGGGCGCGGCGGCCGGGACCGCGCTGGCGGCAGGCGGTCCGCTGGTCGGAAGCGCGGCCGCCGCACGGCTCGGCCTGAGCGCGGCAGGTTCGGCGGTTGGCGCGGCCGGCCGGATGACCGGCGCGGCTGTGCGTGGCGGTGCGCAGATGGCGGGCGGCGCCACCAGCGCCTACAGCCTTGGCTCGTTCGGCAAGAGCGGCGCTGGCGCTGTCGCGGGCGGCATGGCCGCCGTCGGCCAGGCGGCGGGAAGCATGGCCGGCGCCGTCCTGTCGCCCTTGCGCAAGGCGGCCGCCAAGGGCGGCGAGGCGATGAAGGCCAACTTCCGCTCAGGCGCTCGCGCCGGATTCACCGCAACCGGCGGCACCATTTCCGGCGGGCCTTCGCCTGCCGCCCCGGCCGCTGGCGCTTCCGCACCGGCTGGCGCTTCCACCCAACCCGGATGGGCCGCCGCGATGAAACGCCGCCAGTCCATGACCCACGGCGCGACCGTCCTCGCTCACACGATGAAGGCCGGCGACAGCCGCGGCGGTGGCGGCGGTCCCGACATCAAGGAAAGGGACTGATCCATGTTTCGACGACCCACCATCCGTTACGGCCAAACCCCCGAAGCCACGACACCCTATCAACGCGCCGCGCAGGTTTGGGATGACCGCATCGGCTCGGCGCGCGTCCAGGCGAAGAACTGGCGCATGGCCTTCTTCGGCGCGCTCGCGCTGTCGGGCGGTCTCGCTGGCGGCCTGGTCTGGCAATCGGCGCGCGGGCATATCGTGCCCTGGGTTGTTCAGGTCGATCGGCTTGGCGAGGCGCAGGCGGTCGCGCCGGCCGAGACCGGCTATCGGCCGACCGACCCGCAGATCGCGTTCCATCTCGCCCGGTTCGTCGAGCAGGTCAGGAGCGTTCCGGCCGATCCTGTCATCGTCCGCCAGAATTGGCTCAGGGCCTACGACTTCACCACCGATCGCGGGGCGATGGCGCTCAACGACTATGCGCGCGCCAACGATCCTTTCGCCAATGTCGGCCGGGTGCAGGTCGCGGTGGACGTGTCGAGCGTGATCCGGGCCTCGCCCGACAGCTTCCGCGTCGCCTGGACCGAGCGGCGCTATCAGGACGGGAGCCTTACCGCCACCGAACGCTGGTCGGCGATCCTCACCATCGTCGTGCAACCGCCGCGCACGCCCGACGCGCTGCGCAAGAACCCGCTCGGCGTCTTCGTCAACGCCCTCAATTGGTCAAAGGAGCTGTCGCAATGACACGCATGTCCGCCCGCCATGCCGCCAGCGCGGTAATGCTGCTTTCCGCATCCGCGCTCGCCGGCTGCGCCACGACGTCGGCGAAGCCGCCGGCCATCACCTATGACGATCCGCCCGCCGGGATCGCGGCGACACCCGCGCCCGAACCGCCGCGCGCCGTCGAGGTGGTGACGATCCCCGAGCCGCTGCCGCTCCCCGGACAATTGAAGCCGGTCGCGGATAGCACGACGCCGGCCGAGCCCGCCGATCCGCGCAGGCGCGTCGGCGCGGCAAACGCCGCCGCCCGCGTGCAGCCGGTGCGCGACGGATTCCTCAATGCGATCCAGCAATATCCCTGGACCGAAGGCGCGCTCTATCAGGTCTATACCGCGCCCGGCCAGGTGACGGACATCGCCTTGCAGGAAGGCGAGCAGCTCGTGGGACCGGGGCCGGTTGCGGCCGGCGACACCGTGCGCTGGATCATCGGCGACACGGTGAGCGGCGGCGGTCCCACCGCGCGCGTGCATATCCTCGTGAAGCCGACCCGACCCGACATCGCCACGAACCTTGTCATCAACACGAACCGGCGCACCTATCATCTGGAGCTGCGCGCGACGGCTTCGACCTACATGGCGTCGGTCTCGTGGACCTATCCGCATGACGCGCTGATCGCCTTGCAGGGGCGCAACGCGGCCGCAGCATCGGCAGCGCCGGTCGCGGGCGGCGTGGACCTGGCCGCGCTCAATTTTCGCTACCGGATCGAGGGCGACCGCGTGCCGTGGAAGCCCGTTCGCGCCTTCGACGATTCCGCACAGGTGTTCATCGAGTTTCCGGCCGGGATCTCGCAGGGCGAGATGCCGCCCTTGTTCGTGACGGGCGCGGCCGGCGACGCCGAGCTGGTCAATTATCGCGTGCAGGGCCGCTACATGGTGGTGGACCGCCTGTTCGCGGCGGCCGAGCTGCGCCTGGGCGACCGGCGCAGCGAACAGCGCGTGCGGATCGTGCGCGACGACGGACGCAGGGGGCGGCCGTGACCGATCCCGCCGACACCCCCGCCGCCGAACCGGCCGTGCCGCAGGCCGCGCGATCCGACCCGCGCGCCTTCCAGCTTCGGGGCGATCCCCCGCGCGTCATGCGGCTGTCGAGGAAGGCGCTCGCCGTGTTGGGCGTCGCCGCCGGTCTCGGGATCGGCGGCTCGCTGATCTATGCGCTCAAGCCCGCCGGCGATCGGGACGCCAAGGAACTCTACAATACCGAAAGCCGGTCCACGGCCGAGACCATCACCTCGGGGCCGCGCGACTACAGCCAGGCCCCACGGCTCGGCCCGCCGCTTCCCGGCGATCTCGGCGGCCCGATCGTATCGGCCCAGCAGCGCGGAGAGGATGTCCCGGTGCCGTCGGTCGGCGCACAGCCCGATCCCCGCGCGCAGGCCGAGGAAGCCGCGCGGCAACGGGCGCAGCAGGAGCGCGAGGCCGCCCGCATGAGCGGGGTGTTCCTCGGCGGTGGCGCGGGCGCGGCCATGCCGTCCCTTCCGGCCTTGCCCGACCTCACGGCGCAGGCGTCGGCCGATCCGGGCGAAGCCGCGCCGCAGGGCGACCAGGCCGCCAAGCGCGCCTTCATGGCGCAGGCATTGAACCAGCGCACCGTGAGCGTCGAGCGGCTTGCTGCCCCGGCCTCGCCCAACATCGTCCAGGCCGGCAGCATCGTTCCGGCCGCGCTCATCACCGGCATCCGTTCCGACCTGCCCGGCCAGATCACCGCCCAGGTGACGGCCAACGTCTATGACAGCCCCACCGGGCGCATCCTGCTCATTCCGCAGGGCGCGCGGCTGATCGGCGAATATGACAGCGAGATCGCCGCCGGGCAGGCCCGCGTGCTGCTCGCATGGGATCGGCTGATAATGCCGGACGGCCGCTCGATCGTTCTCGCGCGCCAGCCCGGCGCCGATGCGGCCGGATACGCCGGCTTGCAGGACCGCGTGAACCAGCATTGGGGCAATCTCCTGAAAGCCGCCGCCGTCTCGACGCTGCTCGGCGTGGGTGCGGAGCTGGGCGCGGACAGCGAGGATGACCTGACCCGCGCGCTGCGGCGCGGATCGCAGGACACCATCAACCAGACCGGCCAGCAGATCGTGCGGCGGCAATTGAATGTGCAGCCGACGCTCACCATCCGGCCGGGCCACCCGCTCCGGGTCGTTCTGACGCGCGACCTCATATTGGAGCCGATCGGAGCCACACGATGACGAAATTGAAGCTGGGGCCGCTGGCCGATGACAAGCCCGTCAAGCTCGCCGTGGAGCTGCCCGCGCCCGTCCATCGCGACTTGCAAGCCTATGCCGCCGCACTCGCGGCCGAGACCGGAGGATCGCCGGTCCCGCCCGAAAAGCTGGTCGCGCCGATGCTCGCCCGGTTCATGGAAACCGACCGGGCCTTTCGCCGACACCGCGCGCAGGGGAATTGACCGCTCGTTCCGCCGTCAGTTGCCCATGAATCGCTTGAAACGGTCCCGGCCCTCGGCCTCGACGACGGCTTGCTCGGCGTTGGCGCACTCGGCGCCCCGCACCGTGCCTTCCGCGCATTGCGCCACGACCTGCCGCGCTTCATCGAGATGCGCCGCGAAATATTGCGTGCCGCGCGGCTCAGTCGGCGGGATGGCCAGCGCCGATATGGCGGCGGCGCTTGGCCCGGCCGGCGCAATGATCGGGCGCAGGGTGAAGCCCGCCCCGAATCCGATGACCAATGTGACCAGCACGATGATGAGTGTCTTGCCTTGCGTCACGACGGCTCCTTTCCCGGTTGCTGAGACGATGGCGGCCGCCCTGGGATCGGCGGCTGTGAATAGCGGACGGCCACGAAATCGAGGAAACGGCGCAGCACGGCATTGTCATTGTCATCGCGCCAGTAGCCCGAGAAGCCGATCCGCGTATGGCCGTTGGTCTCGTGGACTTCGCGGAACGTCACCCCCGGCACATGGATGCCGAGCGCGGATTCCGCGACGATCGAGATATGCGCGCCCAGCGCGATGACACTCAGCACAGTATCGCGCCCTATGTCCTCCATGTCGATCTCGGGCGAGTAGCCCGGCATGCCGAGCTTGCCCATGAGCATGTTGCGCGTCTCGAGACCGGGATCTCGTTGTGTCAGCAGGAAGCGTTCGCCGGTCAGATCGGCCCAGTGGATGCGTTCGCGGGTGGCGAGCGGGTGGCTTTCCGGCATTGCTATCAATATGCGCTCGCTCCAGAATGAACGGCTCGCCAGCCCCGGATAGGTCGCGTCGCCGATCATGATCGCGATGTCGAGCAAACCATTCTCGATTCCCGCAAGCAGCATTTTCCGGTCGCGTTCGAAGCCGCGCAGCTTCACATCGGGATGGCGTTCGCCGAACTCGCTCAGGGTGGCGCGCAGGTTCCCGGCGGAAAAGGAGGTGTAGAAACCGACTGCCAGCCTGCCGGCCTCGCCGTTGCGGGTCGAACGAACCCAATCGTTCAATTCCTCCCATTCGATCACGATCCCCTGTGCGGTGCGCAGATAGGTTTCGCCATCTTTGGTGAGAGTGGCGCCGCGCGTCTTACGGTCAAATAGGCTCATACCCAGTCGCTTTTCGACATTGAGGATATGCCGGCTAAGAGTCGCCTGCTTGATGTTCAGGTTGCGCGCCGCGCGGCTGAAACTGCCTGCCTCGGCCGCTGCAATCAGATAGCGGAGCTGGCGCAACTCGATCATTACGGCGCCTCGGCGGAGGATCGCAACGGGGCAACTTCAATACCTGAGGTTCGATCCCGATAAGCCAACAGTCGCAGCGCATTGAATACCACAAGCAACGTCGATCCTTCATGCACGGCGACCGCCGGGCCAATCCCAAGCCCGAGGATCGTGGCCGGCACCAGGAACGCGACGATGCCGAGACTGACGAACACATTCTGGCGGATCACCGAGCGGGTAGTGCGGCTGAGGCCCACCGCGAAAGGCAGATGCGATAGGTCGTCGGCCATGAGTGCGACATCGGCTGTTTCCAGTGCGACATCGGACCCTGCCGCGCCCATGGCGATCCCCACTGTCGCGCTCGCCATGGCGGGCGCATCGTTCACGCCGTCACCGACCATGGCCACTCTCGTTTCGGCGCGGAGCTTCCTGATCGCCTCTACCTTGTCCTCGGGCATGAGATCGCCCCACGCCTCATCCAGTCCCACTTCGCGCGCGATTGCCTCGGCCGCCCTCTGATGGTCGCCGGAGATCATGATCATGCGCTTGATACCGATCCTGTGCAGCCGCTTGAGCGCGGCCCTGGCCGTCTCCCGAGGCGTGTCGAGCAGGCCGATCGCGCCAAGATCGCGGCCATCGCGCTGCACGACCATGCTGGTCTGCCCGCCCTCGCGCAATTGCTCGACGGCCTCCGCCATCGCCGGGGACAGCGGCGCGATGCCGTCGGCACCGAACATTCCTGGCTTGCCGATCAGGACTTCAGCCTCCCCGACAACGGCCGAGACGCCGCGGCCTGTGAGGCTTTTCAGGCTCTCCGCCTGTGGAACCGGAAAGTCCCCGACATGATCGCGCCCATCGCGCGCGATCGCCTGTGCCAGCGGATGATCGCTCAGGCTTTCGACCGCCACCGCAATTGCCATCAACTCCTGCTTGTCCACGCCCGGCGCGGTGATGATTTGCTGGATGCGCGGCTCGCCTTTGGTGAGCGTGCCCGTTTTGTCGAAAGCGATCGCATCGAGCGAGCCGAGCAGTTCGAGCGGGGCGCCGCCCTTGACGAGGACACCGCCACGCGCCGCGCGAGCGACGCCGGAGAGGACCGCGCTGGGGGT
>JBAYPJ010000129.1:0-7035 GCA_041677785.1 Novosphingobium sp. | reverse complement strand
GTGCAACGCCTGCGGTCACTATAACGGTCGCGAGATCATCGCGGTCGGGCTCTAAGCCCGTCAGCCCCGGACGCGCCCGATGAGTCTACCGCGTATCGCCGTCGATGCGATGGGCGGCGATGAAGGCGTGCGCGTGATGGTCGCAGGCGCCGCGCTCGCGCGTCGCCGTCACGACCGCTTCAAGTTCCTGCTCGTCGGCGACGAAACGCGGATCAAGGCGGCGCTTGAGAAGCATCCCAACCTGCGCGCCTCGTCCGAGATCCTGCACTCGGACGGCGTCATCAGCGGCGAGGACAAGCCCAGCCAGGCGTTGCGCCGGTCCAAGTCGACTTCGATGGGCATGGCGATCAACGCGGTCAAGCAGGGCCACGCCGGCGCCGCAGTCAGCGCGGGCAACACCGGTGCGCTGATGGCCATCGCCAAGCTGGCGCTGCGGACCATGCCGGGCATCGACCGCCCCGCGCTCGCCGCGCTGCTGCCCACGCTGGGCGACAACGACGTCGTCATGCTCGATCTCGGCGCCAATACCGACTGCGACAGCCGCAATCTGGTGCAGTTCGCGATCATGGGCGCCGCTTACTCGCGCGTCGTCACGGGCCGCGATGCGCCGCGCGTACGCCTGCTGAACATCGGCACAGAGGAGATCAAGGGCACCGACGACGTGCGCGCCGCGGCCAACCTGCTGCGCGCCGCGGCGGACAGGCTCTCGATCTCGTTCGATGGCTTCACCGAAGCGGACAAGGTGTGCCGGGGCGACGTCGATGTCGTCGTTACCGACGGCTTTTCCGGCAATATCGCGCTGAAGGCGGTGGAAGGCACGGCGCGCTTCGTGGCGGATCTGCTGCGGCGCAGCTTCTCCAGCTCGCTGCGTTCGAAATTCGGCTTCCTCATCTCGCGTCCGGCGACCGAGCTGCTGAAGCATCACCTCGACCCCAACAACCACAATGGCGCGGTGTTCCTTGGTCTCAACGGCATCGTCGTCAAGAGCCACGGCAGCGCCAGCGCGGCAGGGGTCGCCAACGCCGTCGCCGTCACCGCGCGACTTCTGGAAGAGAACGTGACCGAACGGATTACCGCCGACCTTGCCCGCGTGGGCGAGAACAGCCTGAAGATGCATCGCACCGCCGCCAGCGAAGGCGCCGACTGATGCGCCGCTCGGTTGTCCTCGGTACGGGTTCCGCGCTGCCGCGCCGCACGGTCGGAAACGAAGAACTGGCGCGCATGGTCGACACCAGCGACGAGTGGATCGTCGAGCGCACCGGCATCCGCAATCGCCATGTCGCCGCGCCCGACGAGACGACATCGAGCCTGGCCACCGACGCGGCCCGCCACGCGCTCGATGCGGCGGGTATCGACGCGAAGTCGATCGACCTGATCGTGCTGGCGACGGCGACGCCGGACCAGACGTTCCCCGCCACGGCGACGATCGTGCAGGACGCGCTCGGCTGCAACGGCGGCATCGCCTTCGACGTGGCGGCGGTGTGCTCGGGCTTCCTCTATGCGCTCGGCGTCGCGGATTCGATGCTCGTCTCGGGCGCGGCCAACCGCGCGCTGGTGATCGGCTCGGAGACGTTCAGCCGCATCCTCGACTGGGAGGACCGCGCCACCTGCGTGCTGTTCGGCGACGGTGCCGGCGCGATCGTGCTGGAAGCCCGCGACGAACCGGCCGAGAAGCCGCGCGGCGTGCTCGCCACCAAGCTCCATGCCGACGGCGCGCACAACCAGTTGCTCTACGTCGATGGCGGCCCGTCCACCACCGGCACCGTCGGCAAACTGCGGATGAAGGGGCGCGAGGTGTTCCGCCACGCCGTCACCAATCTCGCCTCGGTCCTGCTCGAAGTGCTCGAAGCGGCCGGCGCGACGATCGAGGACATCGACTGGCTGGTGCCGCACCAGGCCAATGCCCGCATCCTTGACGCCACGGGGCGCAAGCTCGGCCTGTCGCCCGACAAGGTGGTGGTGACGGTCGACCGGCACGCCAATACCTCGGCGGCGTCGGTTCCGCTGGCGCTCGACGCGGCGATTCGCGACGGCCGGATCAAGCAGGGCGATCTCGTCATGCTCGAGGCGATGGGCGGGGGCTTCACCTGGGGCGCCAGCCTGATCCGGATGTAGCCGCGGATTCCGGCGCGGCCGCGGCCCGCCGGATGATGGTGCACCGGGTATTAACGAAACCGGATAACCGCTCCACTTCGGATTCAATTGCGTAAAGCAGCGCCATTGCATTGCTTTTTATCGGAATCCCTATTAACCCATGAGCCGGGGGTCGCGTTTATGGGGATAGGGGCTTTATGCGCTCCACGGAAACGCTAACGCGTGCTGCGATTGCGGATGCGATCAACAGGAAGCTCGGTCTGTCGCGGGCGGAATCGCTGGCGATGGTCGAATCCATCCTGGATCACATGTGTGACGCATTGGCCAAGGGCGAAAACGTCAAGATTTCCGGCTTCGGCACGTTCCTGCTGCGCGATAAGGCGGAGCGGATCGGCCGCAATCCGAAGACGGGGGTGGAAGTGCCGATTACCCCTCGCCGGGTGTTGACGTTCCGCGCCAGCCAGATGCTCAAGGATCGGATTTCCGGCAAATGAGCGAACAGGCTCTCTTTCCCGGCTTCGACGACGGCAAGGAGCCCGACGCCCTGCGCACGATCGGGGAAGTGGCCACGGCCCTGAACATCCGCCAGCACGTGCTGCGCTATTGGGAAGAGCAGTTTCCCATGCTCCGGCCGATCAAGCGCAGTGGCGGCCGCCGCTACTACCGCCCGGAGGACGTGCGCCTGGTCGCGACGATCGACCGGCTGGTGCATCGCGAAGGCTACACGCTGCGCGGCGCGCGGCAGGCGATCGAAGGCGCGGGCAAGGCGGCCGGGGCAGAACTGCGGTCCGCGGCGCCTGCCGACCTGATCCCGCAACTGCAGGCCATCCGCAACACGTTGGCCGCCGCGCTCGCAGCGGGCTGAGAACACCTCGTTCCGGGACGACGGCTCGCTGGTGTCTGGAGCATCGTGCACGGGTTTGACGCGGCATCCGGATTCTCCCCCGTGGGTGGAGGGACATCCCTGCCGGCGGTTACACCCCTCCGTCAGCGGCCGCGCCGCTGCCACCTCTCCTCGCGGGTGAGGATCGAACCGGCTTGGATTTTCCGCACGACGCTCTACGCCGGCTGCGGTCCCAGCTTCGCATCGAGATCGCGCGGCCGGGTCAGGTGGACGAGCCGGGCGCCGCCTTCGTCCAGCTCGGACCAGCGGTCGATGTCCATCTCCAGCAGCGCGAAGGCGGCGGTGGGAAACTTCTCCTCGACGATGTCGCGCAGCGGGTTGCCGCCGTCATCGGGCACGAGATCGAAGATCAGATCCTCCAGCCCCGGATTGTGCCCGACCATCAGGATCCGCGCCGGGTCTCCTTCCTGTTCGCGCAGCAGGTCCATCAGGGTGGCCGAGCTGGCCAGATAGATGCGCCGGTCCCAGCGCACCTGCGGATTGATCTCGGCCGCCTGCGAGCCGACCTCGATCGTCTGCGCCACGCGCACCGCCGGCGAGGCGATGATGCGGTCCCAGTAGAGCGGCTGGGCGGCGATGTGCCGGCCCATGATCGCCGCGCCCTTCAGCCCCCGGTGGTTCAGCGGCCGGTCGAAATCGCGCGCGCTGCGATCGTTCCAGTCGGATTTGGCGTGGCGCCAGATGCCCAGCGTCTTCATGTCGATGCGGGCTTTGCGAAGAAGTTGTCGGTGGGCACGGCATCCTCTGAAGCACCCCGGGCCACGCGTTGTAAAGCCTCGTCGAGCGTCAGGCGGTGGACCGGCGTGCCGGGTGGGAAGGCCGCGAGCAGCCGCGAGGGGAAGGCGGACGACAGTACGACGAAATGGCCCCGGTCCCCGCTGCTGCGGATCAGCCTGCCGAACGCCTGCGCCAGCCGGGCGCGGATGATGCGGTCGTCGTAGGCGGAGCCGCTCCGCTCACCCTGGGCGTGTCGCAGGGCGGCCAGCCGCCGGGCGCGGTGCAGGATCGAGGGCTTGGGCCAGGGCACCTGCTCCATCACCACCAGCCGCAGCGAATGGCCCGGAACGTCGACCCCGTCGCGCAGCGCGTCGGTGCCGAGCAGCGAGGCGCGCGGATCGTCGCGAAAGATATCGACGAGCGTGCCGGTATCGATCGGGTCGACATGCTGCGCGAACAGCGGCAGGCCGGCGCGGGCAAGCTTGTCGGCGATGCGGGCATAGACCGCGCGCAGCCGGCGGATCGCGGTGAACAGGCCGAGCGCGCCGCCGCCGGCCGCCTCGATCAGCCGGGCATAGGCGGCGGCGAGCGCGGGAATGTCGCCTTTGGGCACGTCGGTGACGATCAGCACCTCGGCCTGCGCGGCATAGTCGAACGGGCTGTCGAAGGCGGCGAGGCGCGGCGCGACGCTGATATGCGGCGCGCCGCTGCGGTCGACGGCGGTGTCCCAGTCGCGGTCGTCGCGCCCGTGGCCGTCCTTGAGCGTCGCCGAAGTCAGCATGACGCCGTGCGCCGGCTCCAGCACGACGCGGGCGAAGGGCTTCATCGGGTCGAGCCAGCGGCGGTGCAGGCCCACATCGAACTCGCGCGCGTCGGAGCGCTCGACCGCCAGCCAGTCGACGAACTCGGGATCGGCGGCGCCGCCCAGCCGTTCCAGCAGCGCTTCCCAGGCCGCCAGCAGGTCGATCCGCCAGGCCAGCGAATGGCGCGCGCCCTCGATCCGCGCGCGGCCGGCCCCGTCGAGCCAGTCGGGCGGCTCGGCCAGCAACGCTTCCAGCCGCAGGCCGAGCCGGATCAGCGGCTGGCGCAAGCCGGCGAGCGCGGCCTGGGCGGCCTGCGCCCGCTCGATGAACGCCCCGTCGAGCTGCGCCGCCTCGGTCTCCAGCCCATAGCCGGCTTCCTGCCCGCCGCTCTCGTCGCGGGCATAGACCAGCGCGCGGACGGCGGCGAGGAGTTCCTCCAGCGGGCCCGAGGGCGCGCTTTCGCCGAGGCGCTGGAGCCAGCCGGCGCCGGTCAGCGCTTCGGCGGCATGGGCGGCGGCGGCGATCGCCTTGGCGCCCTGTTCGTCATAGCTGGAAATGTCCGCGAGCCGCGCCGCAAGGCCGCGCCGCCGCCCTTTGGAGCCGCGCTCCGGGCCCAGGACCCAGCGGCGCAGCTCGATCGTCTCCGCGCCGGTAAGCGCGGCGGCGAAAGTCGAATCGGCGGCCTCGAACACGTGGTGGCCCTCGTCGAAGATCAGCCGCGTCGGCCGCGCGGCGTGATCGCGTCCCCCGCCGGCTCCGGCGCGCGCCGCGTTGACCATGACCAGCGCGTGGTTGGCGATGACGAGGTCGGCCTGCGCCGAACTGCGCGCGGCGCGTTCGATGAAGCATTTGCGGTAGTGCGGGCAGCCGGCATAGACGCATTCGCCGCGCCGGTCGGTGAGCGAGGCGATGCCGCGCTGGCGGAACAGCGTGCCCAGCCAGCCGGGCAGGTCGCCGCCGATCATGTCGCCGTCCTGCGTATAGGCGGCCCAGCGCGCGACGAGCTGCGCCAGGATCGCCGCGCGGCCGCCGAAGCCGCCCTGCAGCGCGTCCTCCAGGTTGAGCAGGCACAGGTAGTTCTCGCGCCCCTTGCGCACCACCACCGGCGGGCTGCCGTCGGCGCGCGCCGCGGGCCAGGCGCGCCGGCTCTCGCGGCGGAGCTGGCGTTGCAGCGCCTTGGTGAAGGTCGAGACCCAGACGGTGCCGCCCGACCGCTCCGCCCAGACCGAGGCCGGCGCGAGATAGCCCAGCGTCTTGCCGATGCCGGTGCCCGCCTGGGCGAGCAGCACGTGCGGCGCGGCCTCGCGCCGCCGCGGGGCGAAGACATGGGCGGTTTCGGCGGCGTAGGCGCGCTGGCCGGGGCGCTGCTCGGCCCCCGCGCCGGTGAGCGCGGCAAGCCGGTCTAGCACCGCGTCATTGTCGAGCGCCACTTGCGCCGGCTGCGGCCGCTCGGGCGCTTCGTCCCATTCGGGCAGCTTCGAGAACAGCCAGCGCTCGGCCCGCTCGGGCTGGGCGATGCGCGGGGCGAGCGGCCCGGCCCAGGGCCAGCGCAGGCGCGTCAGCGATTGCAGCGCGCTCCATGCGCCCTCGCGCTCGGCCCAGCCGGGGCTCTCGCACGTCTCCAGCAGGGCCCCCGCCGCCGCCTGCAGCAGCGCCGGCACCGCGTCGTCGCCCTCGGGCTCGGGCAGGTCGAGCGCGCGGGCGAGGCCCTTGGGCGTGGGCACGACGAAACGCGCCGGATGGACGAAGGCGAACAGCTCCAGCAGATCAAGCCCCGACAGGTCCGGATAGCCGAGCCGCGTCGCCACCAGCGGCGCGTTGAGCAACAGCAGCGGCGTGTCCGCCGCCGCCATGATCGCCTCGCCCTTGCCGACGCCGCGCGTGGCGCCGCCGCCATGCTCATTGCACCTGTCACGCAGCCAGCACCCACCGTGATTGGCATGGAGCGCGGGGAGGGGGAGGGCGGCCATGCGGTGACATTAGAACACAGGCGGAACACGGGGCAAGGCCTGCGGCCGGATTGTCGACCGCCCGGCCGGCCGGTCCCGCGCCGTTCCTCTGGATAAGCCGTGCTGGCGGCCTTGCCGCCCGGCCGCCCTTGGGCAAGAGCCGGCGCATGGCCGCATCCGTCGAAATAGGGACCGATTCCGCCGGCGCTCCGGTGCGCGTGGACGTCGAGGAACTGCTGGCGACCCGGCTGCTGGTCCAGGGCAACAGCGGCTCCGGCAAGTCGCACCTGCTGCGCCGGCTGCTTGAGGAAAGCGCGGGGCTGGTCCAGCAGGTCGTGATCGACCCGGAAGGCGACTTCGTCACGCTGGCCGAGCCGTTCGGCCATCTCGTGATCGACGGCGCGGCCTATTCGGGCGCCGAGATCCTGCGCCTTGCCGCCCGCGTGCGGCAGCACCGCGCCTCGGTCGTGCTGGCGCTCGACGGGCTGGAGATCGAGGCGCAGATGCGCTGCGCCGCGCAATTCCTCAACGCGCTGTTCGATGCCCCGCGCGAGCAGTGGTTTCCCGC
>JBAYPJ010000128.1:0-7118 GCA_041677785.1 Novosphingobium sp. | reverse complement strand
CGAAGGCGATGATATTTCCGAACAGTTGGAGGCGCATCGGCCCGAAATGCCATGGTCGGCGCATCTCAACTGCTTCGACGGGGCCCGGCACGCAGATTATCGCAGCCTTATGTCAAGCCTGTTGACCTACAAGCGGCTCAAGGCGAACGAGGACTATCTCTACGGCCTAGTCGATCGCCTGATCGACGGTTTCATCAGCAAGGGCGCCTGCGAGGTGGCGGAGGATTTTGCCCATGCCACCGCAACTTATGCGGTGTCCGATCTTATGGGCATCCCCGAGGCGGATCGCGGGCAATTGCTCGAACTGCTGGGATCGCCGCCGAGCCAGATCGAGGGCGATGCCGTCCACAAGATCGGTCCCGACCCGCTGATCTTCCTCAAGCCGCTGATCGATCGCTACCTGCGCGAACGGCAGGCGAACCCTCAGGCGGACCTCATGACCGAACTGGCGCAGGGAACGCTCAGGGACGGTTCCCGGCCCGATTTCGAAGTGCTGTCGGCCCTTGCCCGCTTTCTTTTCGGTGCCGGCCAGGACACCACCTCGCGCCTGATCGCGATGGCGATCAAGATCCTTGCCGAGGATCACCAACTGCAACGATTCCTGCGCGAGAATCCCGGCCGCACCGCCGACTTCATCGAGGAAGTGCTGCGCTTCGACGCGCCGGTGAAAGCGATATATCGTCTCGCGCGGCGTAACACCACGATCGACGGGGTCGATGTGCCCGCCGGCTCGATCATGACCGTCTGCCTGACTGCCGCCAGCAACGATCCCGCCCACTTCGCGAATCCGGACAGCTTCGATATCGACCGGCCCAACCTGCGCGACCATCTGGCGTTCAGCAAGGGCGCGCATGCCTGTCTGGGGGCGCCGCTGGGCCGGCTGGAATCTCGGGTAGCGATTGAACGCCTGCTGGCGCGCACCAGCCATTTCGGCTTGTCCGAACAGCATCACGGACCGGCGGACGCCCGTGTCTTCCGTTTCGAGCCGACGTTCAGCTTCCGCAGCCTCGCGGACCTGCACATCACGTTCACACCGGCCTGATCGCCCCGCTTCTCGGGACTTTACCCGGAATAGCGGAGGAGGTGCGAAGGACAGGTCCGACAGTCGCTGCTGCCGAAGCCGGCGATCTGGTGGCGCATGCCCACCAGATGGCCAAGGCGGGCTACGATCTCGCATTCCCGGCCTCCCTCGATGGCAAAGGCCTCGATCTCGTCGGCCACCGTGGTGAGGCGGTCGACATGCCAGTGCGGCAGCTTTTCCCGGCGGAAATGGTGCCGCAATCTGGCGCCGATCCCGCCTGGGCCATGCGCGCTGCCGGCATAGACGTAAACGCCGCGCGGCAGCAGGCGGGCCGTGCCCCGTTGGGCGAACGTGACGGGCGCGCGCAGCGCGATCACCAGGGCATAGGCGCCCTTGCCGTGAGGCGCGCCATCGGCCGTTGCCATGCTGACCGGGATGGCGGCTGGCCAGGCCTCGCGGATGGCTATCTGTAAGCGCGCGTCGATCATCGCATAGGTCCTGCCGGCATGTCCGGCGGGATCGGTACAAGCCATCGCGCCCGGCATCAATTGACGCGCCGCCGGGATCGCGCGAAAGATGGCGCATGAGCACGCGGCCTCTCATGCGCGCATTGCGCGCCGGCAGACTGATCACGGGCATCTGACCCCGGAGGCCATGCGGCGTCCGGGGATATGACGACCCGGCAGCCGCCTCTATCCTGCCGCGATCAGCTTATGCCTGCGGGGATGCGGCACCGCGGGGCGCGAGCCGTGCCATGTCCCATCGTCCGTCCCGGAGAAGCGGGGAAAACCGCCGCCCGTCGCCGGCTGACCGGCCCGGTTCTGCGCCCCGGCCCGTCGTCAGCCTGCCGCGCGCGCTGTCCAAGCTCGGCTTCTGTTCGCGAACCGAAGCGGCCGGGTTGATCGCGGCGGGACGGGTATCGGTCGACGGGCGGATCGTCCGCTCGGCCACGCTGCGGGTCGATCCCGCGCGTGCCCGGCTCGCAGTCGATGGCGCTTCGATCAGGGCCGAGGCCAAGGTCTATCTGATGCTGAACAAGCCGCGCGGCCTCGTCACGACGCGCCGCGATCCGCAGGCGCGCGGCACGGTCTATGACTGCCTCCCGCCCGATCTGCCTTTCCTGTCCCCGGTCGGCCGTCTCGACAAGGCGAGCGAAGGGCTGTTGCTGCTGACGAACGACACGGGCTGGGCTGAATATCTGCTCAACCCGGACTCGGGCGTGCCCAAGACCTATCACGTCAAGATCGACCGGATCGCCGACGAGGCCTTCGTCGCGGCGATGGCGGCACCGGTGGAGGAGGGCGGCGAACGGCTCAGCGCCGCCGCTGTGCGCCTCCTGCGTTCGGGCGACCGGTCGAGCTGGATCGAGGTCGTGCTGACCGAGGGGCGCAATCGGCAGGTGCGCCGAATGGTTGCGGCGCAAGGGGCCGGGGTGCTGCGTCTCGTGCGCGTGGGGATAGGCACCCTCGCGCTCGGGAGTCTCGGCAAGGGGCAAACCCGGCCGCTTGCCGACGCGGAGCGAGCCGGCATCTGGCCCGGCCGCCCGATAGGTGGCGCGTGCCCCCGATCGGAAGCTCCATAGGATCAGGGCGCCGATAACCGCAAGGGGCGCGCCGGTCGCCCGGCACGCCCCTTGCGCATGTCCTTGCGTGAGCAGGGGGCTCAGCCCTCGACGCGCTCCGCCAGCACGGTCAACCCGTTCGCGCCGACTTCGGCGAAGCCGCCGGTGATGTGGATTTCCTCCGGGGCGCCGCCGTTGCTCTTGTAGACCTTCAGCGCGCCGTCGCGGATCGTCGACATGAAAGGCGCGTGACCCTCCAGCACGCCGAACTCACCCTCGGAGCCGGGGACGACGACCATGTGGACGTCGTCCGAACGGACGAGGCGCGCCGGCGTGACGAGTTCGAAGTGCAGTGCCATCTTTCTATCCTCGAAGCCCTCTCTCCATCCGGGGAGAGGGTTGGAAGAGGGGGAAGCATGGGATGCCAGTCCCCCTCTCAACTCCGGCCAAAGTCTCGCTGTCCCTCCCTCGAAAGGGAGAGAGCGGGAAATCAGGCCTCGTCGGCCAGCTTCTTGGCCTTCTCGACCGCCTCTTCGATGCCGCCGACCATGTAGAACGCGGCTTCGGGCAGGTGGTCGTACTCGCCGTCGACGACGGCCTTGAACGACTTCACGGTGTCCTCGAGCTGGACGAACTTGCCCGGGATGCCGGTGAAGACCTCGGCGACGTGGAACGGCTGCGACAGGAAGCGCTGGATCTTGCGCGCGCGGGCGACGGTGAGCTTGTCCTCTTCCGACAGCTCGTCCATGCCGAGGATGGCGATGATGTCCTGCAGCGACTTGTACTTCTGCAGCGTCTCCTGGACGCGGCGCGCGGTCTCGTAGTGCTCGGCGCCGACGACGCGGGGCTCAAGCACGCGCGAGGTGGAGTCGAGCGGGTCGACCGCCGGATAGATGCCCAGCTCCGAGATGGCGCGGTTCAGCGTGGTCGTCGCGTCGAGGTGGGCGAACGAGGTGGCCGGCGCGGGGTCGGTCAAGTCGTCGGCGGGCACGTAGATCGCCTGCACCGAGGTGATCGAGCCCTTGGTGGTCGAGGTGATGCGCTCCTGCAGCGCGCCCATGTCGGTGGCGAGCGTCGGCTGGTAGCCCACGGCCGAGGGGATGCGGCCGAGCAGCGCCGACACTTCTGAGCCCGCCTGGGTGAAGCGGAAGATGTTGTCGACGAAGAACAGCACGTCCTGGCCTTCCTGGTCGCGGAAGTATTCGGCCATGGTCAGGCCCGAAAGCGCGACGCGGGCGCGGGCGCCCGGGGGCTCGTTCATCTGGCCGAATACGAGCGCCACCTTCGAGCCGTCCGAGGTGGGGTTCCCCTCGGCGTCCTTGGCGATGACGCCGGCGTCGAGGAACTCGTGGTAGAGGTCGTTGCCCTCGCGGGTGCGCTCGCCCACGCCGGCGAACACCGACACGCCGCCGTGGCCCTTGGCGATGTTGTTGATCAGTTCCTGGATCAGCACGGTCTTGCCCACGCCGGCACCGCCGAACAAACCGATCTTGCCGCCGCGCGCGTAAGGCGCGAGCAGGTCGATGACCTTGATGCCGGTGACGAGGATCGCCGCCTCGGTCGACTGGTCGACGAAGTCCGGGGCCTTGGCGTGGATCGGGGCGAACAGGTCGCTGCCGACCGGGCCGCGCTCGTCGATCGGCTCGCCGATGACGTTGAGGATGCGGCCGAGCGTCTTGGGGCCGACCGGCACCGAGATCTGGTTGCCGGTGTTCGAGACCGGCTGGCCGCGGGTGAGGCCGTCGGTCGCGTCCATGGCGATCGTGCGCACGGTGTTCTCGCCGAGGTGCTGCGCGACCTCGAGCACGAGGCGCTGGCCGTTGTTGTCGGTCTCCAGCGCGGTGAGGATCGCCGGCAGCTCGCCTTCGAAGGTCACGTCGACGACGGCGCCGATGACCTGGCTGATCTTGCCGGTAGTGGTCTGGTTGAGCACGGGTGCGGTGGCCATTTTTCGTTCCTTGCCTTTGGGCTTAGCTTACGGCGCTTCCGCGCCAGCGTTTCTGTTGTCGCTACAGCGCTTCCGCGCCCGCGATGATTTCGATGAGTTCGGTGGTGATCGCGGCCTGGCGGCTGCGGTTGTACTGGATGGTCAGCTTGTTGATCAGCTCGCCGGCGTTGCGCGTGGCGTTGTCCATGGCGGTCATCGAGGCGCCCTGCTCGGATGCCTGGTTTTCCAGCAGCGCGCCGAAAAGCTGCGTCTTGAGGTAGCGCGGCAGCAGCGCGGCGAGGATTTCCTCTTCTCCGGGCTCGTAATCGATGACGGCTGCCTCAAAGGAAGAATCGCCGGCCGCCGCAGTCTTGGGCGCGGGGACCGGGATGATCTGCTGCTCGGTCGGTTCCTGCAGCAGCGCGCTGCGGAACTTCGAGTAGAACAGGTGGGCGACGTCGAACTTGCCCTGCTCGTAGAGCGCGACCAGCTCATCGACGATGCGCTCGGCCTCGGCGAAGCCGGGCTCACGCACCTCGGTCGTGTCGAACTGCGCGAGGATCGCCTTGGGATAGTCGCGGCGGATCGGCGCGCGGCCCTTGCGACCGACGAGGTAGAACTGGACGGTCTTGCCCTGGGCGATCAGTTCGGCCGCCTTGGCCTTGGCGGCCTTGACGATGTTCGAGTTGAACGCGCCGGCAAGGCCCTTGTCCGAGTTCGCGACGACGAGCAGGTGGACCTGATCGCTGCCGGTGCCGGCGAGGAGCCTGGGCGAATTCTCGCTCGCCGTGACCTTGCTGGCGAGGCTGCCCATGACTTCGGCCAGCCGGGCCGCGTAGGGGCGTGCGGCCTCGGCCGCGGCCTGCGCCTTGCGCAGCTTCGCGGCGGCGACCATCTGCTTGGCCTTGGTGATCTTCTGGGTCGATTTGACCGAGTTGATCCGGCCTTTGAGTTCCTTCAGCGAGGCCACTCGATATTCTCCATTGCGTCGTCCCGGGCTCGATCCGGAATCGCTCGCCGCCCGGTCTGATCTGGGGGCCAGCGATTCCGGCTTTCGCCGGGATGGCGATTATGCGAACTGCTTGCCGAACGTGTCGAGCGCGTCGACCAGCTTGGCCCTGGCATCGTCCGACAGGTCGCGGCTGTTGCGGATGTCGGCGAGCAGGTCGGCCTTCTCGGCGCGCATCCAGCTCAGCATCTCGGCCTCGTACACGGTGACGCGGTCGGTCGGGATGCTGTCGAGGTAGCCCTGCGTGCCGGCGAAGATCGACACGGTCTGCTCCTCGAAGGACAGCGGCGAGAACTGGGCCTGCTTGAGCAGCTCGGTCAGGCGCGCGCCGCGGTTCAGCAGCTTCTGGGTCGAGGCGTCGAGGTCCGAGCCGAACTGCGCGAAGGCCGCCATCTCGCGGTACTGCGCAAGCTCCAGCTTGATCGAGCCGGCGACCTTCTTCATCGCCTTGGTCTGCGCCGACGAGCCGACGCGCGACACCGAGAGGCCGACGTTGATGGCCGGGCGGACGCCCTGGTAGAACAGGCCGGTCTCGAGGAAGATCTGGCCGTCGGTGATCGAGATCACGTTGGTCGGAATGTAGGCCGACACGTCGCCCGCCTGCGTTTCGATGATCGGCAGCGCGGTCAGCGAGCCGGCGCCGTTCTCGTCGTTCATCTTCGCCGCGCGCTCCAGCAGGCGGCTGTGCAGGTAGAACACGTCGCCCGGATAGGCTTCGCGGCCCGGCGGGCGGCGCAGCAGCAGCGACATCTGGCGATAGGCGACGGCCTGCTTCGACAGGTCGTCATAGACGATCACGGCGTGCATGCCGTTGTCGCGGAAGAACTCGCCCATCGTCGCGCCGGTGTAGGGCGCGAGGTACTGCAGCGGCGCCGGCTCAGAGGCGGTTGCGGCGACAACGATGGAATATTCCATCGCGCCGTTCTCTTCGAGCTGGCGGACGATCTGCGCGACGGTCGAGCGCTTCTGGCCGACGGCGACGTAGATGCAGTAGAGCTTCTTGCTCTCGTCATCGCCCGCGTTGACGCCCTTCTGGTTGATGAAGGTGTCGATCGCGACGGCGGTCTTGCCGGTCTGGCGGTCGCCGATGATCAGCTCGCGCTGGCCGCGGCCGATCGGCACGAGCGCGTCGATCGCCTTGAGGCCGGTCTGCACGGGTTCGTGCACCGACTTGCGGGGGATGATGCCGGGGGCCTTGACCTCGACGCGCTGGCGGGTCGCGCCCTCGATCGGGCCCTTGCCGTCGATCGGGTTGCCCAGCGCGTCGACGACGCGGCCGAGCAGACCCTTGCCGACGGGGACGTCCACGATCGTGCCGGTGCGCTTGACGGTGTCGCCCTCGCGGATCTCGGCGTCCGACCCGAAGATCACGACGCCGACGTTGTCGGACTCGAGGTTGAGCGCCATGCCCTGCACGCCGTTGGCGAATTCCACCATCTCGCCGGCCTGGACCTTGTCGAGGCCGTGGATGCGGGCGATGCCGTCACCGACGGACAGCACCGAGCCGACTTCCGAGACCTGGGCCTCGGTGCCGAAGTTGGCGATCTGGTCCTTGATGACCTTCGAGATTTCTGCGGCGCGGATTTCCATGTTCAGCCTT
>JBAYPJ010000127.1:0-7178 GCA_041677785.1 Novosphingobium sp. | reverse complement strand
TCAAGGAACTCGAAAGCCTTGGCTTCGTCGTGGAAATGCGGGGAAGAGAGAACGGACATGGCGGCTTGCTCCTTGCCATCTGTTCTACCGCTTCAGTGTGGGTTTGTAAACTACATAATCGCCTTCGTTTTGGGGGGTGCTGGCCGCGAGGGATAGCGCGCGCCAGGGTGCTCGGCGACGGAAGCAGGCCGCGCCGTGAGCTTCGCCTCCGAAACCATGCCCTCAGACGCAGGGCGACTATGCCCCAAGCGCGCGCCCTTCGCGGCTTCGCGTGAGTTTCCGCTATGCGCAACGGCCCCACAAGAGGGCCTTTGCTGCGGTTTCCTGGCGGGCGGTGGTGGAGGGCTCAGCGCGCCGCGGTGCGGTGCGGGGTGGCCATGTCGGCGCCGTAGCCGTCGTAGAGTGCGCGTGCGATCGAGGCGATGCGGGCGTCGCGGTTGGGCTTGCCGCCCTGGCCGGTGACATAGATCGCGACGGCGATGGCCCGGCCGTCGGGGGTGTGGATGATGCCGACATCGCTCGCCGTGTTGTAGAGCGTCCCCGTCTTGTGGGCGATGCGGGTATCGTCGGGCAGCAGCGCGCGCATGCGGTGTCTGCCGGTACGGCAGCGCTCCATCGCGCCGAGCAGCACCGCGCGGCTCGAGGCGCTGAGCCACTGGCCGCGGTAGAGGCCGCTCAGCAGGCGCACCATGCCTTCCGGCGTCGCGCTGTCGCGCGCGTCAATCGTGCGCGCCGGATCAACGGCGCCGTCGTCGCGAACCAGCGTGGCGATGTCACGGTCGATGTGCAGATCGCTGACGCCGGCGCGGCGCAGCCAGCGATTGACCGCCTGCGGCCCGCCGACGACGGCGAGCAGAGCATCGGTCGCGGGGTTGCTGCTGCGCGTGATCGCCAGTTCGATGAGGTTCGCCGCGCTCATCATCTGGCCGGCGCGCACCGGGGCGACCGGTCCGTCGAACCGCCGCGACGGCACGGGAACCATCAGCGGGTACTGGTCCTCCAGCCGGAAGCGGCCCTGGTCGACCCCTTCGAGGAAGGTCGCGACGATGGCGATCTTGCTGGTGCTGGCCATCGGGAAGGGCTGGCGGCCGAGGACCGAGACGGTGCGGCCCGTGGTGAGATCGAGCGCGGCGACGCCGATGCGGCCTTCCTGCGGGTTCGCCAGCGCGGCGACGTGCGCCTCGAACGGGCTCGCGAAAGTCCGCGGCGCGCGCAGCTCGGTGCCGAAGGTATCGTCGAAGGCGGACTGGATCGCATCGAGATCGCCCGCCGTCGCCGGCGAGAGCGAGGCACCGCATGCAAGCACGAGGGCCAGAGAGTTCACGACCCGGCGTGTGAAAAAACTCAAGAATCCCCGCATCACCACGCCAGTATAACCCGCTCCATCCTTAACTTTCCTTAACGATCGCACGCCGAAGCGCAAAGATTCCAGCGACGAACCGGGAGTTTCCTGCGAGCAGTTGTGCAACTTGCCCGCGAAGCCGCTGGAATGAAGGACTCTTTTCCACAGGGACACACGCTGGTCCCGAAGCTGCCTCCGCGCCCGCATCTACCCCGCGGCGTGCTGGCGGGCGAGGAAACGACTGACCGGCCAGCGCAAGTGCCCGCCGATGCGCATCGCCAGACTGCCCCCTGCTTGCGCGTATCGTTGCGGGTCCATCGAAAAAACGTCAGTTGCCTTCGCCGCCGCGCGCGTGCCGCGCATAGGGCGGGCAACGAAAAAGGCCGGGGGGATGTTCCCCCCGGCCTCCTCGCATTGCCTGATCGGCTGGTTCGGCGTGACCTTAGAAGTCCATGCCGCCCATGCCGCCCATGCCACCACCCATCGGGGGCATCGCGGGCTTGTCTTCGGGCTTCTCGCTGATCGCGGCTTCGGTCGTGATCAGCAGGCCGGAGACCGAGGCCGCGTCCTGCAGCGCCGTGCGCACGACCTTGGTCGGGTCGATGACGCCGGCCGCGGTCAGGTTCTCGTAGGTGTCGGTCGCGGCGTTGAAGCCCAGCGCCTCGTCGTTCTTGTCGATCAGGCGACCGGCGACGACCGCGCCGTCATGGCCGGCGTTCTCGGCGATCTGACGGATCGGGGCCTGAATCGCCTTGCGGACGATGTCGATGCCGCGCGTCTGGTCCTCGTTGACGCCCTTCAGGCCGTCGAGAGCCTTGATGGCGTAAAGCAGCGCCGTGCCGCCGCCCGGGACGATGCCTTCCTCGACCGCGGCGCGGGTGGCGTGGAGGGCGTCGTCGACGCGATCCTTGCGCTCCTTCACCTCGACCTCGGTGGCGCCGCCGACCTTGATCACCGCCACGCCGCCGGCCAGCTTGGCCAGACGCTCCTGGAGCTTCTCGCGGTCATAGTCGCTGGTGGTGACTTCGATCTGGGCACGGATCTGCTCGACGCGCGCCTTGATGTCGTCGGGCGAGCCGGCGCCATCGACGATCGTCGTGTTGTCCTTGTCGATCGAGACCTTCTTGGCCTGGCCGAGCATGCCAATGGTCACGTTCTCGAGCTTGATGCCGAGGTCTTCCGAGATCATCTCGCCGGCGGTCAGCGTGGCGATGTCGCCCAGCATGGCCTTGCGGCGATCGCCGAAGCCCGGCGCCTTGACGGCCGCGACCTTGAGGCCGCCGCGCAGCTTGTTGACGACGAGCGTGGCCAGCGCCTCGCCCTCGATGTCCTCGGCGATGATGAGGAGCGGACGGCCCGACTGCACCACGGCCTCGAGGATCGGCAGCAGCGACTGCAGGTTCGACAGCTTCTTCTCGTGGATCAGGATGTAGGGGCTTTCCAGCTCAACCGTCATCTTGTCGGGGTTGGTGACGAAGTAGGGCGAGAGATAGCCGCGGTCGAACTGCATGCCTTCGACGACGTCCAGTTCGAATTCGAGGCCCTTGGCCTCCTCGACGGTGATGACGCCTTCCTTGCCGACCTTCTCCATGGCCTCGGCGATCTTCTCGCCGACTTCGGTGTCGCCGTTGGCGGAGATGATGCCGACCTGGGCGATCTCGGCCGAGCCGGCAACCGGCTTGGAACGGGCCTTGAGGTTCTCGACCACCTTGCCGACGGCGAGGTCGATGCCGCGCTTGAGGTCCATCGGGTTGGTGCCGGCCGAAACCGACTTCATGCCCTCGCGGACGATCGCCTGGGCCAGCACGGTGGCCGTGGTGGTGCCGTCGCCGGCCTTGTCATTGGCCTTGCTGGCGACTTCGCGCAGCATCTGCGCGCCCATGTTCTCGAACTTGTCCTTGAGTTCGATCTCCTTGGCGACGGTAACGCCGTCCTTGGTGATGCGCGGCGCGCCGAAGCTCTTTTCGATCACGACGTTGCGGCCCTTGGGGCCCAGCGTGACTTTCACCGCGTTGGCCAGCGTATCGACACCGGCGAGAATGCGTTCGCGCGCGTCGCGCGAAAAGCGTACGTCCTTTGCAGCCATTTCCTGTAATCCTTCCAATTCGTCGTCCCGGCGAAAACCGGGAGCGCTGTCGTTCCGGTCGACTTTCTCGGGGATCAGTCCAGCCGATCGTAATCCCGATCTTCATCGGGGTCGGCTGTATCCGATCAGCCGATCACGCCGAGGATGTCGCTTTCCTTCATGATCAGCAGGTCTTCGCCGTCCACCTTGACTTCGGTGCCCGACCACTTGCCGAACAGGACGCGGTCCCCCACCTTGACGTCGAGCGGCGTCACCTTGCCGTCTTCCGAACGGGCGCCGTTGCCGGCGGCGACGATCTCGCCCTCGGCAGGCTTTTCCTTGGCGCTGTCAGGGATGATGATGCCGCCGGCGGTCTTTTCCTCGGCCTCGACGCGGCGTACCAGCACGCGGTCGTGCAGCGGACGAAAACTCATGGGATAGTCCCCTCTCTTCCAGTGAAACCATGATCTGGCACTCTCGCCCGGAGAGTGCCAGCGGCGCGCATATGGGTTGGCCGTCCCAGAGCGTCAAGCGGACTCGACGCAAAAATCTTCCGGCCGGTCCAGGCGGGCGATCGAGCGGGCGGGATGCGGGGACACCAAGCCTTGTCAGGCCCGGCCGCCGGGCTAGAGGGATGGCGATGAACGGCAGGGCAATGATCGGCAGGGAGGTATCATGCATCACGCGGCGATGAGGTTTGCGGTTCTGGTGGGTTCGGCGCTTGCGCTATCGGCTTGCGGCGGCGGCCAGAGCGAGCAGGCGAACGGCGACGAACCGGCAGCCGGCGGCGAACAGGTGCGGCCGGCGCCGTCCGGGGCGGCCGCCACGCCGGTAGCCGCCGCAGCGGCCGCGCCCCCTGCGTCCTACGCGCAGTGCCGCTCGTGCCACAGTGTCGAGCCCGGGCGGAACATGATCGGCCCTAGCCTGCACGACATCGTCGGCAAGCCGGCCGCCGCCGTGCCGGGCTATGCCTATTCGAACGCGCTCAAGGCCTCGGGCCTCACCTGGGACGCGGCGACGCTCGACGCCTGGCTGGCCTCGCCGGCCAAGCTCGTGCCCGGCAACAAGATGGTCTTCGCCGGCCAGACGAACCCGGCCAAGCGCCAGGAGATCATCGACTACCTCGCCGCGCAGAAGTAGGGCAGAAGCAGGTTCGCCGGCAGGGCAGCGGAGGACGGCGCATGACGGACGCGGAACTCAAGGACCGGATCGCCATCGCCAACCGGCTGGCCGCCTGCACCCAGGCGGGCGACGCGCGCAAGGCCGATGCCTATGCCGCCTGCTTCACCGAAGACGGGGTGCTGCAGCTCGACCGGGCCATCGCCGGGCGCGAGGCGATCCGCGCGTGGATGCAGGGGCCGTCGGTAATTCCGCCGCCCCGGGCCGATCGGGCAGATGGCGGCGGAGCCGGCTTCATCAGCCACCACCTGACCACCTGCAAGGTCGAACTGGCCGGCGACGGCACGGCGAAGGCGCGCACCTACTGGCTGGTGACCAGCGCCGCCGGGCTCGACCACAACGGCTACTACGACGATCTGCTGCGCAACGAGGGCGACGTCTGGCTGATCGCCCACCGCCGCCCGCGCACGCTGTGGATCAGCCCGCACAGCGTGCTGCACGGCTGACGCCCTCCCCCGGACAAGCCGGGGAAGGATTGCGTTCAGCCCGCGCGGCTGGCGTTGCCGCGAAAGCCGCCCTGGCCGCCACCGCGGCGGCGACGGAAATTGCGGCGCTCGCCGCCTTCGCCTTCGGCGCGCGCCGGGCGGCGTTCACCCTCGGCACGGGCCGGACGCGGCTCGACACCGCCGCGCCCCTCGTTGGCCGCGGGGTTGTAGGCCGGGCCGCGCTCGCCGCGCGGGCGGTGGCTGCGCTCGGGCCGGGCCGCGCCCTCGCGCGACGGTCCGCCACGCCCGCGACCGCCCCGGCCGCGTTCGTCGCGCGCCTCGCGGCGGGCGTCCTGCGCGGCTTCGGCGGGCTTGCGCGAGGGCGCCGGCAACCGCGCGGCCTCCTCGAGGAAGCTTGCCGGCAGCGGCAGCGGCGTGAGCTGCACGCGGGTCAGCCGCTCGATATCGCGCAGGTAGGGCTTCTCGTCGGGCGCGACGAAGCTGACCGAGACGCCGTCCGCCCCGGCGCGCGCGGTGCGGCCGATACGGTGGACGTACTGCTCGGGCACGTTGGGCAGCTCGAAATTGAACACATGGCTCACCCCCGACACGTCGATGCCGCGCGCCGCGATGTCGGTGGCGACCAGGACCGGGCAGTCACCCTTGCGGAAGGCGCCCAGCGCGGCGGTGCGCTGCGCCTGGCTCTTGTTGCCGTGGATCGCCGCGGCGGTGACGCCGGCGGCGTGCAGGTGCCGCACGACGCGGTCGGCGCCGTGCTTGGTGCGGGTGAAGACGAGCGCGCGGTCGATCTCGCCCGACTTGAGGCCCTTGCGCAGCGAGATCGTCAGCAGCGCCTGCTTCTCGGACTGGTTGATGTGCACGGCGTACTGTTCGACGCGCTCGGCGGTGGTCGATTGCGGCGCCACCTCGACCCGCACGGGGTCGTGGATGAATTGCCGGCCCAGCTCGGCGATCGCCTTGGGCATCGTCGCCGAGAAGAACAGGCTCTGCCGCTTGGCCGGCAGCAGCGCGGCGACGCGCTTCAAGGGCACGATGAAGCCGAGGTCCATCATCTGGTCGGCCTCGTCGAGCACGAAGATCTCGACGTGGCGCAGCGTCAGCGCGCGCTGGTCGATCAGGTCGAGCAGCCGGCCGGGCGTCGCCACCAGCACGTCGCAGCCGGGCGCCAGCGCGCGCGCCTGCTTGCCGACGGGTATGCCGCCGAACACGCACTGGACCGACAGGTTCAGGTACTTGGCATAGCCGCGCATGTTCTCGGCGATCTGCGCGGCCAGCTCGCGCGTGGGCGAGAGCACCAGCATGCGGCACGCGGCGTTCCTGCGCGGCTGGGGATCGGCCGCGAGGCGGTGGAGCGAGGGCAGCGAGAAGGCCGCCGTCTTGCCGGTGCCGGTCTGCGCGATGCCGAGCAGGTCGCGGCCTTCCAGCAACGCGGGAATCGCCTGGCGCTGGATAGGCGTGGGATCGGAATAACCCTTGGCGCCGAGCGCGCGGAGAATGGGCTCGGCCAGGCCAAGGTCGGAGAAATAGGACATGGGAAACTTTCGAATAAGGCACGCGCGGACAGCCTGCGGCCGCGGCGCGAAGCGAGGGTTCGTATCAATGCGACCCTGCGTGACGAAGGATGCGTCTGGCGATGAAGCAACCGCAAATCCGGGGCGGTTCCGCGGGGAAACGCGGGACCTCACGCTGCGCCGGGTTGCGGCGGAACAAGGTCCACACGCCGGTTGCTGACGGCCAGCTAGTGTGCATTGCAACGAAAAGCAAGAAAATTACGCAGGCCGCTCAGCAACCTCCGGTGCTATGGTGCCGGCATGCACCTGCGCCAACCGCCCTCCCCCTGCACCGGCGTGTGCCGGATCGCGCCCGCGACCGGGTGGTGCGAGGGCTGCCGGCGCACGCTGACGGAGATCGCCGACTGGCCGATGCTGTCGGCGTGGGAAAAGGCGGAACTGCTGCTGCGCCTTGAGGAGCGGCGGGGAAGCGAAGGCGTAAGAACGCGCTTGCTCTGACCGGACCCGCCGGGGGAAGGGAACGCGGATTTTTGTCCATGCCCGCCAGCCGCCAAAAAACCGCCAACACCCGCTCGGCCTGAGCTTGTCGAAGGCCACGCGCTACTGCTGCCTTCGCGGGCCGGCGAAGTGGGCTG
>JBAYPJ010000126.1:0-7348 GCA_041677785.1 Novosphingobium sp. | reverse complement strand
GCCAGCGCGACGATGGCCGCGCGATGCGCACGCTGGCGCAGGCGGCCGAGCTGGCGCCGGTCTTCGGCCTTGCCGCCACGTTGTTCTCGCTGAGCCAGCTTCCCGCCGACGGCATCGACCGCCACGCCTACATGGGCGCGATCTCCATGGCGGTGTCCGCCACGCTCTATGGCCTGCTGCTGGCCAACCTGGTGCTGGCGCCGCTTGCCCGCGCGGTCGAGCGCGCGGCCTCGGCCGAGGAGGCGGAGCGGCAGAAGCTGGTCGACTGGCTGGCCCGGCAGGTCACGGCCGCCCTGCCGCAGCGCACGCGGCCCACGGCGGTCCCGCGGGCGCTTTCGGCATGATGGTGCGTGCCGGCAGCGGCTGGCAATACGTGCTCGCGGACCTTTCGCTGATCCTGTTCATGGTGACCGCGGCGGCGCTCGCCTCGACCGAGGACGCGCCGGCCGCGCCCGCGCGGGCGGCGGCTGCCGCGCCGGGCGAGCAGCCGCTCTCGCCGCAGGCGGAGCCGCTGGCGCTCTACCGCGCCGCGCCCGGCGCGCCGCCGCTCGGCACCTGGCTGCGCGACCAGTCGGCCGATGCGCGCCAGCAGCTCACCATCGTCGCCCGCTACCGCCCCGGCGGCCAGGCCGAAGCGCTGGGCCGGGCCGCGGCGCTGGCCAGGGACGCGGGCGAGGCGGGGATGGAGGCGCGCATCGTCGTCGAGCCGGGGCAGGGCGGCACCACCGCCGCGCTGGCGTTCGACGCGCCCGCGGCCTCGGCGGCGCGGCCCCCCGCCACGGCCATGGCACGAAGCTTGCAGGTGTTCGTTCCCGGCAATTGATTGCAAGAGGAACGACCATGAGCTTCACCCTCGGCCTGGCGCTTGCCGCCGCTGCCGGCTTCGCCGATCTCGACGCCATCGACCGCCAGGTCGCGGCTTTCGCCGGCGCGCCGCTCGGTGCTCCGGGCGGCCCGGTGATGCCGGTCGACCGCCGCCTGCGCCTGCGCGCCTGCGCGGCGCCGCTGGCGATCGGGTGGAACGGGCTGCGCCGCGATTCGGTCCAGGTGCGCTGCCCCGAGGCGGACGGCTGGCGCATCTTCGTGCAGATCGCCAACGCCACTTTCGGCGCCGCCCCGGTGGCCGCGTCGCCCGCCGTCAATCGCGGCGACGCCGTGACCATCGCCGTCACGGGCGACGGTTTCAGCGTCTCGCAGCCGGGCGAGGCGCTGGAGAACGGCGCGGTCGGCGCGTGGATCCGCGTGCGCCCGGCCAATGCCCCCGCCAGCGGCCGGGGCGACACGCTGCGCGCGCGGATCGTGCGGCCCGGCCAGGTGATGATCCCGCTGCCCTGAGCCCCGCCGGCAGCGTCGCGGCGCGCTTTTCCCCTTAAAGAAGGCGTGCTCCCGCCGTTCTGGACTCCCGAGAGAGTCAAGGAGCGGCATCATGCCACCCATCGAAATGGGACCCGCGCGTCCGATTGGCGCGGTCGATGTCCGGATGACGCGCCAGGGCGGCGGCTTCCGCGCCCGGGCGGAACACGCCGAGACGCCGGCCGCGGCCGTTGCGCTCAGCGACGCGCTGAACCCCGGCGAGGCGCCGGTCGATACCGACCGCGTCGAAGTCATCCGCAAGGCGGTCGAATCCGGGAGCTATCCCGTGGTGCCCGCCAAGATCGCAGACGCCCTGATCGCGGCCGGTCTGCTGCTGAGGAAAGGCCAGTGATGCATTCGAACGCCCTGCGCGAGACACTGCGGCAGATGCTTGCCGTGCTCGAGGCCGAGCGGCAGGCGCTTGCCGGCCTGGACCTGGAGGCGATCCTCGGCACCGCCGTCGACAAGGAGCAGCTCTGCGGCCGGCTCGACCAGACCGGCGCGACCGCGATCGACGAGGAATGCCGCGGCCTGCTCGAAGCGGCGAAGCGGCAGAACGAGGTCAACCGCCAGGTGCGCAACCTCATCGCCGCCAACGTCTCGGCGCGGCTCGAGACGCTGACCGGCGCGGCGCCGATCTACCGCGCCGGCGGCGCGGCGCATTCCGCATACAGCTACGCGGCCGCCCGGGGCTGATCCCCGCCCGGCCGCCTCACCCCGCTCTCCCGCGCCTGGCGTCGGGAGATGGGGCGGGGGAGGGCGTGCCATGCAACTGAAAGGCGTATCGCACGCCCTCCTTCCAATTTTTCCCGCGCGGCCGGTGATGCTCCGCGCATGATTGGCACGATGCTTGCTGAGTAAGCTTCCGGTTCATTTCGCACCGGGAGTTTGGCTTGAGCGAGCCGCAGTCAGTTCCAGAAGTCCGGCCGGTCGCCCGTCCCGACGTGCGCGCCGCCATCGCGCGCGCGGCGCAGGCGACGGGGGTGGACTTCAACTACCTGCTGGCCCAGGCCAAGCTCGAATCCGCGCTCGATCCCGGCGCGCGCGCGCCCACGTCGAGCGCCGCCGGCCTCTACCAGTTCACCGGCGGCACCTGGCTGCAGACGCTCGAACGCCACGGCGCCAGCCACGGCATGGACTGGGCCGACGCGGCGATCGACGGCGGCCGCGTGGGCGATCCCGCCGCGCGCGCGCAGATCATGGCGCTGCGCTACGATGCCGACGCCTCGGCGCTGATGGCGGCCGAACTGGCCAACGACAACAAGGCCGAGTTGACCGGCCTGCTGGGCCGCGAGCCCGACGCGGCCGAGCTTTACCTCGCGCATTTCCTCGGCTCGGCCGGCGCGCGCGACTTCCTCACGGCGCTGAACGGCAACCCGGACCAGAGCGCGGCCGCCGTGCTGCCCAAGGCCGCCGCCGCCAACCGCCCGATCTTCTTCGGCCGCGACGGCGCGCCGCGCTCGGTCGCCGGGGTCATGGACTTGCTGCGCGGCAAGGTTGCGGCGGCGATGGCCGACGGCGGGCTGCCGTCGGCCGATTACGGCGCCGCGCGGTTCGCCGTCGCCGCGCCGCAGGAGCCGCAGTTCACCGGCGGCCCGGTGGCCCGGCAATTTGCCGCCATGCGGCAAGAGATGTCCGGCCTGCAGCCCGCGTCCCGCTCGATGGCCGATACGCTGCACGCGACCTTCGGCGCCGCCGCCGACGGCCACGGCGGCCTGCCGGCCTCGGTCCGCGCCGCCTACGGCCAGTTCCAGAAGTTCGGATTGTAGGCGATGGGCGCGTTCAACCGCATGTTCCGAGGCTCGTCGCTGGCGCTTCCCGGCGGCATTCTGACGCTTATCGTCCTGATGATCGTGCCGGTGCCGGCCTTCGTGCTCGACATCTCGTTCGTGCTCAACATCGCCCTGTCGATCGCGATCCTGATGGCGGCGCTGAACGCGGCGAAAGTGCTCGACTTCTCGTCGTTCCCCACCGTGCTGCTGTTCGCCACGCTGCTGCGCCTGGCGCTCAACGTCGCCTCCACCCGCGTCGTGCTGGTCCACGGCCACGAGGGCGAGGCGGCGGCGGGCCACGTCATCGAGGCGTTCGGCGCCTTCCTCATCGGCGGCAACTTCGCCGTCGGCCTGTTCGTCTTCATGATCCTGATGATCATCAACCTGGTGGTCGTCACCAAGGGCGCGGGCCGCGTGTCGGAAGTGTCCGCGCGCTTCACCCTGGACGCGCTGCCCGGCAAGCAGATGGCGATCGACGCCGATCTCGCCGCCGGCCTGCTCACCTCGGACGAGGCCAAGGCCCGCCGCCGCGAGGTGGCGACCGAGGCCGAATTCTACGGCGCCATGGACGGCGCCAGCAAGTTCGTGAAGGGCGACGCGGTCGCCGCGCTGCTGATCTTGGGCGTCAACATCATCGCCGGCTTCTGCCTGGGGATGCTCAGCCACGGGCTTTCGGCGAGCCAGGCGGCCTCCACCTACATCACGCTCGCCATCGGCGATGCGCTGGTCGCGCAGGTGCCGGCGCTGCTGCTCTCGATCGCCGCCGCCGCCATCGTCACCCGCGTCGCGGACGGCGACAACGACCTGGCCGGCCAGATCGGCGGCCAGTTCGCCGCGTCCGGCACCTGGCTGCCGGTGGCCATCATCCTCGGCGCGGTCGGCTGCGTTCCGGCGATGCCGCAGGCGATCTTCCTGCCCGCCGCCGCGATCGCCGCCTTCGTCTGGCACAAGCTGAAGAAACGCGAGGCGCGGCTGGCGCGGCCCGTGGAGGCGCCGCCGCCGCCCGCCGCCGACCCGGCGAAGATCCTGCTGCAGGACGTATCGGACCACACGCTGGTCACGGTCGAGCTGGGTTACGGGCTGGTCCATCTGGTCGACGACCGGCGCGGTTCGCCGCTGGTCGCGCGGATCACCGGCGTGCGCAAGCAGCTCAGCCAGACCTTCGGCTTCGTCGTGCCGCAGTTCCGCGTGCGCGACGCGCTGGAGATGGCCCCCCACGACTATCGCATCGTGCTGGGCGGCGTGCCGCTGGGCGGGGCCGCCATCATGCCCGACCGGATTCTGGCGATCAACGCGGGCGAAGCGCGCGAGGGCCACCAGCTCAAGGGCGAGCCGACCGTCGATCCCAGCTTCGGCTGCCCGGCGATCTGGATCGACCCTGCCGCGCGCGACCACGCCATCGCCGAGGGTTTCCTCACCGTCGACGCCAGCACGGTCATCGCCACGCATCTCAACCAGGTCCTGTCCGAACGGCCGCAGGAACTGCTCGGCCCCGACGAGGTGCGCGCGCTGCTCGACGCGGTGAAGGAACATGCCGCCGGGCTGGTCGAGACGGTCTATCCGGCGCCGCTGACGCTCGCCGCCATGACGCGCCTGCTGCGCGCCCTGCTCGAGGACGGGGTGCCGATCGCGCACCTGCTGCCGATCCTCTCCAGCCTCAGCCAGTCGGTGCAGCAGACCGTCGAGCACGATCGCCTGATCGACCTGCTGCGGGCCGATCTGGGCGCGCTGATCGTCGGCCGCATCTGCGGCCCCGGCGAGCGCCTGCCGGTGATCACGCTCGATGCCCGGCTGGAAAACATGATCGTCCAGGGCATGCAGGACCCGACGACCGGCCAGCCGGTTATCGAGCCCGACCTCGCCCGCACCATCGGCGAGCATGTCGCCGGGCTGATCGCCCAGCGCGGGGCCGGCGCGCCGCCGATCGCGCTGATCGTCCAGCCGCGCGCCCGCCGCGCGCTGGCAGCGCTGCTGCGGCTGCGCGCGCCGGGTTGCCTGGTGCTCTCGATCGCCGAACTTCCCGCCGCCCAGCCGATCGAGGTGATCGACGTGGTCGGCGCGCAATCGCCGGCCCCCGGCCTGCCCCAACCCGACTACATCGATTCTGAAAGCCTGGCAGCATGAAACACGATCACAGGTCCTTCGCCACCGCCATGGTCAGCGGCGCCGCCGTCGCCAATGCCTATGGCGACGATATCGGCGACCGTATCCGGCGCTTCCTGCCGATGGTCCGGCGGATCGCCTGGCACGTCCACGGCACCGGCCGGCCGGGGATAGAGATCGAGGACCTGATGCAGTCGGGCCTCGTCGCGCTGACCGAATGCGCCCAGCGCCACGCCGGCCCGGGTGAGGACGGCTTCGCCGCCTATGCCAAGATGCGCGTGCGCGGCGCGATGGTCGATCTCATCCGCCGCACCGTGCCGCTTTCGCGCGGGGCGGCCGAGCGGCGCAAGATGCTGCGCGAGAAGGAAGGCCAGCTTCGCGTGCGCCTGGGGCGCGAGCCGTCGCCGCGCGAGCTGGCGAAGGCGATGGGCATAGAGGAAGGGGAACTGGCCATGCTGCGCAGCTCCAGCGAGCCGCTGCGGTTCGAATCGATGGACGAGGTCTATTCCGACAGCGACATGGCCTTCGCCGACGACCGCCCCGACAGCCTGACCCTGCTGCAGGACGAGGAATTGCGCGGCAGCGTGATCGCCGCGATCCAGGCGCTGCCCGAGCGGTTGCAGATGGTCATCCAGCTCTATTTCGTCGAGGAGCTGAACCTGTCCGAGATCGCGCAGGTGCTCTCGGTCTCCGTCCCCCGCGTCCACCAGCTCAAGGCGCAGGCGCTCGGCCATCTGCGCAAGGAACTGCAAGGCGTGGCCGAGATCGTCTGAGCGGAATTCGATCCTCCCCCGCAAGGGAGGGGAGGATCATGGCTTCCTCACCAGTTCGGTCAGCGTGGCAACCGTCAGGACCTGCGGCAACTGCCGCGCCGTGCCGCCGCCCGCCGGGTACCACATGTAGAGCGGCACGCCCGCCGCGCCTTGCGCGGTGAGGTAGCGGGTGATCGCCGGGTCGCGGCGCGTCCAGTCGCCGCGCAGGACGGTGACGCCCGCCCCGGCGAAGGCGTCGCGCGTCTCCTCGCGCTCGATGGCGACCTGTTCGTTCACCTTGCAGGTCAGGCACCAGTCGGCGGTGAAATAGGCAAACACCGGCCTGCCCTCCGCTTGCGCCTGCGCCAGCGCCGCTTCGCTGAACGGCTGCGACGGGAGGATGCCCTGCGTCGCCGCGCCGGGCGCGGCTTCCAGGCGCGGCAACAGCGCGAAGCCGGCCAGGGCGATGGCGGCCAGCCCCGCGCCGGTCGCCAGCAGGGCCCGGCGCCCCCGGCGCTGGGCGCGGCCGGTCAGCGCCAGTACCAGGACCAGCGCCGCCGCCAGCGCCGCCGCCGCTGCCGCGAAGCCGGGGCCGGCCAGCCGGCTCGCCAGCCACAGCAGCGCCGCCGCCGTCAGCCCCATCGGCAGCGCCAGCCAGCGGCGGAACGCGACCATCCAGGCGCCGGGGCGCGGCAGCCGCCGGCGCAGCGCGGGGATGAAGGCCACCGCCAGGAACGGCAGCGCCAGGCCCAGCCCCAGCGCGACGAACAGCGCCATCGCCGGCAGCACCGGCAGCAGCAGCGCGGCGCCCATCGCCGCGGCCATGAACGGTCCGGTGCAGGGCGTCGCGACGAAGGCGGCGAGCAGGCCGGTGGCGAAGGCACCGCTCCTGTCCGGCCCCCCGCCCGATTCCCCGTGCAACTCCCCGCCCGGCCCCGTGCCCGATCGGGGCGGGCCGCTCTGGCCGATGAAGCCGGGCATGGTGAACTCGAACAGGCCGAGCAGGTTGGCGGTGATCGCCACCGCCAGCAGCAGCAGCGCCGCGACCACGCCCGGTTCCTGAAGCTGGAAGGCCCAGCCCACTTCCTCGCCCGCCGCGCGCAGCGCGAGCAGCAGCGCGCCCAGCCCCATGCAGGCGATCACCACGCCCGCGGTATAGGCCAGCCCCTCGCCGCGCGCCTGGGCCCCGCTCTCGCCGGCGCGGGCGAGACTGAGCGCCTTGAGGCTGAGGATCGGGAAGACGCAGGGCATGACGTTCAGCAGCAGCCCGCCGGCGAGCGCGGCCAGCAGCAGCAGCGGCAGGCTGGGGGCGGGCAGGGCGCGCGGCTCGGCCAGCGGCTCGCCGCCCGCCGGCACCGCGCCGGGCAG
>JBAYPJ010000125.1:0-7442 GCA_041677785.1 Novosphingobium sp. | reverse complement strand
GGCTTCTCGCTCCACTTCCACGCCGGCCGGCGGGGATCGCCGAGGCGGGCCATCAGCCGCGCCGCCGCCCCCAGCACCGCCGGCGGCACCAGCCGCGGATGCAGCCCCAGCATCGGCGCCGAGAGCACCACGGCCACGGGATCAACCTTGCGCTCGGCCAGCGCGCGCAGCGCCAGATGCCCGCCCATCGAATGGCCGACCAGCACGTGCGGCCCCGGCGTTTCGCCCCGCCACTGCGCCCAGAAGCGCGTCAGGTCGGCGATCCACACGGCGAAGTCGTCGACATGTCCGGTGACCTCGTCGGCGCCGAGGCGGCCCGAGCCCCCCTGCCCGCGCCAGTCCAGGGACGTGACGCGCCAGCCGCGTGCGTGCCAGTACGCCAGCGTCTCGAGGTACTTTTCATAGGCATCGCCACGTCCCGGCATGAACAGCAGCGAGCCGCGCGGGTCGCCGGCCGGCCGCGTCCAGTCGATGCGGCGGATCGCGTGCCCGTCCGCGGCCGTCCAGCGGCTTTCGCGCGCCTCGGGCGGAATGGCCCGGCGATTATGCATCGCGCCAGTTTCGATCCTGGAGGCCTCGCGTACTTCGTCCGGGCTCACGTCCTGAATTCCATCCTCAGGGCACTGGTTACTTTTTGGTAAGCCATGGACGCTAGGAGTTCCCGGGGACCTTGGGGGCATCTTCATGCAAGGCGAGCCGATCACTTACGGGCTGCTAGCGGCGTTGGCAATCGCGCTGCTGGTCGCGGCAGCAACCGACATCCGCCGCCGCCAGATCGACAACTGGCTGAACGCCGCCATCGCGCTGGCAGCGCCGCTGTTCTGGCTCGCCGCTGGGCTCTCGCTCGCCGAGATCGGCTGGCAGATCGCCATCGCGCTGGCCGCCTTCGCAGTCTTCGCCGCGCTGTTCGCCGCCGGCTGGATGGGCGGCGGCGATGTCAAGCTGCTCACCGCGCTGGCGCTGTGGATCCAGCCTTACTGGTTCGCCCAGCTCATCGTCGTCATGGCGCTGGCCGGCGGCGTCCTGACGCTGGCTTTCGCCGTCTGGCACCTGACCCTGCGGCGGCGCGGCCAGCCGGCCATCCCCTACGGCATCGCCATTTCCGGCGCCGGCCTCTGGGCCCTGGCCAGCCAGTACGTTCCGCCGCTGCAGAACGCAGGCCTGTTCGGTTGAACCCGATCTTAACCATTTTGCCCGATCCTTGTGTGAACTTGGGCATCTTTCTGGGGGGCTAGTCTAGCCATGGACAAGAAAAAGCTGACGCTGCTGCTGGCGGCGCTGGTCATAGCGGTCGGCACGGCCCTTGGCGCGCGCAGCCTGTTCGTCGGCGCATCGGCGCCGCAGGCGGCAGCGGCGGTGGAGCAGCCCGCGGCGAAGGGACCGAAAGTCCTCGTCGCGCAGCGCGCGCTGCCGGTCGGCACAATCGTAACGGCGGACTCGGTCTCGTTCCAGGCCTGGCCGAAGGAGATGGTGCAGGACGCCTATTTCCTCGACGGTGAGGCCGACGTGTCGAAGCTGCTGGGCACGGTGGTGCGCTATCCGGTCACCGCCGGCCAGCCGATCACCCAGGGCGCGCTCGTCGCGCCGGGCGACCGCGGCTTCCTTGCCGCCGCGCTGGGGCCGGGCATGCGGGCGATCACCATCCCCGTTTCCGCCAAGACCGGCGTGGCCGGCTTCGTCTTCCCCGGCGATCACGTCGACCTGGTGCTGACCCAGCAGGTCAAGGGCGGCGGCGGCGAGGCGCTCAAGGCTTCGGAGACGATCCTCAAGAACCTGCGCGTGCTCGCGACCGACCAGTCGACCACGACCGAGACGGTCGAGGGCAAGTCGGTGGTCCGCACGTCCAGCACCGTCACGCTCGAGGTCACGCCGCGCATCGCCGAGAAGGTGAGCGTCGCGGAGACGATCGGCCAGCTCAGCCTCTCGCTGCGCTCGCTCGCCGACAACCAGTCCGAGCTGGACCGCATGGTCGCCAGCGGCTCGGTCAAAGTGCCCGACGGCGCCAGCCGGGACGAAGAGGAAAAGATCCTCAGCCGCGCCATGAACCGCCCGATCGAAGGCCCCACCACCTATGTCACCGGCGGCGACGTGTCGCGCTTCCAGCGCAGCACGATGCCGGAAACGGAGGACCAGATGATGGCCCGGCAGATGGCCCGCTCGGGCAATCCGTCCGCCGCCGGCGCGCCCATCGTGCCCGCAGGTCCGTCGGTGCGCGTGACGCGGGGCAAGACCACGACCGTCGTGTCGGTGGGGAGGAACTGAGATGGGCCATCCCGCCGAAACCATCGCCACGAAATCATCGCCACTTGGGGGCACCAGCATGAACCGCCGCCTGACCCGTACCCTGCTGACCGCGGCCTGCGCCGCCGCGCCGCTGGCCGCCCAGATGGCAGCGACAACGGCCCACGCGGCGCCGCCGCCGTCGGTCATGCGCCCGGCCAACGATCTGGTCCTCTCGATCGGGCGCGGCCAGCTCGTCACCACGGGCGGGACCATGACCGACGTTTTCGTCGCCAACGACGCGGTCGCGGACATCGAGGTGAAGTCCTCGCGCCAGCTCTACGTCTTCGGCAAGGCCGGCGGCGAAACTACGGTCTATGCCAGCAACGCGGCGGGCGACATCGTCTGGTCGGCCAACGTGCGCGTGGGCTCGAACATCGACAGCATCGACCAGATGCTGGCGCTGGCCATGCCTGAGGCCAAGATCGGCGTCGCCACCATGGGCACGAACACCTACCTGCTGACCGGCACCGTCGCCTCGCCCGATGACGCGGCCGAAGCCGAGCGCCTCGTCCAGGCCTTCGTCGGCGGCAAGGACGGTGCGGCGAACATCGTCAGCCGGCTCAAGACGGCGACGCCGCTGCAGGTGAACCTGCAGGTGCGCTTCGCCGAGGTCAGCCGGTCGCTGGTGAAGAACCTCAGCGTCAACCTGAGCACGATCGACAACACCGGCGGGTTCAAGTTCGGTATCGGCCAGGGCCGCGCCTTCTCGCCGCAGCAGACGGCGCTTCCCCCCGGCATGGGCACCGCCCCGCTGGTGATCGGCACGGTCGGCAGCGCGGGCACCAGCGTCATCACGCCGCTGAACGGCTCGACCACGCTCGGCATCGCCACCAAGTTCCTCGGCCTCGACCTGCTCGGCGCGCTCGACGCGGGCGAAACCGTCGGCCTCGTCACCACGCTGGCCCAGCCCAACCTGACGGCGCTGTCGGGCGAGACCGCAGACTTCCTGGCCGGCGGCGAGTTTCCGATCCCGCTGAGCCAGGGCCTGGGCGCGACCTCGATCGAATACAAGAAGTTCGGCGTCAGCCTGTCGTACACGCCGGTCGTGCTGGCCAACGGCCGCATCTCGCTGCGCGTCCGGCCCGAAGTGTCCGAGCTGTCGAGCGACGGCGCGCTGATGATCGGCGGCTTCAGCATCCCGGCACTGACCGTGCGCCGCACCGAGACGACGGTGGAGCTGGGCTCTGGCCAGAGCTTCATGATCGCCGGCCTGATGAAGAATTCGTCGCAGAACGCGATCAAGAAGCTGCCGGGCGCGGGCGACCTGCCCATCCTCGGCTCGCTGTTCCGCTCGACCGGCTTCCAGAAGGGCGAGACCGAACTGGTGATCGTCGTCACGCCCTATCTGGTCAACCCGGTCGACGCCAAGGACATCAAGCTGCCGACCGACGGCTTCAACGTGCCGAACGAGTTGCAGCGCATCCTCGGCAACCAGGACAGCGACGGCAAGTCGGGCGCCCAGCGCCCCATGCCGAGCGCCGCCCCACAAACCGGGAGCGCCCCGAGCGTAGGCGCCGCGCAGCCGCCCGCGCCTGTCGCGGGCAAGCGCGGCGCCACCGCCGAAGCGCCGACGCCCGGCTTCAACCTCAAGTGAGAGAGGCAAGGACCATCATGACTTCCCTGATCCGATCGGCGCCGAAGATCGCGGGCGCCGCGCTCGCCCTCTCCCTTGGAACGATGCTTGCCGGCTGCGGCGGCGTCGCCACCAACCGTTCGCTCGAAAGCGTCCACCAACCGGTGGTCGAGCGCGTCAACTACACGCTCGATCTCTCGACCGGCTCGGGCGGCCTGTCGCACCCCGAACAGCGGCGCCTCGCCGGCTGGTTCGAGGCGATGGACCTGCGCTATGGCGACCGCATCGCCATCGACGATCCGCTGGACAGCGAGCCCACGCGTGCGGCCGTCGCCGCGCTCGCCGGCCGCTACGGGCTGATCCTGAGCGACACCGCGCCCACCACCGAAGGCTATGTCACGGCGGGCACCGCCCGGATCATCGTGACGCGTTCTAGGGCCAGCGTGCCCGGGTGCCCCGACTGGTCGGCAAACAGCGACTTCAACCCGAACAACGGCACGAGCAGCAACTACGGCTGCGCCGTCAACAGCAACCTCGCGGCCATGGTCGCCGACCCGGAGCATCTGGTGAAGGGCGCGCAGGGCGGCAGCGAGACGACGGTGATGAGTTCGACCAAGGCCATCGGCGCCTATCGCGAGCAGCAGCCTTCGGGCGCCGGCGGTCTCAAGGCCACCAGCAGCAAGGAGGACTGAGCGATGAACGCACCATGGAAAGCCGGAACGGTCGGCGGGCGTGATCCTTATGCCGCCTTCCTCTGCGACGAAGCCTCGCTCGACGTGCTGCGTCCCGTCGCGGTCGAGATGGGCTGGGCGCCGGAGAAGTGCAACAAGGGCGGGCTGCGGAACGCCGTACAGGCGCTGTCGATCTCGGCCAGCCCCAACATCCTGCTGGTCGATCTGTCGGAAAGCGGCGATCCGCTGAACGACATCAACGCGCTGGCCGAAGTCTGCGAGCCCGGCACGGTGGTGATCGCGATCGGCCAAGTCAACGACGTGCGGCTCTATCGCGACCTGCTGACGAGCGGCATCCAGGACTATCTGCTCAAGCCGCTTTCGCCCGGCCAGTTGCGCGATGCGCTGGTCAACGCGCAAGCGGTGCTGGCCGCGCCCAAGTTCGCGGACCCCGCCGCTGCCAAGCAGCATATCTCGACCGCGGTGATCGGCACGCGCGGCGGCGTCGGCGCGTCGACCCTGGCGACTTCGCTGGCCTGGCTGTTCAGCGCCGACAGCAACCTGCCGACGGCGCTGCTCGACCTCGACATCCATTTCGGCACCGGCGCGCTCTCGCTCGACCTCGAGCCCGGCCGCGGTCTGACCGACGCGATCGAGAACCCCAGCCGCATCGACGGCCTGTTCATCGAGCGCGCGATGATCCGCGCCAACGACAACCTCGCCATCCTTTCGGCCGAGGCGCCGATCAACCTGCCGTTGATGACCGACGGCGCGGCCTTCCTCCAGTTGGAGGAGGAATTCCGCCACGCCTTCGAGATGACGGTCATCGACATGCCGCGCAACATGTTGATCAACTTCCCGCAGCTTCTGAACGAAGTGAACGTCATCGTCATCGTCACCGAACTGACGCTGGCCTCGGCGCGCGACACGATCCGGCTGCTGTCCTGGCTGAAGACCAACGCCGCGCACGCGCACGTCGTCGTGGTGGCCAACAAGGTGCAGCCCGGCATCGGCGAGATCAGCAAGGCGGACTTCGAAAGCTCGATCGAGCGCAAAATCGGCTTCACCATCCCCTACGACGTCAAGGCCGCGACCAACGCCGCCAAGCTCGGCCAGACCTTCTCCGAGGCCAACCGCGCCAGCAAGGCCAGTGCCGCGATCCGCGACATCGCCAAGATGGTCATGGGCGCCAGCGACGTCGCGGCGGAGGAGGACGGCCAGGCCCCGGCGAAGAAGTCGCTGCTGGGCAAGATCGACCTCAAGGCGATGCTGCCCAAGAAGAAACCGGCCACGACCGCGTCGCCGGCCTGACCGAGACTGCGCCCGCGGCACCGCGCCGCGGACGGCCATGAAAAGGAAGGCGGTACGCGCCGATGAGCCTGGTCCAGATTCTGCTCGTTGCTTTCGGTCTGACCGCGACCCTTGCCCTGGTCGCGGTGGCCTTCGCGGGCCCGTCGGCCGGCAAGGCGGGCGCGCGCCGCCTGCAGGCGGTGCGCTATCGCCATTCCGAGAACACGCTCGACAAGGTCGAGGCGCAACTGCGCAAGGCGGTGGCCGCGCGCAAGCCCAAGCTCCACCAGATCGCCGGATCGGGCTCGCGCATTGAGGCGCTGGCGCTGCGGCTGCACCGCACCGGCAAGGGCTGGACGCTGTCGCAGTACATCTATGCCTCGGTCGGGCTTGGCCTGGCCGTGACGCTGCTCGTCTTCCTCAAGTCCGGCGCGCCGTTGCTGGCGCTTGGGGTGGGCATGGTGGTGGGCGCGGGCGTGCCGCACATGGTGGTCAACCACTTCATCGCGAGCCGCGGCAACAAGTTCACCACCAAGTTCCCCGACGCGATCGAACTGCTCGTGCGCGGCCTGCGCTCCGGCCTGCCGGTGACCGAGACGCTGGGCGTCGTCGCCCAGGAAGTGCCCGGTCCGGTGGGCCAGGAATTCAAGCTGGTGATCGAACGCATCAAGATCGGCCGGACGATGGAGGAGGCGCTGCAGGAAACCGCCGACCGCCTCAACACGCCCGAATTCAGCTTCTTCTGCATCACCCTGGCGATCCAGCGCGAGACCGGCGGCAACCTTGCCGAAACCCTGTCGAACCTCGCCGACGTGCTGCGCAAGCGTTCGCAGATGAAGCTGAAGATCAAGGCGATGAGTTCGGAATCTAAGGCATCCGCCTATATCGTCGGCGCGCTGCCATTCATCGTCTTCGGCATGATCTACTGGATCAACCCCGAATATATCGGCGGCTTCTTCACCGAGGACCGCCTGATCGTCGCGGGCCTCGGCGGGCTCACCTGGATGAGCATCGGCGCCTTCATCATGATGAAGATGGTCAGCTTCGAGATCTGAGCGAGGAACGGCAAGGACCATGTTGAACACACCGCCCGGACCCACGCTCCTCGGCTTCGACGTCATCTGGGTCGCGACGCTGCTCTCGGCGGTCGCCGCCGTGGCGATCATGTTCGCGATCTATGCCGCGGTCACCGTGCGGGACCCGATGGCGCGCCGCGTCAAGTCGCTCAACGACCGGCGCGAGCAGCTCAAGGCCGGAATTGTCTCAGCCCCGCGCAAACGGGCGAGCCTGGTGCGCAAGAACCAGACCGCCGACCGGATGCGCGATGCGCTTTCGTCGCTGCGCGTGCTGCAGGACAGCCAGGTCAAGCAGGTACAGCAGAAGCTGGCCCAGGCCGGCATCCGCAAGAAGGAATGGGCGGTCGCGGTCATCTTCGGCCGGCTGGTGCTGCCGATCGTGCTCGGCGGCTTCGCCGCGGTGATGATCTACCTGGTCGACTATTTCCCCGAATGGGGCAGCTTCAAGAAGTTCATGCTCTTCGCGGCCGTGGCGATCGTATCCTACAAGGCGCCCGACCTGTTCGTGCAGAACAAGCGCCAGAAGCGCACCGACGCGATCCGCAAGGG
>JBAYPJ010000124.1:0-7796 GCA_041677785.1 Novosphingobium sp. | reverse complement strand
GTGCTGGTGCCGCCCGCGACGAGGATGTTGGCGCGGGATATGACGGCCTCGCGCAGCGTCACAGCCTGGGTGGCGGTCATGATGCCGGCGGCCACGTAGTCTTCGAGGGCGAACACCGCGACGGCCGGCTTGCGGATGGCGAAGGCCGGCGCAGCCACGACGGGGGGCAACAGGCCCTCGAACCGCTCACCTGTTTCCGGCAGCTCGGCCGAGACGCGCGGAGCGCGGGGATGGACTTCGACGCCGACATGGTGCGCGACGAGGCGGACGATACGTTCGCCATCGGCTGGAGAGAGCGTTTCGCCGGTGTCGGCAAGACCTTCGGAGAGGCGATCAACCCAGACGCGGCCGTCCGGATTTAGCATCACTTCGATGATGGATGGGTCATCCAGGAACCGCGTGATGGCGGCGCCGAGGGCTGTACGCAGCATGCGCGAACTGCGTGTGCGCCCTTCTGTATTGTCATGTATCGCCGCCATCTTGTCCCCGCTCTGGCTGGGAACAATTCAGACGGTCCCCGGACGGGGATGATTAAAAGGGCCCGAAATCGGGCTCCTTCAACAATATTCGGGCGTAGTAGTAGCGCAGCGTGCAAATACAGGAGAACGGCGGTGCGCCTGCAAGAATGCTCGCTAGAATGCTTGCGACGAAAGCGGAGACTACGAAGAACGACTCGGCCGAATTCGCGTCGACGGTCTCCTTGCGCCTTGCGCCGCTCGATGATGGTAACGCGTCGCGCCGATGATATCGGATATGAGGCGCTTCCAACATTACTTACTCAGACGCTGGTACGTCGTCCGAGACTTCCTGCCTGAGCTTTGGTCCGCTCGCCAGCCGTCGACCCAGTGCGATGATGAACGCCTCGTAGCGCTCTCCAGCCTTGGCGCGCGCCGCTTGGGCGGCGGGCTCGGGAAGCGCCGGTGTTGTCGCCAACCAGAACTTGATGAACACAGCCAAAGTTTCCATCGAGATTCCGACGTCGCGCTCCATGCGCGTCAGTCGGCGGTCGAGCTGATCGAGGCGCTTCGCAACGACGGCCTCACGCCGCTCGGCATCATCCGGTGACAGAAAGGACGCGATCGCGGCCTCGGCGATCATCGACTGCGACTGGTCCCGGCGCGCGGCATAATCGCCGAGCATCGTCATGACATCGGGGTCGAGGTAGACCGAGATCTTCACCTTCTTCGTTCGTCCGGCCATGGGCCTACAGCTCCATGCCGTCATTGGGGTCGAGGGAGACCTGACGGGCGACACCTTGCATCAGGCGGGTCATGCGGCGGTTCTGCATCGCTTCTTCATCAGGCTCCTCCGGAAGATCGAACTCGAATTCGTTCTCGATCGGAGCCTTCTTCTCCTGGGGAGCCGTGCGATTGAGCTCGGGCTGATGGCGGCGCTCGGATTCGGTCGGGTCTTCATCGGACGATGTGGAAGCCGCCGTCGCGTCGATCCCCTCGGGGCGCGTCGGAACCGGCAGGCTGCTCCAGTCGTCCGCGCGCCCCTGTGCCGGTTTGGCCAGCACCGGCGGCGCAAGAATGCGCTCCTTGAAGCGGCTGTCCTCATAGTAACGGGCCTTCTTCGCGCGGATCGGCGGCGTCCCTGCGACCATGACGATTTCGTCGGTGGGCGGGAGTTGCATGATTTCTCCAGGGGTCATCAACTGGCGGGCGGTTTCCGAACGCGACACCATCAGATGGCCAAGCCATGGCGAGAGCCGGTGCCCTGCATAGTTCTTCATGGCCTTCATTTCGGTGGCGGTCCCCAGAGCGTCGGAGACGCGCTTGGCGGTGCGCTCGTCGTTCGTGGCGAAGCTGACGCGCACATGGCAGTTATCGAGGATTGAATTGTTCGGGCCGTAGGCCTTCTCGATCTGGTTGAGCGATTGGGCGATGAGGAAGCTTTTGAGACCGTACCCCGCCATGAAGGCCAGCGCCGACTCGAAGAAGTCGAGGCGGCCCAGAGCCGGAAACTCATCGAGCATCAGCAACAGCCGGTGCCGCCCGGCCTTGGCCTGCAGATCCTCGGTCAGGCGCCGGCCGACCTGATTGAGGATCAGCCGGATCAGGGGCTTGGTCCGGTTTATGTCGGAGGGCGGCACGACGAGGTAAAGGGTGGTCGGCCGCTTGCCCTCCACCATGTCGGTGATGCGCCAGTCACAGCGCCGCGTCACCTCGGCCACGACCGGATCACGATAGAGGCCGAGAAAGGACATGGCGGTGGACAGCACGCCGGAGCGCTCGTTGTCCGACTTGTTCAGCAGCTCGCGCGCCGCGCTGGCGATCACGGGATGGGGTCCCGCCTCGCCGAGATGAGCGGTCTTCATCATGGCGGCGAGAGTCGATTCGATCGGCCGACGCGGATCGGAGAGGAAGGCGGCGACGCCGGCGAGCGTTTTGTCATCCTCGGCGTAGAGGACATGCAGGATGGCGCCGACCAGCAGCGCGTGGCTGGTCTTCTCCCAGTGGTTCCGCTTCTCCAGCGAGCCTTCCGGATCGACCAGGATGTCGGCGATATTTTGCACGTCGCGGACCTCCCACTCGCCGCGGCGCACCTCGAGCAAGGGATTGTAGGCCGACGACTTCGGATTGGTCGGATCGAACAGCAATACGCGGCCGTGCCTAGCACGGAAGCCACCGGTGAGCTGCCAATTTTCTCCCTTGATGTCATGGACGATCGCTGATCCCGGCCAGGTCAGAAGCGAGGGCACGACAAGGCCGACGCCCTTGCCGGATCGCGTCGGCGCAAAGCACAGCACATGCTCGGGTCCATCGTGCCGCAGATACTCGTGATCGTAGCGGCCGAGCACGACGCCGTCCGGTGCAAGCAATCCGGCGGCCTTTACCTCGGCTTTCTCGGCCCAACGGGCGGAACCGTAGGTCGCGACATTCTTCGCCTCGCGGGACCGGCGGACGGACATGGCGATGGCGACAGCGATGGCGATGAAACCGCCCGATGCGGCGATGATCCCGCCTGTGGCGAACACCTCCGGCGCATAGGCGTCGTAGAAGTACCACCACCAAAAGAGCGAGGGCGGGTAGTAGATCGGCCAGCCCGCCAGCTCGAACCAGGGTTCGCCGAGTTGCCCCTGAAAGCCGAGGCGCCAGGCCGTCCATTGCGTCGCCGTCCAGGTCGTCACCACGATGATGGTGAAGACGACAGCAATCTGACCCCAAAGGACCTGGCCTCCACGCACGCTGGCTCCAATCGACGAATGAGATGGAGCCATTCAGAGAGTAGCCGGACGCGGGACAAGCAACAGGAAAGATGTAGGCGAAGTACAGCCGAAAACTGTGGCGCGCACATAGGACGGTTTCGCCCGACGGTCTTTCTCCTCGATCCGGCTAGAGGCCGAGCCCCCGCTTGCGGCCGAAGCTCCAATCGACGCCGCCATCATTGCGGGCGACCCCCGAGACATGACGGCCAAGCTGCTTCTCGAGCGAAGGGCTCCAGGGCACGAGGTGGAAGCCGAGGCCGTCGTCAATCATGGCGAAGCGGCCGGAGGCGAGCGTGAGGCGCTGGCGATAAGCGCCGGCGATGAACTCGCCATTCGAGGCCGGCTTGTGCGGCAATCCCGTCTCGGCCGCGAGCTTGGTAGCGACCGTGTCGAGTTCGCGGCGGCGCAGGGTTTCGATCAGGTTCCGGGCGAAGACGATCCGCCTGCCCTGGCGTTCAGCCAGCCCTTGCCCGACCAGATGATCGGCGCGCCGGTCGAGCGCGTCGCGGACCTCAGCGCCGAAGCCGCCATCGGAAAGCGAGGCCGGCTCGCGAGCGATGGCCTGCCGGTCCAGCCAGGTGCTGCCGGACGCCGTGACCTGGGAGGTGAGGTCGAGATCGGAACGCACGGCGATCGCGACGCGGCGTTCGCCCTGCGCGTCCTCGAATTTGCGCAACTCGACGATCGAACCCGGAGCGCTGTCGCCGGCGGCGTCGAGATGGGGCAGCTTGATGTGGTGAGTTCGCCCGTCGACCCCGTCGACCACGGCATAGGCCGTACCCTTCAGCTCATCATCCAGCCCGCGCTCAACCAGGCGACCGATGATAGGCACGTCGAGGCTTTCAGCGGCGATGATATAGTCGGCCGAGCCGCGCTCGATGCCGCGCTCGGTCAGGGCGCGGTGCATGCGCTTGATGATGTCGCCACGCTCGCCGAGTTCGCGCAGGACCGACTCGGCCTCGGGCTTGATGAACCATTGCGAATGGCCGACCTGTCCCGCGACGCCGAGGACTTCGAGAGTGCGCAGCCGACCGACCTTCAGCGCGTGGAATTCGTCTGGCGTCTGATCAGCACGTGGCGCGAGATCGGTGATGCCGGTCTTGCCCGCGTCGCGGACAAGCTGCCGGTCGAGCTGCGTCCAGCGCTCGGTCTCGATCTGCCGTTCGAGCGTGCGGCGGATATCCAGATCGGTGCGCGGCCCCAGCTCCTGGGTGATGAGTTCGCGCGCCCGGTCGCGCATGCCCTCCTTGATGTAGTCGCGGGAGATGACGAGGTCCTGGCCGTCGTCACGGACGCCGCGCACGATCAGGTGGACGTGAGGATGCTCGGTATTCCAGTGGTCGACGGCGACCCAGTCGAGCCGCGTGCCGAGATCCTTTTCCATCTGGCCGACTAGGTCGCTGGTGAAGGATCGAAGATCCGACATCTCCAGCGCGTCGTCCGGCGAGACGATGAAACGGAAATGATGCCGGTCGTCCTCGCAACGCTCGGCGAAGGCGCGGCCGTCCGCCTCGCCATCACCCGGCCCGAAAAGCCGCGCCTTCTCTCCGTCACGGGTCACGCCGTCGCGGCGCAGATAGTCGAGGTGGGTGCCAAGCGGCGCCGATCGCGCTGAGTGCCGCACGACGCGGGCCTTGATGACGGCGCCGCGCGTGCGGGCGGTGATGAGCCTGTTGGCCTGGATAGAGGCGCGCTGGCCGCGTCCGAACCGCGAGCGGTTGCCGGAGACGACGCGGCCTGAACGCGACACGCCGCCGCCGGCCTTCTTCGCGGCCGCGAGCGCCTGGGCGATGAAGGGGCGAACCGACTGCGCGCGGGTCGAGCGAATGCGGCCAGGCCGGACACGGAATTCGTTTTCATCGGCCATGGCGCAGCCCCGCACGGTGCGAAAATTCGCGCAAGCCCAATGGATTGCGGGTTCGGCGCACGGTGCGCGTAACCCCGGCACGGCGCGCAACGCGTCTAAAAATGCAGCAAAAACAACCAACCGACCGAAGCGCACGGTGCGCCGTTTTATCCTGCCATCGTGCGGTTGTTGTGCCTGTCTCCCTCCTTCGCGCCCTCCATGACACGCTGGAGCCCGATCCGGTGCGAATGCGAAGCCGCGCCATCATTGCGGGTCTCCGGTATCATCGCGGGCAAGAACGATGGGCGTTGCCTGCGGTCCTCCGTCGCCATCCGGTGCAGCCGGAAGGGACGAGCGGCTGTCGAGTGAGCGGCCGCCGAATGGTGTCCCGACGGCAGAACGAGCGTCGGCGGATCGCGTGACGAACAGTGGGGCCTCGCGCCAATCGGGCGGCGGAGGTGCGGCAGCGGGCGCGCCTCTCGACAGCGCTGCGGAGCCGAGCTGAGGGGCGAGAAGAGCGACATAGGCGCGGGTTTCGGCGGGTAGCGCACGCCCTGTCGCGAGGTGCTCGTCGTAGCGGCCGGGTCCTGCATTGTAGGCCGCGAGCATGGCGGGGATCGTGCCATAGCGATCGTACATCTCGCGCAGATAGGCCGTCCCCGCGAGGATGTTGTCGCGTGGGTCGTAAGGATTGCGACCGAGCCGATAGCGCACGCGAAGCCCTGCCCATGTGTCGGGCATCACCTGCATCAGGCCCATGGCACCGGCCGAAGAGATCGCGCGCACGTCGCCGGCGCTTTCGGCGCGCTTGACGGCGATGATCCACGCTTCGGGAATGCCGAAGCGCTGCGAGGCTTCGGCGACGTAACCGGCGTGCGGATCGACGGATGCCGTGCGCGCCGGTGTCGAGGTCTGCGCGCGAACGGGCAACGCCGCGTTCGCTGTCAGGACCAGGCCGGAAAGGAGAAGAAGGACGGCGCGCTGCATGGCGTCAGTCCTTTGCGTCGCGCTTGGACGGACGGCTCCAATGCAGGGACCAAGCCGAACCGGCGTCGTCGTCACGGAAGAGATTGGCGCGGATCGGATGCGGAAAAGCGGGATCGTCTATGACTAGCGCGACGTACTCGCCGGCGCGTTCGCCGGTGCGCATCCAGCCCGCGCCGACTTCTGGACCTTCGTCACTGCCCTGGTGAACGCGGTAGTCCGGCGCGTTCTCCGTCTCGGAGGGTTCGGCCGGGATGATGGCGAGATCGCAGGCGAGCGTCAGCGTGTGAATCTGCCCGGTGAAGCCGTTTGCTTCGCGAGTGAACATACCGATTTGCATGGGAAGTCTCCTTGGTTGCGGGTGGAAAAATGGAAGCAATCAGCGCGTCGGTGCGCGCCAGACGAAGCGGCCGTCGCCGTCTTCGTCGGTCCAGACGGGCGTCGCGCGGCCGATCACAGCGGTGTCGGCAAGCGGACCGAAGTAGCGCCCGTCGAGGCTGTCAGCCGCGTCCGGATTCATGAGGAAGACTTCACCGGCGACGAGCCGTCGGCAGCCTTGCCAGATCGGCAGTTCGCGACCGATGCGGTCGCGATCGCGGGCATCGCCGAGCGGCACGTTATCGACGGTGATCGCCATGCCGGTGCGACAGACGCGCTGTCCCGGCAGCGCCATCACGCGCTTCAGCAGCGGCAAATCGGGACCGATATAGCCGCGCCGGACCATGAAACCGGCCAGCGGTTCGGGTGGCAGGACGGCGACCAGATCGGTGACTTCGAGCCGATGGGAAGGCGCGATGCTGTAGAGTCCGATCGGGACGCTGGGCGTGACGTTCCAGACCAGCTTGGTGGATGTCGGCACGGCGATGGCGAGCGCCACGCCGAGCGTGGCGATAGCCGTGGCTTTGACATAGCCGGAACGGGTCATCCTTGGATTTCCCGCCGCTTGAGCCACGCCAGATGGCGCTCGGCCGTGTATGGACGCGGTGCGTGACCGGCCTGTGCCCGATGAGCGACGTGACGCCAATGGTCCGGCGCGACGTCGCAGGCATCGACGCCGAGCGCTTCGATGGCGTCGATGTGCCGAAGCACGTCCTCGACTTTCGGCCAGCCCTCAACCTTCAGCAGGATTTCGCCGCCGGGGCGCACGAAGGGAACCGTCTGATAGGACTGACCCGGCACGATCGCGCGCAGAATGTCGATGCGCGAAATGATGGTGCCGTAGTCGTTGGCGGCCCAGCGGACGAAGGCGAAGACGGCGTTCGGCTGGAAGCCGACGACACGCCGACGGCGGTCGAGAATCTGTTCGTGGGCTTGGCGACCGAACCTGATCCAGTATTCGATCTTCTTCTCCACCCACGTCAGTTCGACATGGGTCATGTCTTCGTGGGGCTGTGCAGGCGGCATCGGACCGCCGCGCACGCGGGGGGCCGCAGTGCCGGTCATGAGGGGGCTCCATCGGTTGGAGGAAATTCGCGCTCGAGCAGCGCGCGCAGCATGTCGGCGACGGTGACACCGCGCTGGAAGGCGATGATCTTGATGCGGCCGCGCAGATCCGGCGTGATGTCGATGGTCAGCCGCGCGGTGAAGCTGGAAGCGGCGGCATCGCGTGGCGGCGTGTCAGCCGCCTTGATCCATTGCTCAGCGTCGGCGGGGCGCTTGGCGAAGCCGCGTCGCGATGGGCGCTCGCTCATGTGCCCGCCCTCCCTGCGCGAAGGCGGCTGATTTCGTTCACGAGCGCCGCGACCTCGCGGGCCG
>JBAYPJ010000123.1:0-7848 GCA_041677785.1 Novosphingobium sp. | reverse complement strand
GGCTGGGTGTAGGCGTCGGTGACCGTCGAGGTCGCCGAAAGCCCGCGAACGTCGCTCCACCATGCGTATTTCTTGTCCGTGATATTGAAGATGCCGGCACGCAGCGTCAGTCCCTCGATCGGCTTCACGAAGGCGGTCAGGTCGAGGATGGTGAATCCGTCGGGGCGATAGCACGCCGGCGTGCACAGGCCCGCCGCGCGGTCCAGTTCCTTCTGCGCGCTGTGGGTCGCAATGATCTGGCCGCCGAAACGCCCGCCGGGATCGCGATAGCCGACGCCCATCACCAGCTTGAGCGGGTCGATCGACGCAAGCGGAGTCTTCCCGCCGGCCGGATCGATCGCGTCGCCGGTGGCATAGGACAGCGCGAGGGTGGCGTGCAGGCCGTTCGTCGCCCGGCCCTCGAAGCGCGCCTCGGCGCCTTTCACCCGCACGCGATTGATGTTGATCCACTGCATGATGCTGGGATCGGCGGACGTGCCCGCGCCCCTCACCGTCGCCTGGTCGATGAAATCCTTGTAGCGGGCCGAGAAGGCGGTGACGTCCAGGCTGACATGGCGCGAGGACAGGCGCAGGCCTCCCTCGAAGCTCTCGCTGCGCTCGGGGCGCAGGTCGGCATTGGGCGAGACGATGTAGCCGAACGCCAGGTTTTCATAGAACGCGAAGATCTCGCCCGGTTCGGGCGCCTTGAAGCCGGTGGCGTAGTTGGCGAAGAGCCGCACGGTGTCGTCCAGCTTCCACACCACGCCCAGCCGCGGGGACAGGCGCGATCCATCCTGCTTCGCCGCGCTGAATGTGGGCAGCAGCGCATCGCTGCGCGGCGCCAGCTTGAACCAGTCGAAGCGCAGGACCGGGTAGAGCGTCAGCGCGCCTTCCGCGACGGAGATCTCGTCGCCCAGGAAGAACCCGGCGCGGGTGAAGTCGGTGACGGGGAAGGCGCGCGAGGGGAACACGTCCGGCGGCGTCGGCAGCACGCCGTCGCGCAGGCTGCGCTGGCGCGTCCGGTTGAGGTCGCCGCCGAAGACCAGCCGATGGGCGATGCCGCCCGTCCGGAAATCGGCGCGGGCCTCCGCCGAAGCGCCGATCACGCGATTGTCGAAAGTGTTGAGCCGTTCGCGGTCGGCCGCCGGGGTGCGATCCTCGTCGGTGAACTGCACGTCCTCGGCATCCTGCCAATAGACGGCGGCGCGCGCGAAATCGATCACGCCCTCGCCTTCCCAGCTCCAGTCGAGGCTCACGCGCTTGCGTTGGCCGGTATCCCGCCCATAGAGCAGGTCGACCGTGGCGCTGCGGCTGGACAGCGCGTCGGTGGTGAGCCGCGTATCGAGATATTCGCCGGTCAGCCGCAGCTTGTGGCCGCCGGCCGGATCATAGACGAGACGACCCAGCACCGCGTTGGAGCGGCCGTCCTGCGGGTTGGGCTTGGTCCGCGCCGCGCCGGTGCCGTCCACTTCGCCCTTGTTGCCGAGTTCCCGGTAATCGCGGCGCGTATAGGCGGCCATCGCCGACCAGTCGCCGAACCGGCCGGCGATGATGGCGGTCTCGGCGAACTCGTTGTCCGCGCTCGAATAGGCCGCGCGCACCAGCCCGCCCACCGACTTGCCGCCTTCGAGGAAGTCTGCCGGGTCCGATGTCACGAAGCTGACCGCGCCGGCCAGGCCGTCGCTGCCGTAGAGCGCCGAGGAGGGGCCGCGCAGGATCTCCACCGACTTGATGAGGCCCAGGTCGACATAGTCGCCGCGTCCGACGTTCTGCGCGCCGAAGCCGAAACCGTCCGGCACGCGCACGCCGTCCACCTGGATCAGCACACGGTTGCCGCCGATGCCGCGGATCGTGAAGCCCGTGTTGCCGGCACGCCCGGTGGCGGACAGCGCGGCGTTGAAGCGCGCCGGCTGGCGCTGGACGCTGACGCCCGGCTCGAACCGGATCAGGTCCTTGATGTCGCTCACCATCTCGTCGGCGATCTGCTCGTCGCTCTTGACCGAGACGGTGAACGGCACGTCCTCGATCTTCACCGGCGTGCGCGTGGCACTGACGACGATCTGGTTCAGCCGGTCGATCCAGAAATAGCCGTCGTTATCCTGCGCCTGGGCAGGCGCGGCCAGCATCGCCAATGCCAGCGCCAGCGAAGCGCAGGCCGGCCGCGCATGGCGTCCGGCGGGACGGTTGGCCAAAGCAAGCGAGCGGGAACAGCCCTTCGGTCCGGGCTGCGCGGCAAACGGGAAAGCCCCCATGTATACCCCTTTATTAACTGCGACTGATTCGCATTAGCGTCACTTACACGAGGAAAGCACCCCGTCAACCCGAACGCGGCGCGGCGGGCGCTTCCGGCCGGCGTAGGCGCCTTTCGCCACCCCGGACGCACCGACATCCGACCGATCGAAGGCCGGCTATTGCGACTTGATTGCATTATACGAACGCACACCGCTCGGGTCATCCGGAGGGAAGCGGCGCAATTTCCTACACGCGCCGCATCGGCTATCGGCAAGGGAACGGCCCGGCTTCCCGTATCGGACGCCACAAGGGTCCGCGACGGCGCCGTCCGGCACGCACGAGGGGGCGGTCTCTTTCCCCTGGACACCGTCAACTGCGTCAACTTCGCATCGGCCGGGACGTCGCGGCAGGCGGCCAGGCGGCGTTTGCCGAAACCTGCCGACAGCTCTCCCGCAACGCCGGCGGCATTGTCCGCAACGGAAGCGATTCGGCCATGTTGCGCTTTTCGCAATTCCGCTAAGAGCTTGTCCCGGCGGCGGGGCCCGAATCACACAATCGGAAAACCGGTACGGTCATGGCATTGCGACACACGGCGTTTCTTCTCTGCATCCTGGGGCTTATCGTCACGCTGGTGCTGCGGCCCGGCGGCTTCTGGGGCGGCGTCCTGCTGGCGGCATTCGCCTTTCTGATCCTGCTCGGCATCCGCGACCTGCTGCAGCGGCGCCATTCGGTGCTGCGCAACTATCCGGTCATCGGCCATGTCCGCTGGCTGGTGGAGATGATCCGGCCCGAGATCCGCCAGTACCTGGTGGAAAGCGATACCGACGCGACGCCCTTTTCCCGGGCGCAGCGCTCGCTCGTCTATCGCCGCGCGAAAGAGGACCCCTCCGACCATCCGTTCGGCACCCTCGTCGACGTCTATGCCGACAAATACGAGTTCATCCAGCATTCGCTGACGCCGATCGCCGTCCCCGACGCCGCCGCTTTCCGGGTGACGGTCGGCAACGGCCAGTGCCACCAGCCCTACAGCGCCAGCGTGTTCAACATCTCGGCGATGAGCTTCGGCGCGCTGTCGGCCAACGCGATCCGCGCGCTCAATCAGGGCGCGGCGCGCGGCGGCTTCTATCACGATACCGGCGAAGGCAGCCTCAGCGCCTATCACCGCGAGCATGGCGGCGACGTGGTCTGGCAGATCGCCAGCGGCTATTTCGGCTGCCGTGACGCGCACGGGCGTTTCGATCCCGACCGCTTCGCCGAACTGGCGGCCTGCGACCAGGTGCGCATGATCGAACTCAAGCTGAGCCAGGGCGCCAAGCCCGGGCATGGCGGGGTGCTGCCGGGCCGCAAGGTCACGCGCGAGATCGCGGCGACCCGCGGCGTGCCGGCCGGTGTCGACTGCATATCGCCGGCGCGCCACTCGGCCTTCGACACGCCGTCCGAGCTGCTGGCGTTCCTCCAGCAGCTACGCGTGCTGTCCGGCGGCAAGCCGGTGGGCATCAAGCTGTGCGTCGGCCTGCCATGGGAATTCATGGCGATCGTCAAGGCCATGCTGGCGACCGGTATCGTTCCCGACTTCATCGTCGTCGACGGCGCCGAAGGAGGCACCGGCGCGGCGCCGGTCGAGTTCAGCGACCATATCGGCGTTCCCATGCGCGAAGGGCTGCTGTTCGTCCACAATACGCTGGTGGGCGCCGGCCTGCGCGATCACGTGCGCATCGGCGTCGCCGGCAAGCTGGTGAGCGCCTTCGACCTCGCCGCCGTCCTGGCGATCGGCGCTGACTGGGCCAATGCGGCGCGCGGCTTCATGTTCGCACTGGGCTGCATCCAGTCGATGAGCTGCCACACCAACCGCTGCCCCACCGGCATCGCGACTCAGGACCCCCGGCGCGCCCGCGCGCTCGTCGTTCCCGACAAGGCGGAGCGGGTCCAGCGTTTTCACGCGCGAACCGTGCACGCGCTGGCCGAGCTTCTTGCCGCCGCCGGCCTCAGCCACCCGGACGAACTGAAGCCGCACCATCTGGTGCACCGGGTCAGCGCCACCGAGGTGCGGCAGTTCGACCGACTGCATTATGTCGCCGCGCCCAACGATCTGATCGAGGGACGGGCCGCTTCCCGTTTCTACCAGGACAACTGGAATCACGCGCGGCCCGACCGCTTTGCGCGGCGCTGATCTATGTCCACAAATAGTAGTATAAAAAATACTCGTTTAATGTTAGGCGGCGCCACATGCCGGAGGAGGGAACTCTAAGCGTGGTTTCAGGACTCACCGTAAACGAGCGCCAACGGAGCCTTGCGATCCTTGTCGTGCTCGCCATCGTCGGCCTGGTGATGGCCGCTGCGGGAGCCGCGCGCGCGGACCCGATGCAGGTGCATGGCTTCATCGTGCTGCTGTTCAGCCTGGGCATGCTGGCCGTGATCCTGAACGGCTATTTCGCCCCGGAACCGTCCGAGGCGCGGCTGGAAAGCTATTACGACGACCCCAGCAAGGCGGGCATCATCATCGCCATGCTCTGGGCGGTGTTCGGCATGTTCGTCGGCGATTGGGTCGCTTGGCTGCTGGCTTTTCCCGATCTGACCTTCGACGCCGCCTGGTCGAGCTTCGGCCGGCTGCGCCCCGCCCACACCACCGGCATCATCTTCGGCTTCGGCGGCAATGCGCTGATCGCCACGTCGTTCCACGTGATGCAGCGCACCTCGCGCGCGCGGATGCCGGACCAGTTCAGCCCCTGGTTCGTGCTCGTCGGCTACAACCTGTTCTGCCTCCTGGCGGTCTCGGGCTATTTCGTCGGCATCACGCAGTCGAAGGAATATGCCGAGCCCGAATGGTATGCCGACATCTGGCTCGTCATCGTCTGGGTGACGTACCTCGTGCTCTACCTGCGCACGCTCGCGCGCCGCAAGGAGCCGCATATCTACGTCGCCAACTGGTACTACCTGGCCTTCATCCTGGTGGTGGCGATCCTGCACATCGTGAACAATCTGGCGGTCCCGACCTCGCTGGCCAGCGTGAAGAGCTATTCGCTGTTCTCGGGCGTCCAGGACGCGATGACGCAGTGGTGGTACGGGCACAACGCGGTGGCGTTCTTCCTGACCGCCGGCTTCCTCGGCATGATGTACTACTATCTGCCCAAGCGCGCCGGGCGGCCAATCTACTCCTACCGCATGTCGATCATCGGCTTCTGGGGAATCACCTTCTTCTACATGTGGGCAGGATCGCACCACCTCCACTACACCGCCCTGCCGCAATGGGTGCAAACGCTGGGCATGACCTTCTCGGTCATGCTGCTGGTGCCATCGTGGATCGCCGCCGCCAATGCCCTGCTCACGCTCAACGGGGCCTGGGACAAGGTGCGCGACGACGCGACGCTGCGGTTCATGATGATGGCCGCGGTCTTCTACGGCCTTTCGACGTTCGAGGGCTCGTTCATGGCGATCCGCTCGGTCAACGCGCTGTCGCACTATACCGACTGGACCATCGGACACGTCCATGCCGGCGCCATGGGCTGGGTCGCGCTGATCACCTTCGGATCGATCTACGCCGTCGTGCCCTGGCTGTGGAAGCGCGAGCGGATGTATTCGCCCGCGCTGGTCGAAGTCCACTTCTGGCTCGCGCTCGCCGGAACGCTCGTCTACGTCTTCGCGATGTGGAACTCGGGCATCATTCAGGGCCTGATGTGGCGCACTTACAACGACAGCGGCACGCTGACCTACTCGTTCCTCGACAGCATGGTGGCGATGCATCCCTATTACGTCGCGCGTGCGATCGGCGGGCTGCTGTTCCTGACCGGCGCCCTTGTCGGCTGCTGGAATCTCTGGATGACGATCCGCCAGCCGGCCAGCGCGTCGGCCGCCTCGGGCGACACGCCCCTCCCCCATCTCCAGCCTGCGGAATAAGCGCCGATGTTCGGAACCCACTACCGCATCGAACGCAAGTCCATCGCGCTGGCCGTGGCGATCATGGTCGTGGCAAGCATCGGCGGACTGATCGAGATCGCGCCGCTCTTCACGATCGACGACACGGTCGAGCACGATCCCGACATGCGCGTCTACACGCCGCTCGAACTCGCCGGGCGCAACATCTACATCCGCGAGGGCTGCTACGCCTGCCATTCGCAGATGGTGCGCACCCTGCAGGATGAGGTGGAGCGCTACGGGCCCTACTCGCTCGCGGTCGAATCCAAGTACGATCATCCGATGCTCTGGGGGTCCAAGCGGACCGGCCCCGATCTCGCGCGGCTGGGGGACAAGTATTCGGACCAGTGGCACACCGCCCACCTGAAGAACCCCCGCGACGTCGTGCCCGAATCGATCATGCCGCGCTATGCTTGGCTGAGCGAGAACGAGCTGCGGACCACGCATCTGGGCGACGACCTGCGCGCGCTTCGGGCAGTCGGCGTGCCCTATTCCGACGAGATGATCGCAAACGCCTCCGCCGATGCGGTCGCGCAGGCATCGCCCGAGGACGATACCGCCGGCCTGGTGAAGCGCTATGGCGAGGCGACGCACATCCGTGCATTCGACGGCGACAAGACCGTCGTTTCCGAGATGGATGCGCTCGTCGCCTATCTGCAGATACTCGGCAAGCTCAGCAACGCTGCGCACCGGCCGCCGGCACCGAACGAGTAGGGCTGGACATGGATATCGAGCATCAGGCGCTGGTCGGCTTCGCCAAGTCTTTCGGTCTTTTCTATCTGCTCGCGATGGCGGCCGTAGCGCTGATCTACGCCTGCTGGCCCGCGAACAAGAACCGGTTCGACAAGGCGGCGCGCGACATCATTGAAGACGAGGACAAGCCGTGGCGGTAAGCGAGCGCGATCCCCATAGCGGGCACATGACCACCGGCCACGAGTGGAACGGGATCAAGGAACTCAACACCCCCGTCCCCAAGGCGGTCTGGTTTTTCCTGATCGTGACCGCGCTGTTTTCGCTCGGCTACTGGGTCCTCATGCCGGCATGGCCGCTGGGCAAGACCTATACGCGCGGCCTGTTGGACCATGACCAGAAGGAAATCGTCGCCAAGCGGGTCAACTCGGCCGCGGAGGCGCGGTCCGGCTGGCTGCGGCAGATCGAGACCCTGGGCTACGACCAGATCAGGGCCGACCCGACGCTGCTGGCCTACGTGCGCGAGGACGGCCATCGCCTGTTCGGGGACAACTGCGCAGCATGCCACGGCATGAACGCGACGGGGAATCCCGGCTTTCCCAACCTCGTCGACCGCGACTGGCTGTGGGGCGGCTCCCCCGACGCGATCGCGCACACGATCGCGGTGGGCGTCAACAGCCCGGCGTCCGCCGACACCCGCATCAGCCAGATGATGGCGTTCGGCAAGGACGGAATCCTGGACAACGACGCGGTTCTCGCGGTCGCCGATTACGTGAAAACCCTGTCGGACCCGGCATGGGCGAAAGGCAAGGCCGCGTCGGTCGCCAAGGGCCGCGAAGTGTTCACGGCGAACTGCGTCGTCTGCCATGGCGAGCAGGGGCGCGGCAGCGTGGAACTGGGGGCGCCGGACCTGACCGACCAGAGCTGGGTCTACGGCGGCGACATCGACGCGATCTACACGACGATCCATGAGGGGCGACAGGGCGAAATGCCGGCGTGGGAACATCGCCTGAGCCCGACCGACCGCAAGATCCT